>JAGBTH010000125.1 GCA_017631385.1 Kiritimatiellia bacterium
TGGGATCAAACTGCATTGTCTGATAAACTTTCAAATGTTGCGACCTTTAGAAATAAAGGTGGTAACAACGCAGAAAATAAGACTTATTCGTCTGGTGGCGGCGGTGGCGCAATAGAGGCTGGTCAAGCTCCTGGCTCATCTAGCTATGGTGGTTATGGCGGTAAGGGCCTTACATCTTCGATTACAGACGTAGAAAAAATGTATGGTTCTGGCGGTTCGGGCGCAACAGCTAAAAATGGTGGCTATGAAATTATATCTCCTGACGGCGCTGGAAGTAGCTATCCTGCGGCTAAGGGTACAGACGGAGCCGACAACCAGGGCGGCGGCGGTGGCGGCGGCGGCTATCAGAGCAATGGCGGTAAGGGCGGTTCAGGCATTGTCGTATTCCGCTATACGCTTAAGAGCGAAGTTAAGGTCGATGCAGCTGAATATATCGAATCCAAGCTTACGGACAAGGTATATACTGGCTCACTCTTGATGTCTGGCTTGACCGAAGATACGGCGTATACCGTCTCTGAAGAGGGTGGCGTTAATGTTGGTGAATACACTGTTCAAGTTACGCTTAAGTCTGGCTTCGTTTGGGCCGACGGTAATACGAGCTCTACGAGTAACTTCACTTGGAAGATTACTAAGAATGCGAACGAGTGGGCGACTGAGCCTTTACTCTCGGTCACGAGCTGGGCTCAGGGCTATGCTCCTAATGTCAAGTTTGTCGCTCCCGTTCAGACGATTGGCGAGCTTAATGCTACGATTACTACGAACGGCGTAACTGAGGCATTTAGCGGAACCTTGCCGATAGATCCAGGCGAATATACGATTAATTATTCGGTCTCTGAGACTGATAATTATAATGGTCGTACTTGGAGCGCATCGTTTAAGATTTATCGCTCTGAACCCATAAATGGCGGCTATAGGGTCTTTGGTCTTGGCGAGGATGGTAACGAAGAGGCGATGGTATTTACCCAGTCTGGTAGCTGGAATATTGATAAGAACCTCAAGAATGTCCAGTTCCTCGTCGTTGGCGGTGGTGGCGGCGGCGGCGCTGATATTAGTACGTCCAACGAAATTCAGGCTGGCTCTGGCGGTGGCGGCGGTGGCGTCGTTACAGGTCTTGTAAACTTTGCAGCAGGTCAGACTGTAGCTATTACCGTTGGTGCAGGTGGCCAGGGCGGTGAACGCGGTGGTTCAACAAGTCCATACGGTGCAGTTAAGACCCAAGCCGAGAATTCCTCTTTCGCTATTGGTACTGAAACCTCTGTAGTTGCATACGCAGGTGGTGGAGATACAGGGTCAACTGTCAGCGGAGGTAATAATAATGCTAATACGACTGGCGGTCAGACTGGTGGTAATGGCGGCTCGAGCGCAGGTTCGCGTGCAACTGCGACTGGGCGCGGCGAAGCTACTTGCGGCAGTGTAAACGATACTGCTAATGTCATCATCTGCTCCAATACACTCGGTAATAAGGGTGGCGCTGGTGCAGCTCAGTACCAGGCTGGCGGTGGCGGCGGCGCTACAACTGAAGGCGAAGATGGTACTGAAAACGCCGGCGGTAATGGTGGAGAAGGCTTAGCCTCTAATATTATCGGTACAGACCTCGTTTACGGTTCTGGCGGCGGCGGTGGTGCCGTAGCTGGTGGCGCTCAAGGTCCTGGCTTAGGTGGTACTGGTGCTGGCAATGGCGGTCAGAGAGAGAATGCTACCTCGGCTGCTCCCAACCAGGGCGGCGGCGGTGGCGGCGGCGGCCGCGTTGGTAACGGCGGCAACGGCGGCTCAGGTATCGTAGTCTTCCGTTATATCGTTAATACTACACCTACAGTTGGTGGCATCGAAGTTAAGGTAGATGCTAATGGCGTAATTACTAATATTACAACAGCTTGTGATAATTTTGTAGTGGTAGGCGATATAAGTAATTATAAGTTTGCTGATTATTACACAGCAAGCGTTACGGACGAAGGTAAACTTAAAATTGCTTTGAATCCTGAGGTTGCTACACCTGTAATTAACGAAACAGCCTCTGATAAGGATGATGCAATCGTAGTTACTGACGAGGTGGTTACGCTTGGCGTTATTAATGCGAAGGTGGGGCTTTATTATAGTGTTGAGGCGTATAGCGATCCAACTTGTGCTGGAGAGGCAATTATGGCTACAACACCAGAGCTAGCAACTAGCGAAACTCTTAGCCTTGAAATCGCTAAGCCTGATGCTGACGCGGCATTCTTTAGGGTTGTTGTAACGGATATACCGACAGCTGAGTAAGTATCTATTTTACTTCAATAAAAACATAGCCCGTGACTTTAAAAAAGTCGCGGGTTTTGTTTTTTTAAGATTAAAAAAATCTTCTAAAAAATTGGCTTCATTTTAGGCCGTTTTTTCGGGCGTTTTTGAGAAGTGTTACATTATCGTTACAATAACGTTACAAAAATGTAACGATAATGTAACGATAATGTAATACTTCTTTTTCTTAAATATGCGATAATCTTTTTGTCGACTGAGATGTCAGACAGAAAGGATTTCAAATGTTATCGAGATGTTATAGCGCCGCGGTAAATGGTGTTGACGCGTCAACTGTTGAGATAGAAGTGTATTCCGCTAAGGGTACAAATTCTTTTACGATAGTGGGCTTACCTGACACCGCTGTTAAAGAAGCTAAGGATCGTGTATCAACAGCGCTTAAGAATTCTGGGTATAAATCGAAAGATGAATTTTCGGTAACAGTTAATTTAGCGCCGGCTGATGTTAAAAAAGAAGGCCCTATTTATGATTTACCGATTGCGATTGGGCTTTTATGCGCTACAGGGCGGTTAAAGTCGTTGGATTTAGAGGATTATGCTTTAGTTGGTGAGCTTTCGCTTTCTGGTAAAGTTCGTCGTGTAAGAGGTATTTTACCAATGGTTATTGAGATGAGGCGCATTGGTAAGGCTGCTGTTTTAGTTCCAGAAGAAAATGCTGAAGAAGCGAGTATTGTCTCAGGGATTGATATTATTCCTGTTGCGACATTGCGCGATGCGGCTGAGTTTTTAAACGGTAATCTTACTATCGAGCCTATATTTACAAATCTTGAAGATCTTGTTGAGTTAAATCGAGATAATGGTGATGATTTTGCAGATGTTAAGGGGCAAGCGTTCGTTAAGAGAGCTTTGGAGGTCGCGGTAGCTGGTGGCCATAATGTTCTGATGATTGGATCACCCGGCTCAGGTAAGACGATGCTAGCGCGGCGAATACCGTCGATTTTACCGCCTATGTCAGTTGAGGAGGCCTTAGAAGTTTCGCGAATTCATTCAGTAGCTGGGCGTGAAAAAGGTGGCGGACGGTTTATCACTACTCGCCCGTTTCGCGCGCCGCATCATACTGTAAGTTCTATCGGGCTTTTAGGTGGTGGAGCGCATCCTTTACCGGGTGAAGTTTCGCTCGCGCATCGCGGCGTATTATTTTTAGATGAGTTTCCTGAATTTCCGCGCCAAGCGTTGGAAGTTTTGCGCCAACCGCTCGAAGATGGTCATGTAGCTGTTTCTCGCGCAGCTGCTGCGTGCGATTACCCGAGTAGATTCATGCTTGTAGCAGCGATGAATCCTTGCCCATGTGGATATTATAATGATCCGACGCGTGAGTGTCGTTGCAGTCAGTCTCAGATTTTAAAGTATCAGCGTAGAGTATCGGGACCTTTATTGGATCGTATAGATATTCAAGTTGGTGTTAGCGCAGTACCGGTTAAGGATTTAGATTCATTATCTACTGGGGAATCTAGTAGTGTAATTCGTGAGCGCGTTTTACAAGCTAGAGAAATGCAAAAATTACGTTATCGAGGTGTTCACGGTGTATTTTCGAATGCGGATGCTAAAAGTCGAGATTTAAAAGAGGTTTGTAAGCTAACTACAGAGGCGGCGGGTGAGGTTAGACGAACGATTGAAGCGCTTAGTCTTTCGGCTAGAGCGTACGATAGGATCTTAAGAGTCGCTAGAACTATAGCTGATCTCGCGGGTGAGGAATGTGTAAATCGCGAGGCTATACTTGAAGCTGCGTCATATAGGCAGTTGGATTCTGAGGATGGAGAGTCATTTTGGGCGTAATTTTAACTAAATCAATAACAAAAAAAAGAAAGAGGTGAAAAATGAATAATAATGAATACACCAATACTAATGCAACGAGGAGATTTAGACCTAAGTTGTCGTTTTATAGGGCGAATGCTAAATGTACGGGTGGAGCTTTAAAGTTGGAGCTTCATCCAGCGCATGATGATGTTGATGGCTCGATAATGGCGACTTTCGCTAAACAGCTTACTATTGGCGATAGGCATAAAATGCCTCCGGTTTTCGCGACATTTGATTGGGATAATAGTATTTGTGTTAAGTTGGATTTTAATGATCTTACTAAAATGCTCGAAGTTTTTAGAGGTTTTAAGGAGTCGCTAGAAGATGGTAAAGGGTTATTCCATGTTTCGCCCGCAGGTACAACTAAGATTTCGCTTCGCCATTTAGTTGAGCGCGAAGGTTGTTATTCATTCGATGTTTACAGGAGTAAGCCTGGCTCTCCCGAATCGAAGAGCGCTCATATTATGCTTTCGGCGAATGAAGCGTATGGACTAGCGATAGCTATAGAGGATTCGTTAGGCGCGATATGCTTCGGGATTCCCGAAGTAATTCCGCGAGATACCAGTAATTATAAGCGCCGCGTTAAGGAGATGGGTAATGTTCCTGCTGCGTAAGAAAGCGCGTAACCCCAACGCCAGTATTATAAACGGGCGTTGGGGTGAAGATGTTGCCGTTAAATTTCTTGAGCGGCGTGGGTATAAAATACTTGAGCGCAATGTTCGCCCTTATAAAAAGGATGAGCGACTCGAGATAGATATTGTCGCATATTCAGAAGAAGCGAGAGCTATTGTATTTGTAGAGGTTAAGCAGCACTCTAAACATAGTGAATATGAGCGGCGCTTACGTAGTATTGATAGGCGAAAGCGTTTACTTATGCGCCGAGTTTGTAAGGCGTGGATTTTAGTGCATAAATGGACGGGGTCGTACAGATTCGATGTTATTGAAGTTTTCGGAACGCCGGAAGCTAAAAATGAAGTTGAGATAGATCATATAGAGCGCGTTGATATTTTTGTCGGGCGTGAAAAATATGTAAATTGGTGCGAATAAATTTAAATTAAATAAACTGAAAGGGGGCTATTATGGCCAAAGACGGAATAATAAATAAAATTAGTTCAGCTCTTGATGATGTAATGAAGTCAATACGTAAAGAATTTGGGGAGATGTCGATAATGCGCTTGGGCGAAGAAGCGCGTAGCGATATTGAAGCAATATCAACGGGAGCACTTTCGTTAGATATGGCTTTAGGTATTGGAGGATTGCCTAAAGGGCGTATTATTGAACTTTATGGGCATGAATCATCGGGTAAAACCACTCTCGCCTTACATGTAGTAGCGAACGCTCAAAAGTCTGGAGGTGTTGCCGCGTTTATAGATGCAGAGCATGCTTTAGATCCATCGTATGCGCGTAAAATCGGGGTGGATTTAGAGAATTTAGTAGTTTCGCAACCTTCAAGCGGAGAAGAAGCTCTATGTATTTGTGAGTCATTAATAAAATCTGGCGCTGTAGATGTAGTAGTTGTCGATTCTGTAGCTGCATTAACGCCTAGAGCTGAGATAGATGGTAATATGGGTGATAGTCACATTGGATTACAGGCGCGACTTATGTCTCAGGCAATGCGCAAATTAACTGCCGCGATAGCACAAACTAAGACATTGTGCATATTTACAAATCAAGTCCGCGACAAAATCGGGGTTATGTTTGGTAATCCTGAGACTACGCCTGGTGGTAAGGCATTAAAGTTTTATGCTTCATGCAGATTGCAAGTTCAGCGTATCGGAGCGATAAAAAATAGTCAAAACGAAGTAGTTGGTAATCGTACGCGTGTAAAAATTGTTAAAAATAAGGTCGCGCCTCCCTTTACTGATGCTGAATTTGATATTCTTTATTCTTGCGGAATTTCGCGAGAAGGCTCGGTTTTAGATGCGGCATTAGCGCGCGGCATAGTAGAGAAGCGCGGCAGTTGGATTAGTTATGGCTCTAGCCAATTAGGTCAGGGTACACTCGCGGCAATCGACTATTTAAGAGAAAATCCAGATGTTTGTGAAGAGATAATAGAAAAGGTACAAATAACCCCTGTTTTAGAAGCTAGTAAAAAGAAATAATTTTGGGTGTTTAGGAATATCAATTGCGCATTTTAGAGAGAAATGTGGTATAATTTGGTAAATAGATTTTTAAGGAGGGATATCATAATGAATAGAAGAGACTTTTTAAAGCTTTCAACAATGGCTGCGGCTACGCCAATAGTTTCGGCTTTTGGAGCGTCGAATAATGACGCGGGTTCCCCAAAGTCTACGTCAGGTTCAGCGCTATTTAGGGTTAAGCCTTATGTTCAGCTTTTTGACGAGGATTCTGTTTGCATTACTTGGATGACGAGCGAGAAGACTACGGGATATGTGACCTGGAGTCAGGATAATTGGAGCTCTAAGGAGCGCGCATGGGATGAGACTGACGGCTTATTAGACGCTAACTTCTTCGTTCATCGCGCGACGATTGTCGGCATTGATCCTAAAAAGCCTCTTCTTTATCGTGTTCATTCTCGCCCGTTCGAGAAGTTCGGTCCTTATGGTGTAAAATATTCTGCTCCTGAAGAAACTCTCGATGGCGAGATTAGGGAGCTTCTACCTAAGAATGGTGTTGTTTCGTGGGGTATGCTTAATGATGTTCATGAAAGAACGTCAATTGTTAAGCGCTTTATCCCTCACATGAAGGATCTTAACGGCTTTTGCTGCATGAACGGCGATATCATGAATTACGTCGAGAGCGAAAACGGAGTTCTCGGGTGCATCAACAAGCCGTTTTCGTGGGTCGCTCAGGAGGCGCATCTGCCGGTTTGGTATTTGCGCGGCAATCACGAAACTCGCGGGTGCTTCGCGCGTAATTTGCGCGATTATCTCGCGCTTAAAGATGGTCGCTATTATGGCGCGGCGACTTTAGGCGGAGTTCGCTTCGCGTTTCTCGACTCTGGCGAAGATAAGAGCGATAAAAACGGCCAATATTCAGGTCTCGTAGCGTTTGATAGATATCTCGAGGCTCAGAATAAGTGGCTCGAGCGCGAGGTCGCCTCACCCGCTTGGAAGAAAGCGCAGGCGCGCATCGTTTTTCGCCATATCCCGTTCCCGCTTAGACCAACCGATTCTAAGGGCGGCTGGAAGCATAAATTGCCGCGCTTAACGGATATGGATAAAATCCTTCAGGGCGCGAATGTCTCGCTCGGTATGTCGGCGCATATTCACTTTGCCGAATGGTATCTGCCGATTCCTGAAAGGCCTTACCACCTTATTACAGGCGGTGGTCCTGATCCGAATGACGCGTTCCTTACTAAATGCTTTTTCTATAAGCGTAAACTTAAGATTGTTCAGATAGACGAGAAGAGCAAGAAGAGTTTCGATAGAACGATTCATGTCTAATTATTATGGATGAAAAGCAAAACGAATTTTTAAGTCAATTAGCAGGAGTATTAGAAGTTGATTCTATTACTCCTCAAGATGACTATCGTCAAACTCCACTTTGGGGGTCGCTTACTTGCTTCGCGCTTAAAGTTACGATAATGCAGCATTATGGGCTAGATATTCCTTTAAAGGAACTAGATTCATTTAGCGATGTTAATGCGTTGATGGAGAAGGTTCTCGCGTGAAGAATCTCGTCATAATCGGTGCGGGCGGCTTTGGGCGCGAAATGTTCGCTACAGCTTTAGAGGCGGTAGGATATGGAACTGAATTTACTGTCGCGGGGTTTTTAGATGATAATTTCGCCGCGCTAGATTCGTTTAAAAACTATCCGCCTATTTTAGGATCGCTGAAGGATTATGAGATAAAAGAGAATGATGTTTTTATAACGGCTTTAGGCTCGGTAAAAACACGTAAAAAGTGTGTTCAAGCGATAGAAGCGCGAGGAGGGCGCTTTATCTCTATTATTCATCGCTCAGCGACGGTTGGGCCTAACGTTGAAATTGGCGAAGGCTCATTTTTAGCGCCTAATACTACGCTTACAGCCGATATAAAAATAGGGCGTCATTCTTGCGTTTTTCATAATTCATCGATTGGTCATGATAGCGTTTTAGGTGATTTTACTCACGTCTATGCCCAATGCGCGATAGGCGGTGCTGTTGTTATGAGCGCTGGCTCGGTAGTCTACCCAGGCTCAGTAGTAACGCCGCGCCGTAAAATAGGCGAAGGCGCTGTCGTGGGAGCCATGTCAGCAGTATTTACAGATGTCCCCGATAACGTAACGGTTTTTGGTAATCCCGCTAAAGAACTTAGTTAAAATTTAACAATGAGAGAGAAACTTTCGTCTAGACTTGGCTTTTTAATGTTAGCTGCTGGTAGTGCAGTAGGTTTAGGTAATGTGTGGCGTTTTCCGTATGTTGTAGGCGAGAATGGGGGAGCTGCATTCGTAATAGTTTATCTCGCTTTTTTAGCAATTTTAGGCTTTCCACTTTTAGCTGTTGAGTTAGGTATTGGCCGCGGCGCCAATAAGAGTTTAGCCGCGGCATTAGGAGCGCTCTCGCCAACTAAATATAGCGTTATTTGGCGTAAAATCGGTTCATTTTTAGCGGCTGGATGTTTTATTTTAATGATTTATTATACTGATGTTTGCGGATGGCTTTTAAAATATGCGAGCGATTATATTACTCTTTCGCCCCCAGGTGATACGACTAAGGCATTTAGTGAGTTAACAAGTAATTGGCAAATTTCGGGTCTCTTTATGCTCATTGTAGTTGCGATTTCGACGTTTGTCTGTATAATTGGTGTTGTAAAGGGCGTTGAGAGTGTTACTAAATGGATGATGCTGTCGTTACTTGTATTGTTGGTAATTTTAGCAATAAAATCTCTTACATTATCAGGCGCGGCAGAAGGGTTGGAGTTTTATCTTAAACCGAATTGGTCTAAGTTTATGGAGCATCCGTTGAAATCGCTTTTCGCCGCGATGGGGCAGGCGTTTTTTACACTTTCATTGGGAATAGGCTCAATGACGATTTGCTCTAGTTACATTGGTCAAGAGCATTCCTTAGTCAAAGAGTCGTTAGTAATTATTGTAATTGATACGTTTGTGGCGTTATTGGCTGGACTTGTTATATTTCCAGCCTGCGCGACGTATGGCGTTGAATATACGTCAGGGCCTGGGCTTATTTTTGAGGCGCTACCTAAAGTTTTCGCTAGAATGCCTTATGGTTATGTATGGGGAGGGGTGTTTTTCTCATTTCTAGCGTTAGCTGCGCTTACTACAGTTATTGCTGTTTTTGAGTGTCTTATAGCTGGTATTATGGATGTCTTTAATTTAAAGCGTTTTTCATCCTCCGTTATTGTTGGAATTTCGGTAGCTTTTTTATCAATGCCGTGCGTTTTATGGGAGAGTGTTTTAGAATGGGAGGATTTCGCGGTAAGTCAGCTTTGGTTGCCGTTAGGCGCTTTAATACAAGCGTTTTTTGTAGTAAATGGCTCGTTAGGATGGGGGTGGGATAAGTTCCGCGCTTCAGTATCGATAGGGCGAGGGGTGAAGATGCCTCAGTTTATGAAATGGCATTATGTCTTTGTTGTACCGATTTTAATCTTGATAGTTCTTGTAAGCGGGTTTTTTAATATTTAATCGTATAACTTAAGGTAATAAGTTTCGCTGGCGTTTATATGTCAAGATATGGTATAATTAATTCAAGTTTATTTTAAACTAACCACAAGGTATAAATATATGAAAATCACTTTGATAGCCAATAATAATGGTTCGTTGCTTAAGTTATGCTATACGGCCGAAAAGGTAATTAGCATTGGTCGTGACGTTGGTAATACTATAGCTCCGTTGTCGGTTGAAGGGCTTTCGCGTCAGCATGCTAAGATTTACGAAAAAGACAATAAGTGGTTTTTGGAGGACCTTGGCAGTATGAACGGTACTTACCGTTTAGGTCAGAAGGTTGAGGGAGCTGTAGAACTCGCTCCTAAGGATATGCTTCAGTTTGGTAAATTTATCGTATCGGTTGATGAAATTGCTTCTGACGATGCTGTTGTAGCTCCCGTCTCTGCGGTACCTCCAGTAGTTGAAGCGATTAAGAGCGAAGAGCCATCTGCGCCTGCAGTAGCTCCCGCTGTTGAGCCCGTAGCAGAGGTAACGCCAGCGGCAGCTCCAGTTGAAAGCGCTCAAGCCGCTCCTCAGGCAGCTGCCGCGCCAGCATCGCCTTTAACTCCGGCTGCTGCTCCTGCTGCCGCGCCAGCTGCTGCGATTCGTCGCCCTCAGTTACCTTCGATGAAGTCGGGTCTTAAGCTTCCGCCTAAACCGGGCTTAGGCGCTGGTCTTAAACTCCCCCCGAAGCCAGGTCTCGCATCTGGTCTTAAGTTACCTCCTAAGCCGGGCTTAGGCGCTGGTCTTAAGCTCCCGCCTAAGGCTCCCGCGGCGCCTGCAGCTCCTGTTGATGGTGTAGCGGAGCTTACTCCTGTTGAATAATTCATTTTTAAATCTTAAAAGTTAAGGATAAAATAAATGAACGTTAAGTCAATTCTTTTTTCGTCAGCTGTTATCGCGATGGCTGGATGTTGCAGCATTCAGGATAAGAAGTGCTGCTGTGAATGCAAAGATCCTATCGTTGGTAATTGGGGTCTTAAGCTTCCTTATGACGCTATGAACGCTGGCTCAATGATTATTGAGCGCGATGCTGAGGGTAAAGCATCTGGTCTCGTTCTTTGGCGTTGGGCGTCGCCAAACCCCGTTAAGAACCTCGTTATCAAGGGTAATGAATTCTCGTTCGATCATCCTTGGAAGTTTAGGATTGAGGGTAAAGTTTGTGGTGATAAGCTCGAGGCTACAGTTGTTAATAACGATGGTACAGACGCTCGTAAGATTATCGGTTGGCGTAATCCTCCAATTACTGAGAAGGTTTCGACTAAGGACGCTAAGTTCGGCGAGAAGATTGATCTTTTAAAAGACGGTCTTAACGGCTGGAAGTCGATGAACCCCGAGTCTAAGTTCGCTTGGAAGTTTAAAGATGGTATTCTTTCGAATAATCTTGGTCGTAAGCCCAATGGCGAGTGGAATCATGGTGGCGCCAATCTTATGACGAAGCGTAGTGATTTCTACGATTTTAAGTTGGAGTATGATGTCCGCGTTCCTAAAGATTCTAACTCTGGTGTTTATCTTCGCGGTCGTTACGAGATTCAGACGATCGACAGCTACGGAAAGCCGGTCGACTGCCATAACATGGCCGCTTATTACGGTCGTGTAACTCCGTCTGTCGCCGCCGAGAAGCCCGCTGGCGAGTGGCAGCATGTTTCGGTAGTTCTTTATAAGCGTCATCTTACTGTTGTTCTCAATGGTAAGACGATTATTGAGAATGCGCCTGTAGTAGGTATTACCGGTGGTGCGATGGATGCGAACGAGTTTGTTCCTGGTCCTCTTTATCTCCAGGGCGATCACTCTGACGCTGACTATAAGAACATGTATCTCTATCCTGTTGTTAAGTGATAGAATACTAAAATATTAATTTCTCAGGATTTTCCTCTTGGAGCAATATGAGCGAAATTAGCGAACAGCAAAGAAGACACTCGGCCGCGCACATCATGGCGCGCGCCGTTTCTAATGTATTTGAAGATGTTCAGGTAGATATTGGACCTGCGACCGACGATGGTTTTTATTATGACTTTGATCTTCCTCATCGTATTTCGACCGATGATTTCGCGAAGATTGAGGCCGAAATCGCGCGTCTTATCGCGCTTGATGAGCCTTTCGTCAAGAAAGTTGTAACGCGCGCTGAGTGCGAGAAGCTTTTAGAAGGTCAGAAGTATAAGCTCGAGCGTCTAGCTGATATTCCCGAGGGTGAGGATATTTCGACTTATACCGTCGGTGATTATGTCGAAATGTGCCGCGGTCCTCATGTTGAGAGCTCAGCTCAGATTGGTGTTGTTAAGCTCGTTCGTGTAGCAGGCTCTTATTATCGCGGTGACGAGAAGAATAAGATGCTTCAGCGCGTCTATGGTATTGTCGCTAAAGATCAGGCTGAACTCGATGCGATTATCGCGCGTGAAGAAGAAGCTCGTAAGCGCGATCACCGCATTTTAGGTAAACAGCTCGAGCTCTTTACGATTACCGATTCTGTTGGCCCGGGTCTCGTTCACTGGCTCCCGAAGGGCGCGCGCATTCGCGTCGCGATTGAGGAATATTGGCGCAAAAAGCATTATGACGCCGGTTATGAGATAGTTTATACTCCTCATGTTGGCCGTAGTAATCTTTGGCAGACTTCTGGGCACCTTGGCTTTTATAAAGAGGGTATGTTCCCTTGTATGAAGGTTCAGGAAGGGGCTGGTGATGACTCTTATGTAGAAGAGTATTACGTAAAGCCGATGAACTGCCCATTCCATATTCAGATTTATCAGGCTAAGAAGCGTAGCTATCGCGATCTTCCTATGCGTTTAGCTGAACTTGGTACTGTTTATCGTTACGAGAAGGACGGTGTTCGTCACGGACTTTTCCGCGTAAGAGGATTTACTCAGGACGATGCTCATATTCTTTGTACGACTGAGCAGATCGTTAGCGAAATTAAGGATACTGTTCGCTTTGCTAAGGACATGCTCGGGCGTTTCGGCTTTCATGATATCCAGGCGTATCTCTCGACTAAGCCAGAGAAGGCTGTTGGTGAGGCGAGCCGTTGGGAAGAGGCTACTCAGTCGTTACGCGACGCTCTTGAGCAAGAAGGTCTCTCTTACGAGGTTGACGAAGGCGGCGGCGCATTCTACGGCCCTAAGATTGATATGAAGATTAAGGATGCTCTTGGTCGTCCTTGGCAGCTCGGTACGGTTCAGTTTGACTTTAATCTCCCTGAGAGATTCGATCTTACTTATGTCGGCGCTGATGGTAAGGATCATCGTCCCTACATGGTTCACCGTGCGCTTTTAGGCTCGATTGAACGTTTCTTCGGTATTCTTATTGAGCACTATGCTGGTGCGTTCCCGCTTTGGCTCGCGCCTGAGCAGGTTCGTATTCTCCCTGTAAGCGATAAGGCTCTCGGGTATGCTGAAAAGGTTCGTGCCGCGCTTAAATCAGAGGGCTTCCGCGTTGATGTTGACGTCGCTCCCGATAAGCTCGGTGCGAAGATTCGCGAAGCTACGCTCCAGAAGGTTCCGTTCCAGGTTGTCGTCGGTCCTCGCGATGAGGCGGCGGGTACTGTTTCGGTTCGTTCGCGCGTAGACGGCGATCTTGGCGCAATGACTATCGCTGATTTGGCTAAACATCTTAAAGAGAAGGTAGAAGCCGCTTCTTAAGTCGGCTGAATTCAAGGCGCTATGAAAAGAGGTCGGTTTATAACTTTTGAGGGCGGCGAAGGCTGCGGTAAATCGACTCAAATCAAGCGCCTTGAAGCTTTTCTTAAAGAAAAGGGTATTGACGTTATTGTTACTCGCGAGCCTGGTGGTACGCGATTAGCTGAGCTTATTCGAGGATTGTTAAAAGACGAGAAGGACGATCCGCCTTGTGATCGTGCTGAATTACTCTTGTTTTTAGCGGCTCGAGCTCAGTTAGTTAAGAACGTGATTATTCCAGCTCTTAACTCGGGTACATGGGTATTGAGCGATAGGTTTAGTGACTCTACTTTCGCGTATCAAGGTTATGGGCGAGGTTTAGATCTTGAGGTTCTTAAGATAGCTAATGAATTCGCTTGTGACTCTCTTAAGCCTGATTTAACTTTATTATTAGATGTCCCTCCCGAAATCGCGGCGTTAAGAATGCGTAAACGCGAAGAAGAGACTAATACATCAGCTGATCGAATTGAGCTAGCGGGTGATGAGTTTCATCGTAAACTGCGCGAGGGTTTTTATGCTCTAGCCAAGGCTGAGAAAGATCGTATTACTACTATTGACGCGTCAGGAACTCAAGATGAAGTTTGGGAGGCGGTATGCAAGTCTCTGAAGCGTTTAATCTAATTTCTCACGCTATTGATTCGGGGAAACCAGCTCACGGGTATTTACTTTGTGGTGATCTTCGTGGTCAATGCGATATTTTAACAGGTAAATTACTTAAAAAGCTTTTCCCTAATGAAATCGCTCAAGTCGAAAAGCGCGCTCATCCTGATGTAGCATGGTTAGAAGCTGAGGGTAAAAGTCGAACAATTCATGTAAAATCTATGCGCGATAAAATTGTCGCGCCAATGTCTGTTACAGCGTTTTCGGGTGGATGGAAAGTCGGCGTGATAATCGGTGCTGACAGGATGGAGACTGAGGCTGCCAACGCGTTCTTGAAAACTCTTGAAGAACCTCCGTCTAAGACGTTGTTTATTCTTCAGACTGATTCTCCAGATGCGATTCTTCCTACGATTATTTCGCGCTCTCAAAGAATTGATTTACCGCTTTCAGAAGGCGTCTTGGAAGGTGATGCTTACGAGGATGTTCGCGAGGTGATGGAAGAGGTCGTTTTGTGCGAGACCGTGTTCGAAAGGGCTCTTGCTGGTAAGCGTTTAGCTGAAATTCTCTCTTCGCTTAAAGATGAGGCTGAAGATGAAGATGTCGCTATTGTTCGCAAAGCGTTTTATAAGACTGTCGCTTCATTTGTGAGAAGATCGATGGTTAATGGTTCATTGCCGCTATTTAAAGCGTTTCGTAATCTAGAAGCTGTCGAGACGGCCTACCGTCAGAGTGAGAAGTCGATGAATGATGAGACTGTTCTTTGTGCGATGATGGATAGGATGGCTTTTAAATGAAGTTCGCTCTTTCAACTAACTGGTGCAATCGAAAATATGACTCGGGTGAAGAGATAGCCGATAAGGCGTTGGAGCTTGGGTTTAAAGCGTTGGAATTAGGTTTTCGTACAACGCCTGAGCAGTTGGTTGGATTTTCGCGGCGAATAGATGTTATGCCGGTAGAGAGTGTTCATGCGTTTTGTCCTGTACCGATTTCAGCGCCAGATGGTAGTCCGGAACTTTATTCATTAGCGAGCTTTGATGAGAATGAGCGCGCGATGGCGAGAATTCATCTTTTAAAGACGCTAGATGTTGCCTCTGATCTTGGGGCTAAAACTATTGTTCTTCACGCCGGGCGAATACCGCTTTCGACTTTTTTTGCTAAAAATCGTAATTCTCAGTTTTTATTAGATAAGCTTTTAGTGGCTAAGGGTGATGTTAAAGATGGTAAGTATCTTAAGGTGTTAAATGCCGCGCTTAAGGTTAGAGCTAAGAGAGCTAAAAGATTAACTAATATATTTTTAAAAGAATTAGATTTTATTTTACCTAATTTTGAAAAGAAGGGTATTGCTTTAGCATTGGAGAATTTGCCGTTCCTTGAAGGGTATCCTAATGAGAAGGAGAGTCTTGAAATTATCAATAAATTTAAGGGTTCTAATCTTTTCGCATGGTTTGATACTGGGCATCACCGCGTTAGAGAGATGCATGGTTGGATAGATGAAGAAGCTAAGCTAGCGCTTGATAAGCTTGAGGAATTGTCCTTAATACGAGGAATGCATTTAAATGATGTAAAAGATTATTATGATGATCATTTCGCTCCAGGCGATGGTAATGTAGATTTTTCTGCATTGTCTAATATGATTCAAAAGGCTAAGCACGTTGTTTTTGAGCCTAAAAGCCATGTTTCTGAAGAATCTATTCAAAAATCGCTTAGCCACTTGACTTTTCTATCCATAAAACAGTAAAATATATGTCAACAAAGAGATTTTTTATAAACAAGGAGGTATAATGAATAAAATGCTCAAGATTGGTGTCGCGGCACTCGCGATTTCTACTGTTTGCCCTAGTTTCGCTCAGGATGTCGAAGAAGAGAGAGATTCTTCTGTAATTGGCTTTACTCCTGTTGCTATTGGTCTTGCTACTCCTGTTCAGCTTCCTTGGGGGCTCAATCGTTGGGATGTTTTTGGTATTGATTTTAATCTTTTCTATTCTGACGCGCCTAAGATGTATGGTATTGATTTTGGTGGCTTAGCTACTCTTACTCGCGATACTACCGTTGGTCTTGTTGTTGGTGGTCTCGGTAACTTTTCGTTTGGTGATATTTATGGTCTTCGTGTAACTTGCGGTCTTAACTATACCGAGAAGAGTGTTTGTGGCGCTGACATCGGTCTTTTAGGTGTAAGAGATACGCTTACTGGTCTTGATGTTAATCTTCTTGGTTCGTTCCAGCAGCAAAATTGCGGTCTTCAGGTTTCGGGTTTAGCCAACTTCGCTAAGGTTAAGAGCCATGGTGTAAATATTGCTGGTATTGCTAATATTGCTGATAAGGCCTATGGTCTTCAGCTCGCTTTAGTATTCAATATGACTAAGGAGCTTCATGGTGCTCAGATTGGTCTTATTAACTATACTGAAGATTGTCCGTCAGGTTTTCAGATAGGTATCGTTAACCTTATTCTCCAGAATAGAATAAAGTTCCTTCCTATCGTTAATGGTTATTTCTGATAAGCAATGGCGGCTAAAAATCCTTTCCTTAAAAAAGCTACAGGGACCTCTAAGGTCCCTGTACGTGTTGAAAAGAAACATGGTCTTGGTCGAGGTTTAGGTTCGTTAATCCCTACGAAGAATACCTCATCTGAGTCATTTACTAAGACGCCGGTTTTAGCGAAATCTGCGATTTCAGGTGTTGATGAGAAGGTGGATTCTCCGCTTGAAATTCCGATTCTCGATATTGAACGAAGCCCTTATCAGCCTCGTAGGGAATTTAAAGATGAAGAGCTTTCAGAGCTTGCTGAGTCGCTTAAAAATAGTGGATTAGTTCATCCTCCGACTGTACGTAAGAATTCAAGTGGTAAGTACGAGCTTATTTCTGGTGAGCGCCGTTTAAGAGCTGCTCTATTAGCTGGTTGGAAGAAGATTCGAGTTACGCTTATTGAGGCCGATGATCTTACAGCGGCTGCAATGACGACGACTGAGAATATCAATCGCGAAGATTTAAATCCGATTGAAGAAGCTGATAGCTATAAGACTCTTCAAGATACATTCTCGTTAACTCAACAAGAAGTAGCCCAACGAGTTGGTAAGGCTCGCGCTACAGTCGCTAATGCAGTTCGACTTTTAGAGCTACCCGAAGAGGTTAAGGAGCTTCTTCAGAAAAAGCTTTTGTCGGTTGGTCATGCGAAAGTGCTTCTTTCGATTGATGACGAGAAAGAGCGTGTCCTTTTAGCTCGCGATTGTGTTAACGATCAGCTTACTGTACGTGCTTTGGAGAAGCGTGTAGCGCGTTTACATGCTCCTGTTGTCGAGAAGCAACGCGGTACGCCCGATTTGCCCGATGGCTATGTTAGATCACTGGTCGATAAGCTTAAAAAGCATTTTGGATGTGCTGTTAGATTGACAAGTGGTGTTACTCACGCCAATGGTAAGCATGTTAAAGGTCTTTTAGAGATAGACTTTTTTGACAACGACGAACTTGATAGAGTTTTGCGCATGATTGGTGTAGAGGTCGAATAGGCATGACATCAATTATTTTGGCCGCGGCATTAATATTTACTCCGGCCGATGCTAAAGTTGCGCATAATTCAGCCCTAGAACTCGTTGAAAATTATACTCCGCGTGATTCTGGAACATTAGGTTCTAGACGCGCGGCTAATTTTATACTTGATAAGGTTAGTTCTTTAGGGGCTGATGCGAAACTTGATTGTTTTAAAGCTAATACTCCTAGGGGAAGACGTGTATTTGTTAATGTAGAAAGCTCATTTATTTCTAATCCAACCAACGAATGGATTGTTTTAGTATCTCATTACGATACTAAGTTAGGCGTTGATTGCCCTGGCGCGAATGATGGTGCTTCTACGACTGGGTTGTTAATAGCTTTAGCCGAGAAGATCTATCAAAATAGACCTGAAAAAACGAATATACTTTTACTTTGGACTGATGGTGAAGAGTGTATGGATAATTATGATGAGAATGATGGATTGTGGGGGTCTAAACATGTAGCTAAAAAATTGAAAGATTCTGGAGTTAAAGTACGTGCGGTAGTTTGCTTTGATATGTTGGGGGATAAGGATTTAAAAATTACCATTCCTGAAAATTCTCATTATGGATTAAAAAAAGGTTTGTTGAAGATTGCTAAGCGAAAAAACGTAGGTGATAAGATTGTTGCGTGTAATGATATAATTATAGATGATCATGTTCCTTTTTTAGAGGCTGGTTTTAAGTCTATAAATCTTATCGACTTTGAATATGGGTCTAAGCCGGGGCTGAATGATTATTGGCACACTAAAGAAGATACAGGTGATAAGATTTCTGAAAAGTCTCTTTTGTTCGCGGGTGAAATCGCTACATGGTTAATTAATGGCTTGGATCGTTAAGTAAAATAAAAATACCTAAGACCTCTTTGATAAGACCTTAGGTATTTTTTATTGTTTTTAAGTAAGTTATTTACCGCAAATCTTTTTAAAGTACGGTAGTACTGCTTCTGCCCAGATCTTATAACCAGGAAGTTCGGGATGAAGGCGGTCTGGCATAATCCACTTTGTATCGCCATCTTTATCAAGAAGCTTGTCGTTAAAGTCGACCCAGAAGATTTTTTCGTTGTCTGCGTAAGTTTTGATAATCTCATTAACTTTATTGTTTTTAACGCGTCTCCAATCTTTAGCATCGCCGCGAGGGAAGATAGGTAAAAGAATAACTTTAGCTTGGGGCTGCTTTTTAGCGAGTAAATCGAGGAATGTGCGAATTCCGAGCGCAACTTCTTCGGGTGTGTTACCACCGCTATTGTTAGTGCCAATCATAAGCATTACGCACTTAGCTTTGTAGCCGTCCAATTCACCGTAAAGTCCGCGCCATAAGAGATGCTGAGTTCTATCACCGCTATAGCCGATATTGAGGATGCTATACTTCTTCATGAGCTTTTGATATTCTTCTTTACCTTGAAAGCCCCACAAATGAGTTATTGAGTCTCCTGCAAAAACAATATCTATCTCTTTATTATTAGAAATGATTCTACGGTTCGTGAAAAGTTTTTGAGTCCATACATCATAGTTGCGTGGACGATGCATACCCTTAACTCGTGCGACTGGTTGAATTGTTGTAGGCTCATTTGATTTTGGAGCAACTTTCTTTTTAGAGTAGCGATTTTTAGGAGCTTCACCTTTTTTATCAGAAAGCGCGTAATCAATGTATGGTTTTACAGCTTTGTACCAGATTTCGTAACCTTGTGCAGCAGGGTGTAGATAGTCAGGGAAGAGGTCTTTAGGTAATGTGCCGTCTTCATTAAGAAATTCATCGTTAAAATCGCACCAGAAAATTGTCTGGCCATCACAGAATTTGCAGATTTCCTTATTAACAATCTCGTTGCGCTTACGCTTTGGATCATTAGCATCTACACCGCGAGGGAAGATAGGTAATAGTACGACGGTCGCCTTAGGTTGTTTTTTACGTATTTCAGTAAGAATTTCTCTAATACCAAGAATAGTATCCATTGGAGGTTCATTCTCAATAGTGTTATGGCCAGTATTGTTAGTGCCAATCATAACGACAATACATTTAGCTTCGTAGCCATCAAGCTCACCATTTTTAATTCTCCAAAGAACATGTTCGGTATGATCGGCTCCCGTTCCGAGGTTGAGCATTTTCATATCGCCTTCGGAGAAATATTTATTTAGTTGTTCCTTGCCAACTTTCTCCCAATTATGAGTAATAGAATCACCGATAAAGACGACTTTAGCTCCCCCAGCTTTAACTAATTCCATTTTGGCATTATGTCGATCCATCTGCCAACTATCTTTACCCTTGGCCCAAAGTTTAGGCGTAGTTGCTCGTATAGCTCCGAAAGTAGCTCCTGCGATTAGTATCGCCGAGAAAACAGTTAGTGTTTTTTTTAGATTCATAAGAATATGTGTTTTGTTAGTTGTTATATGCTAGAAAGTTTAGTAATATAAATTATATCAAATTTTATGTTTTTCCTAAATCATCACATATCATTTACGAAAGTCTTCTTACCCCTAATACTTCCACAGTTTTGGATTAATGCGATAAATTTAATTTTATGGTATAATTCATGTGTTGAAATAAAGGATAACAATCGGGAATATAATAATGAATGGCGAACAATCTAAAAAGAAAGATTTTTACAAGTGGACGCTTTTGGGCGCCTTGTGGCTAACTTATTTATTTTTGCAGGGAACGCGGCAGATTTTTGGGGCGACGGTTACTCAGATTAAGGCTGACTTTGCGAGTATCGGCGTAAGCGATACTCAGATTGGGGCTATCTCGACTGTCTTTGGTATTGTAATGGGTATATGCTTACCTTTTTCAGGAATCGCGGCGGATTTTTTAAGGCGCAAGTGGATAGTTATTACTGGTGTTGTTCTTTTTTCTTTTGGTACGTTTTTATCGTCATTCGCGTCAGGTATCGGGCTATTTATTCTTTCTTACGGAATAATAACTTCGTCTGGTCAGGCGTTTGTAGGAGCTTCGGCCTCGTCATTAATAAGTCAATACCATGTTGATACTAGAGCGACGGCGTTTTCGATTTATCAAAGCGCGCTTTATTTAGGTATAATTTCGTTCTCTGCGGTTTCGGGCTATTTAGGCGGCATGAAGGATATGGGCTCCGGCGCTTGGAAGTTGCCATTTCGTGTATTTGGATTAGCGGGGCTAGCTATCGCAGTACTTTTAATCTTCGTCCTTAATGATAAGCATCCATCAGCCGCGACGCGAGGACCGGCTAAAAAGCGCTCCTTTAAAGAGGCGGCTACCATTCTATTTCGCCGTCCGTCCGCATTACTCACTGCTTTTTCGCTACTTATGTTCATCGCGGTTGACGGTAGTTATAGAAATTGGATGCCGAATTTATTGGGTGAAAAGTTTAACGGTGTAATTGATCCTAAATGGATACCCTTAAACGCGCTCGCATGGCATTTCGCAGGCGCGTTTGTCGGCGTTGCGATTGGCAGTCGTTTTTCGGATAAATTCGCTAAATTCCGTCCTAGCGTACGTTTAGAGACGATGATGACCGGTATGCTAGCGGCTATACCATTTATAATTTTAATGGCGTTCGCGTCGAATTTTGTTGTATGCTGCGCGGCGATGGCGCTTTTTGGCGTGTTCCGCGGCGTTTATGATTCGAATCTCTTTGCCGCGTTATTTGAGGTTATTCCTCAGCGTTATCATGCTGCGGGTGCGGCGATTGCGTTTTCGGTATCGTTTTTGTTGGGCTCGTTTTCTTCAATGATTACCGGCTGGATGAAAGATAATTTAACCGTTCAGTTCAGTATCGCGGCGTTCGCCGGGTTTTATATTGTCGGAGCGCTTATGCTGATGATAGCGAGATTTTTCTTCTTTAAAAGAGATTACGAAAGGATGAATGAACAATGAATAGATTTGAAGGTAAAGTAGCTCTTCTTACGGGGGCTGGCGGATATATCGGCGGAACTTCGGCGCGACGTTTCGCGGCGGAGGGAGCGAAGGTCTTTGTATGTGACTATACGATGGAGATTGCCCAGCGCACAGTCGACGCGATTCGCGCGGCGGGTGGCGAAGCTGAGGCGTTCGCCGGCGATGTTCGCGATTCTAAATTCTGCGACGCGGCAGTTGCCGAGTGTGTAAGGCGCTTTGGCGGGATCGATATTATGGTTCATGTAGCGGGCGGCAGCGCGCGCGGCAAAATGGCTAAGTTAATCGATCAGACCGACGATGTTATTGAGAATATTCTAGGCGTTAATCTTTTAGGCGCGATTTGGATGAGCAGAGCTGCCGCGCGTGAAATGGTTAAAGCTGGTAAGGGCGGGAGGATTATTTGCTTTTCGTCGGTTGTCGCGAGATGCGGGCTTAAAAAGTGCGTAGATTATGCCGCTGCTAAGGGTGGCGTATCTTCGATGATTTGTTCGCTCGCTAAAGAACTTGGTGAGGATAAGATAACGGTTAATGCGGTCGCTCCCGGTATTGTAGTTAGACCCGATGATAATTCAGGAGAGAACATTACTCATGGTACGAATTTTCTCCATGAGAAATGTCTAGCTGACGATGTCGCTAATGTAGTGCTCTTTCTTTCATCCGAAGAAGGGCGCTTTGTAACTGGCCAGACGTATGCTATTGACGGCGGTCGCTCGCTCGCGATGAAGGGCTCTGACTGATAGGTGATTTATGGGTTGGACGGGTAGTAAAGTGAACGACGAATATTATATTGAACGAGCGATTGAATTAGCGTCTAAGGGATTAGGTCATACTAGGCCTAATCCCGCGGTGGGAGCTGTTATTGTTAAGGATGGTGTAATAATTGGCGAAGGCTGGCACAAAAAGGCTGGCGGCGATCATGCTGAAGTCGCGGCGATAAAAAACGCTCTAAAAAAGGGTGATAAAACATCAGTTTCTTTAGAGGGCGCGTCAATTTATGTAACATTGGAGCCTTGTTCAAAGGTAGGTAGAGTCGGAGCTTGCACCGACGCGATAGCGAGTGCGGGCATTTCGCGTGTCGTTTATGTTATTTCGGATCCAAATCCTAAAAATCGGGGTAAAGCTAAGCGAGTTTTGGCTAAAAAAGGGATTGAATGCTCCCAATATAAGGGCGATAAAGTATTAATTGCGAAGTGTCAGGATCTCATCAAGGGCTTTAGTAAGCATATTCTTACGGGGATGCCTTATGTCACCGTAAAAATAGCTATGTCATTAGATGGTAAGATTTGTGATGATTGGGGTAATGCGAATTGGATTAGCTCTACGGCATCGCGAAAATGTACGAATCAGTTACGTGAAGTAGTTGATGCTATTATGGTCGGCGCTGAGACGGTACGAAAAGACAATCCTTCGCTTTTAGCTAGAATTCATCCAAATAAAGATCTTATTAGAGTTATTATTTCTAAAACCGGTAAGTTACCTAAGGGAGCTCAGGTTTTTACTGATGGTAAAAATCCTACGCTTGTTTTTAATGATCCTAAAAAGGCGCTTATTGAACTTGGTAAGATGGGGGTAACGAGCGTTCTTTGCGAAGGGGGCTTAAAGCTCGCTCAATCATTAGCTCAATCAGGATTGGTTGATGAATGGATAACTGTTCTTGCGCCGGTTATTATCGGTAAAAGTCGCATTGGTAAAGCTCTTCGTCTAAAGAGTATCGCTAATAAATGTTTTATGTGCGATGGCGATATGTTTTATAATGCGGTTATTAAAGATTAAATTAAGGATTAAGTCATGTCACTAACTGTAGTTGGAGTTATTTGCGCCGCGGCATTAATACCAATGCCGAAGTCTATTCAGATTAATACAGGCTCAGTATCTACAGGAGAAGTCCAAATAGTTGAAAAAACTGATAAAGCTCTTGTTCCTGAAGGATATCGCATTAAAATTGATGAAAAAGGAGTTGTTGTTTCAGCTTCTGACGAGGCTGGTAAGTTTCGCGCTCGCACTACTTTAAAGCAATTAAGTGAAAATGGGCGTTGGCCATATTGCGCGATTGAGGACGAGCCTAGCTTTCGTTGGCGTGGTGTAATGTTGGATGAGGGGCGTCATTTTTTTGGTAAGGAGGCTGTAAAAAATCTACTTGATACGATGGCTAAGTATAAGCTTAATGTATTTCATTGGCATCTTACCGAGGATCAAGGTTGGCGCTTGGATATTCCTCAATTTCCAGAACTCGTTAAATATGGCGCTGTTCGTCCCGAATCTGCGGCGCGTACTTGCCGCGGAGGACCAGATGATTTTAGAGGCGATGGCCAAAAGTATGGACCGTTCTTTTATACTAGTGCGGATATAAAAGAAATCTTGGAATATGCTAATAAAAGATTTATAACTATCGTCCCTGAGGTAGAAATACCGGGTCACGTTCGCGCTCTTTTAGCTTCTCACCCTGAGTTCGCTTGTCGAGAAGGACTTTCGCGAGTGCCGCGTTTGATGTATGGCGTTGAATACGATGTTCTTTGCGCGGGTAATGATGATGCGATTAGATTTATGGAGAAGGTTTATGATGAGGTATGTAAGCTTTTCCCTGGGCGATATATTCATATTGGAGGCGATGAATGTCCTAAAGAGAGGTGGAAGGAGTGTTCTAAGTGTCAAGCGCGTATAAAGAAGTTGGGTCTTAAGGATGAAGATGAGCTTCAAGCTTGGATTACGCGGCACTTTACGGATTATTTAGCTAAAAAGGGTAGAATAGCGATTGGATGGGATGAGGTTTTAGCCGGTAATCCTAGTCAGGATACGATAATCCAAAATTGGCGTCGCTCTAAGTACGCTGTAGACGCTGCCAAAAAAGGTCATGATATTATAATTTCACCAGTGGGAACGACGTATTTCTCGGTTCCTCAGGGTATTGAAGATGATCCATTTACTTATCTTAGTCCTAAAATGCGCAGTTCTCTTAAAAATGTATATTCGTTTAACCCATATTCGCTTATCCCGCCGGAATCTAAGGGCCGTGTTTTAGGCGGTGAGTGTTGTCTATGGACTGAATGTATTTGGAATGAATATGATTTAGCCTGGAAGTTATGGCCGCGAGGCTTAGCATTCGCAGAGGCTATGTGGACTAATCCTAAAGAGCCGCGCGACTACGAAGAATTTAAAAAGCGCGCCAAAGTTCATCGTAAAGAACTTATAAGCTCTAAAATTAATTGCGCACCACTAGAATAGCGGAGTAATATTTAGTTAAGTTTCAGTATTGACAGTTAAAGGCGATTTTAGGTATAATATTCAAACTAGCTTTTCGTGGAGAAGTTTCTTACCACAAGGAAAGCAGGACAAAATAAGGAAAAAACAATGGAAGCATACGCAGTACTCGAATCCGGCGGCAAGCAGACGCTTGTTAAGGTCGGTGATAAGATCGAGATTGAAAAGCTCTCGGTCGAAGTTGGCCAGGAAGCAGTCCTGGATACCGTTTGTGCCATCAGCGATGGTACTACGCTCAAGGTTGGCGCTCCTTATGTTGAGGGCGCTAAGGTAACGCTCGTTATCGATGGTCTTAAGCGCGGTAAGAAGGTCTTGAATTTCAAGGCTAAGCGTCGTAAAGGTTATCGTCGTCTCGTCGGTCATCGTCAGTCGATCACCGTCGCAACTGTCAAGGCTATCGCGTAAGGGAGGTAATTTAAAATGGCTAGCTCCGCATCTGCACGTAACGGCCGCGACTCTAACCCGAAGTATCTCGGCGTCAAGGCTTATGGCGGCCAGGCTCTTAAGGCCGGCTCCATCATCGTCCGCCAGCGCGGTACGAAGATTCACCCTGGTAAGAATGTTGGTCAGGGTCGTGACTTCACCCTCTTCGCCCTCAAGGACGGTAAGGTGAAATTCATTAAGGACGGTAAGGTCGTCACGATCGTCGAAGCCTAATAATTAGTTCTTCGACGTAAAAGTAAGGCCGCTCCGAAAACGGAGCGGCTTTTTTTATGATATAATATTAGTGATGAAAGCTAAAACGTTTATAGATCAGGTTGTTGTTCAGGTTCGCTCCGGTCGCGGAGGCGATGGTTCTATGTCATTTCGCCGCGAGGCTCTCGTAGAGTTCGGCGGTCCTGACGGTGGTGATGGTGGTCGCGGTGGCGATGTTGTATTTAAGGCGAGCGAACACGTAAATTCGCTTCTATCGCTTTATTATGATCCTAAGTGTATCGCTCAAGATGGCGGTCCAGGTCAGGGTCAGAAGATGTTCGGTAAACGCGGCAAGGATCTTGTAGTTAATGTTCCGTTAGGTACTGAGGTTTATGATGAAGAAACGGGACTGTTAGTAGCTGATATTACTGAGGTTGGCCAAAAGGTAGTTGTAGCTAAAGGTGGCGCGGGCGGCTTTGGCAATGTTCACTTTAAGTCGTCGGTTAATCAGGCTCCTACCGAGCATACGCCCGGCGGCGAGCCCGAAGAGCGTCGTTTAAGGTTAGAGCTGAAGACTATCGCTGACGCTGGATTTTTAGGTTTTCCTAACGCTGGTAAGAGTTCTCTGCTTACAGTTCTTTCGTCGGCTACGCCTAAAATCGCGAGTTATCCGTTTACTACTTTAAATCCAATTGTAGGAACCTTAGTTTATGATGATTGGGCTAAAGTAACGTTAGCGGATGTACCTGGAATTATTGAGGGCGCGGCGAAAGGCGTTGGTCTTGGATTAGCGTTTTTAAAGCATCTAGAGCGCTCTAAAGTTCTAGTTTATATTATCGATATGGCTGGGACTGATAATCGTGAGCCTTGGAAGGATTACGAAGTTCTTAAAAAAGAAATAGACGAATATTCCATTGAGCTCGCCTCGCGTCCTTATCTTGTTGTCGCTAATAAGATGGATGTTGAGTGTTCTAAAGAGAATTTAGAGCGTTTTGAAAAAGAGATCGGTATTAAGCCTATTGCGATTTCTTGTGATTCTAGAGAGGGGATTGAAGAATTTAAATCGGCTCTTCGCGATGTCGTAAAGCCTAAGTCTAAGTTCCATCATACTCATGAGGATCATGGGCTGGATTTATCTCAAATGCCAGATACGACCGGTGATGAAATTCCTGCGGAAGCTCTTAAATTCGCGACCTTCTTAAAGCTTGAAAAACCGAAGGCTAAGTCTCATCCTAGCCGCGGCAATATTCATCAGTAGTTTCGGAGTTTTTTAAGATGAAGAAGTGGAATGTAGCTAGCGTTCGAGCTGCTAAAGGGGTTCAAAAGCTTGGGTGCTTAACAGCATACGATGCGTGCTTCGCGCGATTAGCCGATGAATCGGGAGTGCCGATTATTCTCGTTGGGGATTCTATGGGCATGACGATGCTTGGCTATGATACTACGCTCCCTGTTAAGATGGAAGAAGTTCTCTCGGCGACTGCGGCTGTAGCGCGCGTTGTAAAGAACGCGATGGTTGTTGCCGATTTGCCATTCGGCAGTTATCAATGCGGTGATGATATCGCGATGAAAAATGCGGTAGATTGCATTAAAGCTGGCGCAGATGCCGTTAAACTTGAGGGTGGGGCGCGAGTAGCGAATCTTATTAAGCGAATGACTGATGCGGGGATTCCAGTTCTCGCTCATGTAGGTATGACGCCGCAGAGTGTTAATGAATATGGTGGGTTTAAAAAGCAAGGTAAAACAGCTGCCGCCGCGCATCAAATATTAGTTGATGCTGAAAAAGTAGAGGCGTCTGGTGCGTTCGCAGTTACATTAGAGTGTATTCCTAGCGAGTTGGCTACAGAGATTACTGAAAAGCTCTCAGTACCTACCATTGGTATTGGAGCTGGGGCTAATTGTGATGCTCAGTGGCTCGTTATGCACGATTTACTGGGTCTTAACGAATCGGCGCCTTCATTCGTTAAGCGTTATGCTAATCTCGCTGATGAAGTTCGCCGCGCTTTTTCGGCGTATGTCGAAGAAGTTGCTACCGGTAAATTCCCTTTATGAGGGTTTTACTTCATACTTGTTGCGGTCCTTGTGCTTCGGCTTGTGTGCCGAGGCTAAAGGAGCTTGGGTATGAAGTAACAATGTTTTATTCGAATTCTAATATTGATACGCGTGATGAATTCGAGAAACGCGCGGCAGAAGCTGTAAAACTTTCTGAGGCTGACGGAGTAAATATAGTCTTTGATGATTATGATCATGAATCATGGCTTAGAGATGTAGCTAAGGACTATGAGAATGAACCTGAGAAGGGTAAGCGTTGTTTAAGATGCTTTAGGTTTAATCTTGAGCGTACAGCGCGTTATGCCGCGAAGAATGGATTTGATGCGTTTACTACATCATTAACTGTAAGTCCTCATAAACCGAGCGCACTTATATTTGCCGCGGGTGAGGAGAAATCATCAGATGCGATTAAGTTTTTACCTGAAGATTTTAAGAAAAAAGAAGGTTTTAAGCTTTCTGTAAAGCGCGCTAACGAGTTAGGCTTATATCGCCAAGGGTATTGCGGGTGTGAGTTTTCGAATCTTGAGATGCAAAGGCGTTCTTCGGTGAAAAACAGTCAAAATAGCTTTAACTAAACGGAATGGTAAATTTAAAATGAGTCTTTTGGGCGAAATATTGATAGTTGATGATGAACGTGTTGTGCGTTCTACGTTTAAGGCTATTTTTGAAGCCGAGGGGTATTCCGTATTGCTAGCGAAAGATGGTGAAGAGGCGATTAAGATATTTCGTGAACATCGTCCGTTACTAGTTTTAATGGATGTTATGATGCCTAAAAAAAATGGTATTGCTGCTTGTTCTGAGATAAGAGTGATAGATCCGCTTGTGCCGATTTTAGCTTTTACTGCTATGCCTAATGATATTAATATGGTTAGGGCTTTAGGGTTAGGAGCCGATGACTATATAGCTAAGGATCGTCCTAAAGAAGAGTTTGTAGCTCGTGTTAACGCTGCAATAAGAAAGGCTCAGTCGGTAAAATCGCTGATTCCGGGCTATGGGGATGTGTGGAAGTCAGAGTCGACCATTATTGATTTTACTGAAATGAGGGTTACGTCTGATGGTGTAACTCATATATTAACTAAATCCGAGAGAGTTTTATTAAAGCTGCTTTTATCAGAGATAGGCAGATGTTTTTCATATAATGAGATATTTACTGCTTTAAAAGGCGAAGGTTATATTGGTGATGACGCTGCTATTCGCACTTTAGTTAGTAGGTTAAAAAACAAACTAGGCCGTTTAGGTTCGCGCTTAATAAGTCGCCGATCTTATGGGTATATGTTTACAAATTAAAATATCAATTTAATTTTTCAATGGGCTTTTTACCTGTTTCAAAAAAGGAAATGACGAATCTTGGCTGGGATCAGGCTGATGTGATTCTAGTTAGTGGGGATGCATATATTGATTCTCCTTATAGCGGTGTCGCTGTGATTGGTCAGACGCTCACCAAGGCTGGCTATCGCGTCGCTATTTTAAGTCAGCCAGATATGAACGATCCTGATGCGTTTAAGTCTTTGGGAGAGCCTAAGCTATTTTGGGGTGTAAGTCCTGGGTGTGTGGATTCTATGGTAGCTAATTATACGGCTTCTGGTAAACGCCGTCGCCAAGATGATTTTACGCCAGGTGGGGAGAATAATCGTCGTCCAGATCGCGCGGCGATAATTTATTCGAATGCGATTCGTGCGGCTTGGAAGCCGTCTAAGCCAATTCTTATTGGAGGCGTTGAAGCTAGCTTAAGGCGTATTAGCCACTATGATTTTTGGAGTGATAAAGTACGCCGCCCGATAGTATGTGATGCTAAAGCCGACGCGCTTTCGTACGGTATGGGCGAGAGAACTCTTCTTCAATTCGCAGAAGCCATTAAATCAGGGCGTGATTGGCGCGATATAGATGGCTTATGTTATATGGTAAGTGAGAAGAATTTTATTAGGCCTCCAGAATCTATTGAATTACCATCATTCGCCGAAGTAAGCGCGACTACACCAGAAGGTAAAAGAGCTTTCGTAGCTGCATTTAAAATATTTTCTGAGAATCAAGATCCTATAACAGCTAAGAAATTGATTCAAAAAGTTGATAATCGTTATTTGGTTCATAATAAACCATCAGCGCCATTAGAGAGTAAAGAGCTAGATGCGATTCATAATATTAAGTGGATGCTGGACGCTCCACCGTCGATTCGCCGCGAAGGTGAGATTAGAGCTCTCGATACGATTCGTTTTGGCGTTACTACTCATCGCGGATGTTACGGCGAGTGCCGATTTTGTGCGATAGCCGTTCATCAAGGTAGGCGGGTTATAAGCCGCTCTCAAGAAAGTATCATAAATGAGGTTAAAGGTTTTTTAACGCATCCTCGCTTTAAGGGTACTGTTAGTGATGTGGGTGGACCAACGGCGAATATGTATGGGTTTGATTGTGTTAAAAAAGCTGAGAGAGGGGTTTGTAAAAATAAAGCTTGCCTCTTCCCTAAGGCTTGTCCCGCGTTAAAGGTTAATCATCAACCCCAAATAAAGCTACTTCAATCCCTACGCTCTATAAAGGGTGTTAAGCATGTTTTTGTCGCTAGCGGGATTCGTCCTGATCTTGTCGCGGCTGATAGTGCATGTGGTGATAAATATATAGATGAGATTGTTAAGCATCATGTCTCAGGGCAATTAAAATTAGCGCCAGAACATGTTGTTACTCGCGTTTTAGAGTTTATGGGTAAGCCAGGGGTTGAGAGTCTTTTAAAATTTAAACGTAAATTCGAGGCGGCTAACAGACGCTTAGGTAAAAAGCAGTTTTTAACATATTATTTTATAGCTGCTCATCCAGGATGCACAGAATCGGATATGCGCGAACTTAAGCGATTCGCGACGAGAGAGCTTAGGCTTAATCCTGAGCAGGTGCAGATTTTCACCCCCACTCCCCTGACAGCAGCGACATGTATGTATTATACAGGCATTGACCCTGTTACTGGTAAAAATGTATACGTAGCTTCTCGTTTAAGTGAAAAAATGCGTCAAAAAAACATATTAACAGGCACTTTGCATCATTGAACTAATATATCGATTGTTATATCATGTTTTTATTTTGTATAATATAAAACAATTTGTTACTAATAGGAACCATAATATGATGAAGAAATCAATAGTAGTAGTGTTGTCGGCTTTATGTGCGACTCAACTTTTAGCTAAAATTGAAATGGGCGCTCCATTTTCAGATTATGCGGTTTTGCAGCGTAATATGAAATTACCAGTATGGGGTAAGGCTACTGTAGGTAACGAAATTACAGTTGATTTCGCAGGTCAAAAGTCTTCTACTAAAGTTAATGCAGAAGGTAAATGGCGTGTTGATCTTTCGCCTCTTGAAGCTTCGGCTGAAGGTCGTAAGATGACCATTCAGGAATTGGCTTCTGATGGGGGTGTTGTTGATACATTTGAAGTTAAGGATGTTCTCGTTGGTGAGGTTTGGTTCGCGTCAGGTCAGAGTAATATGGAGTGTCCTATCTGGGAGCCTAATCCTCGTTATCGTGACGCTAATGGCGGTATGATGATTAATGCTACATTTTTAAATAATGTTCGTTATGCTTCCATTAAGCATAAATGGTCTACAGAGCCAGAATTTCAAAAAACTCAGTGGCGCCGCTTTATTCCTTCTGATTTAAAATCGGGTCGTCACTTTTCGGCTGTCGGCTTTTATTATGCGCGTGAAATTTACCTCGCTTTAGGCGGCGTTCCTGTTGGTATCGTCAGCGCTAACTGGGGCGGAACTAATATTGATGCTTGGACGCCGCGTAGCGGATATGAAAATTCAGATCCTTCAATTAAGGCGACAGCTGAGTATCCGGTTAAGAAAAATTGGACGCCTAAAGATGCTAAAGGACCAATCGGCAGGGCGCATCAGCAGCCTACAGTTTTGTGGAATGGTATGGTTAGCGCGTGGGCGCCTTTCGCTAATCGTGGTTTTATCTGGTATCAAGGCTGTCACAATGCGAAAGAGGCTAATCTTTATTGCGCCAAGATGCATGCGCTTTATAACGGTTGGTCCAAGGAATTTGAAAATCCAAATCTTAAGCTTTATTTCGTGCAACTCGCCCCATATAAAACGAATTGGATGAAATTAGTTGCGGCTCAAAATAAATTTGCCGCTGAAGAGAAGAATGCCGCGATAGCAGTTACGGCCGATGTTGGTAATTTTAGCGATATCCATCCTAATAATAAGGAGATTGTAGCTAAGCGTTTGGCTCTTCATGCGCTTAAGAATGATTACGGCTTTGATATCTCGGAGGTTAATTCTCCTGTTTTTAAGAGTGTCAAGTTCGAAGGTGCTAAGGCTATAGCGACATTTGAGAATGTAAGTTTTTGGTATGTATACGCTGATAACCGCTCTACACAGCCTGCTTTTGAATTAGCCGGCAAGGATGGTAAATGGTATCCTGCTAAGCTTCTTAATGTAAATGAATTAGGCCAGGTAAAAGGCGTTGATCTTGAGCTTAAGAGCGATAAGGTCGCTGAGCCCGTTAAGATTCGTTATATGGGGCGTAATAATACAATGGGAACGATATATAATCAGGTTTCGCTTCCGCTTTGTCCCTTTGAATCATCTTGCCCTTAATAATTATGTTTACAGGACTTATTCAAAAAGTTGGAACGGTAAAACGCATTTCGCATGGCGCGGGTCTTGTGCTTGAAATAGGCTTTGACCCGTGGCCTCGTCCAATTGAGAAGGGCGAATCGATAGCGGTTAATGGAGTGTGCTTAACCGTAGTGAATTTTGATTCGTCGCGTTTTACAGCTGATGTTCTTATGGAGACTGTTTCGCGCACAGGATTAGGTGATTTATTACCAGGTGATAAGGTTAATCTTGAGCGAGCCTTAAGAGCTGGAGATGCGATGGGGGGGCATATTGTACAGGGCCATGTAGATTCGCGAGGTGTAATTCTCGCTAAAGAGCCTAGAGGTCGTGATTTTCGTCTTCGTATAGGTTGTGGGCGAGTTCTAGCGGCTCAATCAGTAGTTAAAGGCTCTATCGCTATTGATGGGGTCTCGCTTACAATTACTGGCGTAGGCGATGATTGGCTAAGTGTTGATTTAATTCCAACAACCGCATCAGAAACAACTTTAGGATCTAAAAAGGTTGGCTCTAAGGTTAATCTAGAAGGAGATATAGTTGGAAAATATATTTCCAAGATGACTCCTCGTAAAGGTCTTACCGAAGAAGATTTAATGCGAGCCGGATTCTTAGATTAAATATCTTTCACGAGTTTAAGGCAAGAAGTGCACACTTCTTGATTTTGGGCTCGTAGCGCGTAGCGCCAACTCCAGTTCTTGCTAAGTTTGAGTATGTAATTGGTAGGAATATTTGATATAATTTTTATCATGAAAAAATATATTTTACTTTTATTGGTAATTAGTGCAGTTATCTTTAATGTTTCTGCACAAGATGGTATTGTTAATGGTGTTCATGGTTATACGCCTAAGAGCTATGTTCACCCTACAGATTCCGTTATTAAGGAACGATTAGAGTGGTTTAGGGACCAAAAGCTCGCCCTTATGATGCACTTTGGTCTTTATTCGGTCGCTGGTATTCGTGAGTCTTGGCCGCTTAGTGATGAAGATGGTGTGAAGTGGAGCCGTTCAGATGTTGATTGGACTAAGGATAATGAGGTCTTTAAAAAGTGGTATCAGGAGTTGATTACAAAGTTTGATCCTGTTCGTCTTAATCCAGATGTTTGGGCTAAAGAGGCGGCTGAGAGCGGGTTTAAATATTTTATCTTTACGACTAAGCACCATGATGGATTTTGTCTTTTCGACTCCAAGTATTCTAATTATAAGACGACATCGCCAGAATGCCCGTTTTCTGACGATCCTCGCGCTGATATAGTAAAGACTGTATTTGACGCGTTTCGCGCTAAGGAGATTCCTGTAGTAGCCTATTTCTCCAAGCCCGACTGGCATCATAATGATTATTGGGAGAATTATGGTTTAGGGTATAAGACGACGCGCATGCCTTCGTATAATGTTGAGAAGAATCCTGAAAGATGGAACCGTTTTCAGGAATATACACGCAATCAGATTCTGGAGATCATAAAGAATTACGGACGCATAGAAGCTATTTGGCTGGACGGCGGTCAAGTTCAGCGTAGATATGGTTTAGATATTAAGATTGAAGAAATTATTGCCGAAGCGCGAAAAATTCAGCCATGGCTTATCTCGGTAGATCGCACGGCTAGAGGTCAATGTGAGAATATTATTACTCCAGAACAGACTGTTCCTAAAACTCCAATCGCCGTTCCGTGGGAGAGCTGTGTTACGATGGGTAAGTATTGGAGTTATCATTATAATGAAACATATAAATCATCTGACGATTTAATTCGTCTTTTAGTAGATATTGTAGCTAAGGGGGGTAATTTAGCTCTTAATATTACCCCTCAACCGGATGGTAGGTTGCCGCGCCCTGCAGTTGAACGCATGCGTAAGATGGGTGAATGGCTTAAAGTTAATGGTAATGCGATATATTCAACGCGTCCATTATCGCCATATCGTAAAGATGATTGGGCGTATACTCGTAATAGGGTTACAGGCGAGCATTTTGCGATTAGGCTTTTAAAGGATGGTGAAAATCTTGAAGGTAAGCAGTTTATTCCTGATATTAAAGCTTCAAAGGTAGTTCAATTAGCTACAGGTAAGGTATTTAAATTAACTAAGGTTGATGGCGGTGTTACATTTGAGCTACCAGCCGACTTTAAACCTAGTTCTGTTGCAGAAGTATTTAAGCTAGAATATTAATTATTAAAACAATCATCCGTTTTGCGTTTAAATCAATTTTTTGGTATAATTTTATATCAAAAGGGCTTAAATGCTCGAAGGGGAAAATATGAATAAATATATGGATTCTTTTATGAAGGCCTTTCCTTACGAAGGTCTTACTTATGACGATGTCACGCTTGTGACTCAGTATGCCGATTTTTTACCTGACGATACGTCGCTTGAGACTAATTTAACTAGTCGTACTAAGATGAAGATTCCTTTCATCTCAGCTGCGATGGATACCGTTACCGAAGCTCCGATGGCTATAGCGATGGCGCTCGCGGGTGGTATCGGCGTTATTCATAAAAACCTCGAAGAGGATGAACAGGCTAAGGAGGTCGCTAAGGTTAAGAATTATCTTAATGGTCTTATCGCCGCGCCTGTATGTTTTCATGAGAATGATGATATCAGCTTTTTAAGAAGCGAGAAGAAGCGCATGGGGCTTAAGTTCAATGGCTTTCCTGTTCTTGATAAGAATGATAAGCTCGTTGGTATGATTACATCATCCGATATGCGCTTCGCTCCTATGGAAGCGAAGAAGCTTAAGGATGTTATGCAGCCCGCTCCTATTACTGCCGCGCCCTCTACTTCTCTCAAGAAGGCTTATGATCTTATGCGTGCAGCTAAGGTCGGTAAGCTCCCCTTAGTAGATAAGTCTGGTAAGGTTGTTGGTCTTTATAGTTTTACGGATGTTCAGCGCTTAATCGAGAACCAGAATCCTACTTATAACTGTGATGATAAGCATCGCTTGAGAGTTTCGGCTTCGGTTTCGGGTGGTAAGGGCGATTTAAGCCGTCTTGAGAAGCTCGCTGAAGCTGGCGTAGATGTTGTTGTTGTCGACTCAGCCCATGGTCACTCCAAGGGTATTATGGAAATGACTAAGTATATCGTTAAGCATTTCCCTAAGATTGACGTAATTGCTGGTAATATCGCTACTGGTGAAGCTGCTCTCGATCTTGCCAAGTGTGGTGCTCACGCTGTTAAGGTCGGTATTGGTCCTGGCTCGATCTGCACAACGCGCGTAGTTTGCGGCGTTGGTATTCCGCAGCTTACTGCCGTTTATAATGCTGCTAAGGCGCTTCGTGGTACTGGAGTAGCTGTTATCGCTGACGGCGGTATTAAGCTTTCGGGTGATGTTCCTAAGGCTCTCGCTGCTGGCGCTGATTCAGTAATGCTCGGCTCTGTTCTCGCTGGTACCGAAGAGTCGCCTGGCGAGAAGATTTATTCGAATGGTCGTCAATATGTCGTTTATCGCGGCATGGGTTCAATGGCGGCGTTAAAGAATGGTAAGGGGTCACGCGCTCGCTATTTCCAAGATAATGAGTCTGACGACGATCTCGTACCTCAGGGTATTGAGGGTATGGTTCCTTATTCCGGTCATGTTAAATCAATCATGACTCAGTTCTGTGGTGGTCTTAGAGCTTCTTTAGGTTACTGCGGCTCGAAGACGATCGAAGAACTTAAAAAGAAGGGTAAATTCTTTAGAATTACCACTGCTGGTCTTAAGGAAGCTCGTCCTCATGATATTACAATCACTAAGGAAGCTCCTAACTACCGCACGTGATTATTGAATGACTAAGACTCTTAAAGATTACGCTAAAGAGTGGCTCGATACATTGGTCGTCGCGATTTCGGTCGCGATGGCCTTTCGTGCTTATTTCTACGAGCCGTTCAATATTCCGACTGGCTCTATGCAACCGACTCTTTATGGTAATCATTATCAGGCTTGTGAGAATCCTGGCGTTTGGCAGAAGACTCCCCTTAAATGGTTTAATTGGATAACCTCTGGGCGTGAATATAAAGAACTTATAGCGCCATTTGACGGCGAAGTAGTCGCTGAGAAGCGTGCAGACGATGGGCGCAGAGTTATGTATGTAACATCTGCGCTACAGCGATCTAAAGAGTTAAAAATGCCCGAAGATACGCTTTCGTATATTGAAAATAATTTCAAGAGCGAGGGCCTAAATCTTCAATTTATTCCGCACGATAGGTTAGGTCGTATAATGGTTCTTCATTATATGAATGATGAAGGAACTATTGGTAATCCCTTCCGGGTAAAAAAAGGGCGAAAGGTTTTTGCTGGTTACGATACGACTGGCGACTTTGTTTTTGTTAATAGGTGGAAGTGGCATTTTAGACTTCCATCTCGATCTGATGTTATGGTTTTTTCAACGACGGGGATTGATGGGCTTATGCAAGGTACTCACTACATTAAGCGAGTAACTGCACTTCCTAATGAAACTGTCGAAATTACTAAAAATGGTGATGTTATTATTGATGGTAAGGTAATGCCACCTTTAAAACCTATGATAGGTGCGCGAGGCGAGAAGACGCCTATGCCTAATCCAGGGCGCTCATCCATGGGATATGCGATGAGTAAGCCTGTCACTCTTGGTGAGAAAGAATATTTTACTTGCGGCGATAATTCTGATAACAGTTTAGATAGTCGTTATTGGGGGGCAGTTCCCGAAGAAAAGGTAACGGGTAACGCCTCGTGTGTATTTTGGCCAATTTTAAATCCTAGATGGGGAACGATAAAATGAGCGAAGATCAATTGATTCAAACGCCTTGTGCGTTTGGTGAGAATGGCAACTTTCTTCTTGAGCGTGAGCTTGGTAAAGGGGGTATGGGCGGCGTATATTTAGGTCGTGATAAGATGCTTGATCGCCCAGTCGCTGTAAAGGTAATGCTTAAGGAGTATGGTAGCGACGCCGGATTCGTAGATCGCTTTAAAAAAGAAGCTCAGGCTGTTGCCCGTCTTATTCATCCTAATATAGCCCAGGTTTATTCTTATGGTATTGCCGATGGTATGCCATATATCGCGATGGAGCTCGTTGCAGGTGGTTCTTTAGATCAGATTATGCGTAATTCAGGCGCTAATTCTGATATTCCTCGCATCTTAAAGATTTGTGAACAGGTTGCCCAAGCTCTTCGTTGCGCTTCTGACCAAGGCTTAGTTCATGGTGATATTAAACCAGAGAACATTTTACTTGATGCTAATGGTAATGCGAAGATAGTTGATTTTGGTCTTGTTGCGATGCAACACGATACTGACGAAATTTGGGGTACTCCATATTATATTGCCCCTGAGAAGGTGCGTAAGGATGCTGTAGATTATCGCGCCGATATCTATTCGTTAGGTGGAACTCTTTACCATGCGCTTTGTGGTGTCGCTCCGTTTGAAGGTGATGACGCTATGACTGTTGTTAAAAAGCGTTTTGAATTTATTCCTCGTAAGCCCAGCGAGATCCGTTCAGAGCTTTCGCCTCAGATCGATGCGCTTGTTATGAAGATGCTCGCGTTCAATCCTTCTGATCGCTATCCGTCATTTGAGGCTTTATTGGCTGACTTTAAGGCTGTTATGACGGTAGGCTTATCGTCTTCCCAGATTATGCCATCTAATCAATCAGCTGAAGAGAATACTACGACTAAAACGAGTGGTAAGAAGAAAATTCTATTAAAATCCAAGAAAAAGATTTCGTTAAAACCTAGTGCAGCTTCTTCAAATAAAACGGATAGCGAGAATGATGGTCAGTTAGATGAAGATTTAGGCGATAATTCTAAAAAGACTTCCTCCAGTGATGTGGATGAGGAAGAAGAGTCGGGCGGTAATATTGGTCTCAAGGTCGCGTTATTTATTGGTATTATCATAGCCGTAATAGGAATTATAGCTGGTGGGCTTTGGTTTATTACAGAACATAGCGCTAAGTCAGCAGCTGAAGCGATAAATGCAGAAATAAGAACTCAGGTTGACCTAGATAAAAATTATCTTGAACAGGTACGCCAGAAGGTACAATCTAGGTTAAGTGATGTTGAGGAACTTTCTAAGTCAGTAATGGACAAAACTCAAAAGTTTTCCGATGATTTAGCATCTGTCTTCAAAAATTCCGAACAAAAAGATTTATTTGCTAATTTAAAGCCTAATAAGACTGAGGAATTACTTAAGGCTGAGGCGGCCTTAATTGAGAAAGCTCCTGAAGATACAGCTCCAGTGGCTGATGCTTCTAATACTAACGAGGTAGCTAAAGTTACCAGTGAGGCTGCTCCAACTAATGAACCACCTAAAGCTCCTGAGGCTGTTGCAGTTGTTGAGCCTAATGCTTCTCAAGAAACTTCACCTCATTTTACTAAGATGCAAGAGCTTTGGAAGACGACATATTCTATCCAGGCTCGAATTCTTGGTATTAAGAAGGAATTTATTGATCTTTCTAAGAAGATAGATAACGCTCTTTCAAATATTGCGTATAATAATGAGATTAAGGCTTCGCTAAGATCTATTGTTACCGAGGTTGAGCCATTAACAAAATCATTAGATGGTAAGATTAGTGAAGTCAAAAAAGATTTCAATAAAAATATTTCGGCAATAAGAAAATTGTACGAAAAGGCTAAAAATGACGAAGAAAGAAGGCTCTTCCAGAACGAAGTTAAAGAACGCGCTGAAGCGAAAAAGCGTCAGGAAGAAGAGCGTGAACAAAAGGAAAAGGAAGAATATCAGCAGTTAGTTAACGATGAGATTGATAGAGCTAAGTCAACATTTGAGACTCAAGTTGCTAATGGAACATTTCGTCGAGCAATGTGGAAAGAGGCTGAGCGAGATTTGAAAGCTCTTGCTAATTCGTTTAAAACACCCGAAGGGCGTCATAGGGTTCAAGATTTTGAGCTTAAAAAAGTTTATTTAATGAAGTTTCTTCAGAGTATCTTTATTGAAAATATGAAGGCTAATGGCGGGTATATCTTTACGTCTAAGGTATATAAGAATAAGTTTTTCGATAAGATAGTGGTCTCGGCTAACGAAAGTGATTTTGTGTTGATAAATAAAAATAAAATCGGAACTACTTCTAAATACTCATGGCAGACAATTTTCACGAAATATCCTCTCGCTATGAATGAACTGTGGAAAAAGTATGTCTTAAACGGTAGAGAGAACGGTGTTAAAAAATTAACGCTAAAAGATTGGTCTGAAGCCCAGTTAGGTTTTGCGATGATTTTAAAAATCGTCTGTCCTAGTGTTGAGGGTGCCGAAAAAGTTTATAGGCAATGTGCGATGGATGCTGTCAGAAAGTTCCCGAGATATAAGACATTAGCGGCTGATATCTTCCCTGAGATTGACTTCTCGGTAATTGAAGCTGAGGCTGCAGCAAACGATCTTTAATATGAATTACCTTATAAAAATTCTTAACGCGTCAGTTTACGATGTGGCGATAAAAACGCCTCTTGATGAAGCTACTGAACTATCTAAAAAATACGGTTGCCGATTTCTTTTAAAGCGTGAAGACCTTCAGAGTGTTCATAGTTATAAGATTCGTGGCGCATATAATAAGATGCGCTCCTTGCCGCGTGAAGTTTTAGAGCGCGGCGTTCTCGCCGCGTCTGCTGGTAATCACGCTCAGGGCGTTGCGCTTTCGGCTAAGAAGCTGGGTATTAAAGCTACGATTGTAATGCCCGTAACTACGCCTGAGATAAAGATTAATGCAGTTAAAGCCCATGGAGCTGAAATTGTACTTCATGGCGATGGCTATTCAGATTGTGCTGAAGAAGCGGCTAGGCTCGTTAAAAAGTTGGGTCTTACATTTATTCCGCCGTACGACGATCCCGATGTAATCGCAGGTCAAGGTACAGTCGGTAAA
>JAGBTH010000126.1 GCA_017631385.1 Kiritimatiellia bacterium
ATAGACAACGGCATTGAGGGTATTGCGACTGGAGTCGCGAGTTTGAAAGACATCTTCTTGATGAATTCTATGCTTGTGTCTGCAAAACGTCTACAATGTGAGACAATCGAGATGTCTCCAAAGTGGTATTCTGAATGAGCATACTACTAGTAACATTTTCATATTACATTCCAATGCTAATGGAGAGTGTGTTATATCAGGGCGATGCATAGGCTTGTGTGTAAGGAATGTCACAAAGCGGGTTACTATCGTTTTCACGCCGAGTGGTTTTAGGCACTTCGTAGATTGACGCAGCAGATTTGTCTGTTGCGTTTTTGTTTGGTGTGCGGCTATCCTCTGTGATAAGACGCCGCACAAACTTTGGAGTAAAGACAACATTCACTTAATCTGCGCGGTATCACAAAATAGCTTTGGGGACTGTCGTCCCTAATGGCGATAAGTGATAGAAAATGATGAAAAGTTGTGTATTTTGAGGGTGTTTTTTCAAGGTGAGAATTTGACGCGGGATTTTTAACCACGGAAATTACGGAAACTGGCTCGCTTGGAGCTCGCCGGACACCGAAAGGGTTATGAAAGTTGCCTTTGGATAATTCAACCATATAAATTCCGTAATATATTTTAGTTTTTTATATATGCCTTCGGCATGGGGTCTCAAGGTGGAACCCCAGAGATAAAAGCTCCAAGAGTATTGCGGACAATTTGCGGTCGAATAGTGTAAAGCGAAATTTCGTAGACCCTTTCGCGGCGCCTTGAGGCCACTTCGCTTCGCTCGTGCGCTCGACCTTCGGTCTGCGCGGCTTCCCTCCGATTCACTTCGTTCATCTTCGGCGCAGGTGTCGCGCAAATTCGCCTGCGCCGAAGACGTCAGGTTGACCGACGAACGAGATGCGCCCGCCGCGAAGCGGTCGGGTCGGGTGAGCGAAGCGAACTGCGTAGCAGCCGCAAGGCCCCGCGTGAGGAGCTTTCGCGTAGCGAAAGTCGCAAGAGTCCGAGCGCGTTTCCGTCTTTTCCGTGGTGAAAAAAGAACTTTTCGTTCGGGGATTTATTTGTTGAATGATTTTTGGATGTGAGCGCCGCGCTTTTATTTTGCGCTTTAAAGTGGTATAATTGATACCAATTAATGATTATTCAAGTAAAATTAGCAATGAAAATGAAGAAATTAATAGTATGTCTTTTGACGTTGGCTATATGTTTTAATGTAGCTTTTGGGGTGAAGGCTTTTAGGCAAGAGTTCAAAATGAACAAGTCCTCGTATGTGCCGTTTGACGCGACAACCACTTTGACGCTAGAGTGTCCTGACAGCGAAGGCGCAAAGTGGCTTAAGGCGCATTTCGCTGAGTGGTTTGGTAAGGACGCTCCGAAGATTGTTGAGGGCGCTACAGCGCTCATCATACAACGGTGATTGAAGTATATTCTCTTATTTTATTCATGAATAAAAGTAAAATGGTAAAAAGGGTTAAACCTGGCAATGTTAAGATGAACTGGATTGATAAATTTGTGTGTGGTGTTGTATCAGCTGTAATCGCGCTTTGTGCGCTGAATACATGCGCGGCAGAGACGACGGCGCTAAGACCCGTATTCCTAAATTACGATGAGACGCATTATGCGCATTCCCGAATGAAAATGGGCGTCGTTCCTACTGAGGGTGAGGTTCGTAGTCTCGTCAGCCAATACAAAGGCACGCATGTTACGGATATTTTATTTTGCATTGGCGGGAGAATCGCGGGTGTTCCGAATAGCGTTAAGGAAAGCTGGTGCGACAAATATCGACAGACGTTCGAGAACGGGCGAGCTGTTTCATATACGAATCACTACATTCGCCTTTACCATGAGATGGATGAAGTACTTAAACTCGACCGTTATGCTCTCTGGATCGACGAGGCGCGTCGGAGCGGTATACGCCCGTGGCTCTCGTTCCGTATGAACGACTGTCACAACACCTACGATCCGACATCGTTTTTGCATCCCAACTTCTTTCATAATCATCCTGAATATCGGCGTATCCGCCATCGTGCGGCGTCAGGTCATTTCGATAACTGTTTTGATTATTCGGTTGCCGCGGTTCGCGAGCGCGAGTTGAAGTTCATTCGTGAGATGCTTATGCGCTACGATGTTGACGGCGTAGAGATTGACTGGCAGCGCGAGGTTTACTGCTTTGCGCCAGGCCAGGAGAGCGCCGATACGATAACTGCGTTTATGCGCTCTGTTCGCGCAATCGCTGATGAAGCGGCGAAGCGACGCGACCACAAGGTGCGCGTTCTCGCGCGTGTGCCGGCTGACCCAGAGACTGCTCTTAGATTCGGCTTCGACGCGGCGACTTGGGCCGACGAGAAGTTAGTCGATGTCTTGGTGCCGTGTCCGCGTTGGGAGACGGCTGACAATGATATTCCGACTGATATTTGGAAGCGCCTGATGCGCAAGAGTGATGTTATGCTCGCGCCAGGGTTGGAGCTGCGCATCTGCAATCATCCCTGGAAGGCGCCGTTCTATATGCTGACGAATCAGATTCGCGGCTGGGCGGCGGCGCAGTATTCTTTAGGCGCGGACGCGCTTTATCTCTTTAACTACTTTGACGACCCCGGCTGGAAGAGTTCCAAGACGGCATACTGGCGTTCGTTCAACCAGCCCCAGGAAACGATGGGTGTAGACTGGGCGAATCAGCTAAAGTGGCTTAAGGAAATCGGATCCCCCTCGAAGGTCGCCGCGCTTCCACGCGACCACATGCTCACTTATCGCGATATCGTGCCGCTCTGGGAAGATGTTAGGCGTCCGTTCCCAACATGGGTAAGAAAGGGTACGCCGAAGTTCTTTAGGTTGGCGACGGGGCGCATTCCCGCTGGACGCACGTTGCGCCTTCGCATAGGTGTGAAGGGCGGCAAGGCTCCAAAAGATGTATTCGTCAACTCCCGTCCCTGTAAATTTCTGAAAAACGAGCAATGCGTGCCGGCATTCACGTCCGATCCGCTCTGCGTCTATGAAGTTCCACATTACGAAGAGGACGCGGCAGTTGTGGAGATTTTGACGAATACCCCGCTTGAACTCTCGCACCTTGATCTTCAGGTGCGACCGTAGGCGAATACCTCATCTTGTTAAATTTTCTATTCTTGGTAGCGACCTTAATTCTTTTGTCACATCCAATCATACTATTTATACCGCTACCACATATAACAAAAAAATGATAAAATATAAGAGTATGAAAAAATTATTTAGTAAAAAGTTGCTGGCGATTTTTGCCGTAAGTGTTGTTTCTTTGTATGCAGGTGCAGTTACGCTTAAGGAGCGTGTCGCGGCGGATTTTGAAGGTAAAAGCGGTGATTTTTACCATTATGCCGTTCCTCCGATGAGCAGTGTCCAGCGTCTTGCCGACGCGTATCCTACCGATGGTACACCCGGAGGGTCGGTTAACATTGTCGCCGCCAAGGATGAATTCGAGCCTGGTTCGTTCCTCGTTTGGGCGAATAAGGATTTAGGTAAGGTCGCCTTTACCTTAAGCGAATTTAAGAATGAGAACGGCGATGTTTTTCCCGCTGAAGATCTTGATCTGAAGTTCATTAAGGTATGG
>JAGBTH010000127.1 GCA_017631385.1 Kiritimatiellia bacterium
AAAGAAAAACTTATTCCTTGAGATAGGAAACTCCCAAACAATCACTCCGTCATAATCCGCAGCAACTTTATCGGCTTGAGTACGATAATAGCGATCAGAATAATGCTCATCCACCGAATAGCTTTTTCGCATAATATCTAAAAAGAACTTAGCCGACCCAGTCCTTTTATGATATTCATGATCTATAAAAAGCCACTTCATATCATTAATCCAGCAAAATATTCATCAAACTGCTGCGCGATTTCGGCCCAAGAATAGACGGGTATATCACGCGCGGCATTTTCGGAGAGTCTCTGGCACAAGGTTGGATCGGAGGCAAGTTTTTCAATCAGCGGCGCGTAATCTCCATTCTTAGCTAAGAGCGCGTTCTCGCCATTCTTGAAAAAGTTATTAGCCTCTCCATCAAAACCTAGGATTGGCTTTTTCCAACGAAGATATTCTTGTAGTTTAGCATTGCAGTCTTGATCGGATGTACATACAAACGCATCCGCTTGACTCATTACATTAAACTGCTCTTCTTTACTAAGCCAGCCGAGAAATATACAGTTGTCACTTTCATACTTGGACAAATACGCCTCGTTTTGGCCGGTTAAATAAAGCTTTATATCTTTAGGCAATTTAGCCATCGCCGCGCAAATATCTGCTGTTCGCTTCCATTTAGCTTTATCACCGGTATAAACAATATTAAAGCGACCTTCTAACTTTATATCGCCTTTAACTATCAGCTTCTCGATTGGCTCCGCGCCATTCGGAATATATTTACACTCCACTCCCCATTTACGCCCGATTTTCTGAAGCTCGTAACTTAAAGTAACTACCGCGTCAGAGTTTTTAACAATGCGCTTTTCCATCCAATTCATCAGCACTTTACCGGGCCAACCGAAGAGATCACCCCAAATCCGCCCATAATGATCGTCCCAACCATGAACAACTTTAAAAGCTTTATGCTTACAAAGAAATCTTCGACAGAACAAAGGATGCAATGCAACCGTAGATCCGTATGTATAAATTATATCTGGCTTAAACTCATCGATTTTCTTAGCAAGTAAACGCGGACTTTTAGAAGTCTTCCATCCGCACCAACCGACAGTCCAACCTAATTTTTCAAGATTATACCCGATAGCATCTATAGAATACGGCGCATTTCTAAAATGCTCATCGCAACTCTGGCTTTCAAACCAGGGCCTACGCGTACTAGAGACATATAAAATTCGCTTCACTTTCTTCTAGTATACAATAAACTCGCTTAATTTTTTAGTTTAATCGAGGTAAATTTGACTTATAGACATTAAATACGGTCTATGAAAACTGTATCGACACCTAACGCTGCATTCATCGCTTTGGCGAGTGCTTTTACGCCGAATGTCTCAGTCTCATAGTGACCAGCTTGGATCATTCTCATCCCAATATTCTCAGAAGCAATTACATCGCCCCACGACGCTTCACCTGTAATAAATACATCACATCCTAAAAACTTGGCAGCTTCAGCGAAATCGCCCGCACCACCGGAGCAAACGCCTACCTTCATACCCTTCTCAAGGTATATTTCGCTCGTACCGATTATAAAACTTTCGCTCTTAGACGCTTTACCTGTAATACCAATTATATTACCGTGGTAAGAAAACGCCTTTTTTATACTTTTTAACTCTAAATAACGTGCAATTTCCCAATTATTACCATACTTCTTATTCGCATCCAATGGTAAATGCGCGGCATACAAAGCAATATTATTCTTTAGCGCCGTCTTTACAATATTATAAACACCGCCAGTTATGCGCTTTACGCCGCCTCCCCACGAAAATCCGTGATGGACTACGCATAGCTCAGCGCCCTTTTCAGCCGCCTTTTTAAGAAAATCTATCGATGCATCTACGCCAAAGGCGATACGAGTAATCGTATCGCCTTCGCGTGCTATTTGTAGGCCATTATTCGAGACATCGTCAAATTTGCCGAGCTCGAGTTCTTTAGCCAGCCAATCGAGCGCTACTGATAAATTCATTCAGCAGCTTTCAATTCTCTAGCGACCATCTCGGAGAAATCCTTAACGGCCTTATCGCCCTTCGCACCGATTGCGAGAACAGCCTCAACATCCGCCTTACGACCGCACCAACGGAGCTGATCGAGGAAGAATGTCGTACGATAGGAGTCAGTCGAGGTCTCGGCCGCCTTAATGAGCTGAGCTACCCAGCGCTCGCGACACTTGGGAGCCTTATCACACTTGGTGCACATGACCTTGTGGGAGATCTCCATAATCTGCGTAGCGACGATAGGATCGGTCTTATAAGCCCCCTCGACCTTCGCGAGTAAAGCCGCCATCGACTCATCAGTTTCAACGAGCTTGGCGATGGTCTTACAATCAACCGCCGCAGCGAGCTTTTTAGCGTTAGACCCCTGCCAGGCTACAGCAGTGGGAGCCGCCTTCTTAGAGGTCTCTTCGGGCTTAATATCATTATAATCGGCGCGAACTGCGAAAAGTGACGCGGCGACAGCAACAGCTAAAAGTAACTTTTTCATAAATTAAAAATCCTTTCTTTATCTTAGCGCTTTCTCTCAGTTCTTAGCCATCTCGCTCGCCCAAGGCTCGCGCATCGACTGATACAAGAGACGCTCTGCCGCGGGATCGTTCTTCGCGTGGAGCGTAACAGGATCGAACTCAAAGCCGCGACCAAGACGCTGAGCGACGATAGCGAGGTTGAACATCGTGCAGCTACGGAAGCCGTTATCCTCATTAAGAGCAAACTGCTTACGCTCACGGACAGACTCCATAAAGTCGGTTACCTGAGGCGCGGGCTCGGGGAGATCCTTAAGTATCTTGCGGACGTCGAGTTCTTTACCCGCCGAATCGAACATGCGGAACATCTGATTCTCAGCCTGCTTATGGGTTGTCCACGAACGAATCGAACCATCAGGGAGGCGATAGGGCCAAATCGTAGCCTTAGTACCCTTAAGGAACGGCTCATTCTTAAGCGACTCATCACCGTCAAGAATAATCTCGGTTCCGTCGGCATAAGTAAGCGTAATACGATCAAAGCGACCGACGACTTCGGGGTGCTGTTTAGGACCCTTATAGTCAATCTTAACAGGGCTCGTATCGTCCTTGCAGAGAAGATACTGTACCGGGTCAAGATAGTGCTGAGCCATATCACCTAAGCCACCAGCATCGTAATCCCAATAGCCGCGGAACGTGGCGTGGGCGCGGTGCTTATTGTAGGGCTTCCACGGTGCAGGACCGAGCCACATATCCCAGTCGAATGTCTTAGGGCACTCTTCAGGGAGAAGATTTACGAGACCAGACCAGAAGAACTTCCAGCTAAAGCCCTGACCCGCGCCAAATACGCAGCGGATAGGCTCACCGGGATTCGAAACGAGATTGTTCTCAACCATCTGACGGACGGGCTTAACGGGAGTACCGAAACCGTAGAACGGATCTTTAAAGCGGAACCACGTATTAAGGCGGAACATACGCTTCTTAGCCTGAACAACCTCCATAACGCGCTTACCTTCGCCAACTGTGCGGGTCATCGGCTTTTCGCACCAAATGTCCTTACCAGCGTTAGCGGCCATAACGCTCTGAACGCCGTGCCAATGAGGAGGCGTACAAATATGTACGACGTCAACGCTAGGATCGTCCAAAAGCTTCATAAAGTTCTCATAAGCCTTGATCTTACCCCAGCCATGCTTCTCGGCAGCTACGAGACCTTGCTGAACATGAAGCTGATCAGGATCGCAAAGACCGATAAGGCGAGAACCCCTATAAGGAAGATGGTTCTCAGAACGCGCGATACCGCCAAAGCCGATAAGCGCACGCGTAAGCTGATTCGAAGGCGCGCTCGCGCCCCAAAGCACTTTAGCGGGAATAAGATTGAATGCACCTACGGCACCAGCCGTTTTAAGGAACGTTCTTCTAGATGTGTTCATTTTTACTGCTCCTTTTTATTACTTTACAAGTCTTTCGATAGCAAGATTAATATCCTTAGCACGGTTATCGCCGGCCTCGCGCTCGACTACGTAATTACCCTTATAACCGAGCTTCTCAAGCTCCGCGAGGAAGGTCTTACCGCCAACTTCGCCTTCGCCCCACGCTACTTCCGTACCCCAAGTCCCAGGAGTCTTCGTAAGAAGAGCGTCCTTAACATGAACCTGGACAATCCAAGGCATAAGCGTCTTAAGCGCGGCGAGAGGCTCGCCCTTAGCGTAAAGAATCATATTGGCGGGGTCGAAGTTAATGCCGACGCCAGGGACTTCCTTCATAAACTTCGCGAGATCCTCGGCAGTCTCCTGACCAGATTCAAAAATGACCTTAACGCCATACTTAGCGCACTCATCGCGCATCCAAGTGACGCGCTCGACATACTTCTTATAAGCTACGGGATCGCTCTCGTCAAGAAAGCCCGCGTGAAGCGACATATAAGTTCCGCCGAGCTCCTTAGTAAGCTGAGCGCCCTTAGTGACAATCTTCTGGTTCTCGGCCCAGTGCTGATCAGGAACAATGCCGCCCGTCTTCTTAATCGTCTCAAGAGTCGTATAATCTTCGCCTACAGTACCAATCATCGTACCCATAAGCTTCCATTCACCGCTCTTAATCTTAGACTTGATGAATTCAAAAGTCTCCTTAGACTCAGCGTCTCCATGACGACCGTCAGCATGGATAAACGGTCCAAGAGCGAGATGAACACCCTTTACACCCGCCTTAGCCATTTCTTCGGCAACGCCCTTATAAGGCTTACGCCAGCTCCAGGAGCAAACGCCTACGCGCTCTTTTTCAATCTTCTCAGAAGGAAGCTCGCGGATAAAGATATTGCGCCACTCGAGCGGATCACCATGGCACTGAAGCTCGATCTGATCTTTGGGGAAAATCGGGCGCGAGCGATCCCAGTAGTTCTCAAGCTTAACATTATCGACAACGAGCTCACCATTAAGCCAAACAGTGACGCGCTCGCCCTTCATAATTACATGGAAGCGGTTCCAGTCACCGACCTGCTTATCAGCAATCTTGAGCGCACGCGAAGGATTCTTCTTATTATTGTAAAGACCGCCCGAACCGATATTCCACTGGTTGTGAGCGTCCCAAATCTGAACCTGAGGAGCGCCACGGAGATAGAGGCCCGAGTCACCCGTAATCGAAAGGATGCGCCAGTCAGCCCAAAGCTCAAAATCCTCATAATCACGCTTAGTAGCGAGCGAATAGCCGCCCTTATAGCCGTCGAAGTAGAGGTTTCCGTTACGAACGCTCCAGTGCTTACGCATTTCTTCATCAGCGAACTTCTGCATCTCAGCACGCTTAGCGGGAGTAGCGGCATAGCGCTTAATGGGATTATCAAACTCTTCCTTAGTAATTACGCCCTTCCAATTGGCGAAGTCGCTCTCTTTACCAGCGAAGTATGTTTCGAACCCTTCGGGGCACTTCATCGTCTGATAAGGGCAGATATCACCCATCTTAGCATTGTCGGGAAGTTCCTTAATACGAATATTTTTCCACTTTACGTTGTGGCCATGGCCGAGCCAACCGATGGGGCCAGAGGCATTATGAAGACCAGGATGCTTCTTCTTATCGGGCGTATCGCCATCACCCTTAAACTTCGAAACATCACCCTTGGTAATAAGATAGCCGTTGAGATAATACTCAATCTCGCTACCGATAACCTTAACTTCGGCGAAGTTCCACATGCCGGGCTTACGAACGTAGCTGCCGCCACCCGCGAAGTTCTTATCCTTACCCCAAATCTGCTTATCTACATTATCACGAAGCGAGGGGAATACGCCGTAAACAGAACCAGTATACTGGTAAGGTTTAAGCTTATCCTTCTTATTCTTGGCATCATAATAGGCGCTACCACCATCATCAAGAAGCTGGAGCTCACACATTCCATAGTAAGCGGCATCCTTACCAGGAACCATACGAACGCCAAGACCATTATTACCATTAGGAGGAAGCGAGAACTCAAAACGAAGAATAAAATTCTTATAACTGCGCTTAGTATAAAGATCGCCACGCTTACCAGCTGGGAGCTTACGCTCTGGATGACACTCAAGAACGCCGTCTTTGAGCGAATACATCTCAGTCGCACCATCCCATTGCGAAAGATCATTACCCGCGGCAAGCGAGACAAATCCCTCATCAATAGTCTCAGGATACGCCTTTTTAGCGTTATCCACTAAAGAGATACACCCGGCTACAGCAGCTAATACCGCTACAGCTGACAGCAATTTAATTCTTTTCATTTAGCTCCAATGTTTAATTATTGTAAAATTAGACAAGTATTAAGTTAATTATACACAATAAAAACGGCAATGTCCATAGCCATAATTCATTTTTATCACTCAATACCACCCTTTAACTTAGTCTAATGTGTAGCAAAATCCTTTAATAATATGGTAATATATTACGTATTTCAGTAAAACGATATTCGATTATGACACCAACAGAATCTATCCTAAACTTTCCGTATGCTTATGGGCTTATTCTTGCAGCGGCTATTGGCGCTATAACAGCGGCAACCATCTACCACTTTCTTAGAAAAACTCGAGCGAAAGTCGCCCAGTTAGTTAGCGAGCGCGACACTAAAGAAAAGCTCATCGAAGAAATGCGAAAGCTAGAAAAGTTTAGACGTGATTTTATTTCAAATCTAACACATGAAATTAGAACTCCCTTAACAGGTATTTTAGGGGCTGTTGAACTTCTTAGCGATGAAGAGCCTTTAAATGATTCTGATCGTATTGCAATGCTTAAGGTTCTAAAAAACGAATCTATACGACTTGATAAACTCGCTCAGGATATTCTCGCCTTAGCACGAATTGAACATACTACCGACGAAGCTAAACGAGCATTCGCGATATGTGATATTTCTGATGTGATAAAAAATGTGTTCACATTAATGAAGCCTAAGACCGCTGCTGCAGGAATTGGCTTAATACTTCTTAAGAATGAAAGCGTAAAGACAGCATGCGACGCGCATCTGATTGAAGAAGCTATACTTAACCTGATTGAAAATGCAATTCGATACTCTAACTCCTTAACGATCGAACTCTCACTAGAATCAGTTGGAGGCCGCGCTAAAATTACAGTTTCTGATAAAGGCGTTGGTATTGACAAGAAACATCTGCCGCGTCTTTTCGAACGGTTTTATCGCGTAGATAAGGCCCGCAGTCGCGAACAAGGCGGAACAGGCCTAGGCTTAGCGATTGTAAAACATATCGCTCAACTCCATGAAGGCGAAGTTTCGGTTACATCCAACCTCGGAGAAGGATGTACATTCACTATTTTTATATAACCGCGTTAATTCGCAATCTTAGATCATCTACAGCAGCTTTCATATCAGCCTTAGCGAATAAGTAGCTACCCGCGACGAACTGATTCGCGCCAGCTTTAGCCGCTAGAGGAATGGTCTCGGCGTTACCGCCGCCATCAATCATAATATCGAGCTTAGGCTTTCTCTCGCGAAGGTATGAAACTTTAGGTAAGCAATCTGCAATAAACTTTTGGCCACCATACCCAGGGTGAACCGTCATAACGAGAATTTCGTCAACCTCATCTAAATAAGGTAAAAGTCGCTCCACAGGCGTCTCAGGATTAAGTACAAGCGCCCTTTTAGCGCCTAAAGCCTTAACACGCTTAAACTCCGTATGTAAATCGCAATCCGCCTCAATATGAAGCTGAAGAGTCTGAGCGCCCGCATCAATAAACTTCTCTAGATACAGATCAGGGCGAGACATCATTAAGTGGACATTGCGATAAAAGTTAGGCGCAACTTTTTTAGAAAGCGCTACTACATCAGGTCCGAACGAAAGATTAGGTACAAAATGCGAATCCATTATATCAAGATGAAGAGCATCAGCACCCGAAGCTTCAGCACGACGAATTTCATCAGCTAGTTGACCAAAATCAGCCGCCAATAACGATGGTAAAATTTCGATATTCATCTTATCACCTTTATAAAACGTAGTAACGCCTTCTCAAGTTAAAATTATTACGCTACAGGGATTACACCCTTCTTGATAATAATATTGCCATACTTGGCAGTTTCGCCAGAGATTACAACCGCATAAGCCTTCTTAGCGCGCTCATAAAACGCAAAACGCTCGACGCGCTCAATCTCGCCAGTATAACCAAGCGCTTTACGATACTTAGCCTCAACCGCTGGATCGAGAGTATCGCCCGGAACAGCTGACATCATAATAACAGGTGTAGCGTAAGCATCAAGCTCAAAAAGCGGAATAATACCCTCTAAAAGCTTATCAGCCCCGATACCATCGGCGCGAATGACACGATTATTGAACGTGTGCCCTGGGAAGTGCGCGTCAGAAATAACAATCTCGTCACCATGACCCATTTCAGCAAGTGTCTTAAGAAGTTCAGGAGAAATAACTGGTGAAATACCTTTTAACATAGGACGATTTTCCTTTCTATAATTAGTTTGTAAATCTTGATGACTACTGGAGCCTAAAAGAGCGCTCGCTGGGAGCGCCGCGACTGCAGTTGAATAAGTTATAAATTCTCGCCTTGTAATTGACATAGCTATATTATATCACAAATAAGTTGAAGAGACATATCACTCGTTAATATATCGAATGAGATATGGTAAAGCGCATTCGTAAGCTTGACCATGATTACAATATGGCAACTCAATAAATTTTGCATTCTTATGACCTAAAGCAATGCATGAGGCGATCAGCAGGCGGTTTTCTTCAGATCTGCACTTCCATTCATAAGGCGGCTGCCCGCAAATACTGAGAATCGGCGGAATATCGGCGGAAACATGCGATAGAGGAGCAAGGTCGTCGATTTTAGGTAAGAACTGAGGATCTTTATCTCCAGAAAATTTACGTACATTGTAATGTTTGGTCGCCTGTCCGGAAATTGGGAT
>JAGBTH010000128.1 GCA_017631385.1 Kiritimatiellia bacterium
GATTATCTCCAGAAAGCTCTTCGCATGACATATTGAGATAATTTTCTAAAAGCTGATGTGCGTCGCTTCGCGCACCAAGCTTTGTGATAAAGCTTCTTCCAACCATCCACGCGGAAACAGAGGGAAATTCTTTTTCAAGATTTTCAATGTATGTGGGAGAAGAAGATTCGTTTTCGTCGAGCGTTATATCGCCGTTGTACATAACGGGATTTTTCGATTCTTTTACGATAGCCTCAAATGCTTTTAAATCAACTCCGCCCTCGTACATTTGTTTTGCTGTTCGCGCGTGGACGGTTAGAATGCGCAATGGGTATCTATTAAAAACCGGCAAGAGATTTAATAGCTCATCAGTATTAAAAATTCCAAGACGGATTTTTACGGAGAAGTTACCTTCCCCCATTTCTTCGCATCCAGTTGCAATTAGGGACTCAAGGACGTCTGGCGTTTTCATAAGACCTGAGCCACGCCCGCGCCTTTGAATCATTGGGAATGGACATCCTGCATTCAAGTCTGCCGATTTAAAGCCTGCGTCTTTAAACGCCTTTAAAAGAACGCGCATAGAGTCTGGATGGCGACTAATCACCTGCGGAACGAGTTCCCAATCTGCCGTATTACATACAGGAGTAATTTCCTTTAAAAGTGATGGTGTTGGCCTAATTCCAGGGTTTGCAGGAATAAAGGGCGCGAACGCGCCAACAAATGAAGATTCACGCAGCGGTTGTGCGAAGGCTTCACGAAATGCGCGAATTGTTACGCCTCTTAAAGGGGCGAGGTAGAGTCGTCTTTCGTCTGACATTTTTTCTTTTCCAATAATCCTGCAAGATTCGTTCTTCGTTCTTTAACCGTATTTGTTTCGATTGCTCGACTTACTGCCCATGGAGAGCCAATAACCATTACTAACTTTTTGCCGCGCGTAATTGCCGTGTAAAGAAGGTTTCGCTGAAGCATCATATAATGTTGGTTGTGGACTAACACGATAACGGCAGAATATTCGCTTCCTTGCGACTTGTGAATAGTTGTAGCGTATGACAATGTAAGCTCGTCAAGTTCTCCGCTTTGATATTCAATCGGCTTACCATCAAACAAAACTACGAGCGAACGGTCTTCTTCGTTAAGGTCGTGAATAAATCCAATATCGCCATTGTAAACGTCCTTATCGTAATTGTTCCTAAGCTGCATTACTCTATCGCCAATTCTAAACTTCATCGCGCCGCGAAAAACTGTCGGGCCTTTTCCATTTAATCGTTCTTGAATTAAAGAGTTGAGGCTTTCCGCGCCAAGTATATTTCTTCGCATCGGAGTTAATACTTGCACGTCCCTCATTGGGTCGAGTTTAAAATGATTTGGGATTCGCTCAGTCATAAAATCAAGAGCGAGCTGCAAACATTTCTCCGGATCGTTTTTTGCGAGGAAGTAAAAATCTGAGTCTCCAGACTTCGTTTCAAAGCCTTCGCCTGCGTTTACATGGTGGGCGTTACGAACGATAAGGCCTGATGAGTCTTGTCTAAAAATTTCAGTAAGCCTAGTAAACGTTATAGC
>JAGBTH010000014.1 GCA_017631385.1 Kiritimatiellia bacterium
ATGAAGCCTTCGAACGCTGCTGAGCTCCTCTCCAAGAAGGATATCGATGGCGGTCTTATTGGCGGCGCAGCTCTTAAGGCTGAAGATTTCGCTGGTATCATCGCTGCTGCGAACTAATAAAACTTCGGGAGCGAAAGGTTATGTCCTTAACGAAGTTTAGTTTCATTCTTATCATCGCGGCGTTAGCGCTCGCGATGGTAGGGTGTTATGATGAGCCTCGTAGAGCCGAATTAACGGTTCCTGCCGAAAAGAGAATTTATCTTAAAAGCGCCGCTTTAAAAGAGCTGAGTATTGAAGCTGTTTATAATAAAGGGCTTATTTATGATGATTCATCTTGGACTAACCTTTCGTCTCGAGCTGCTTTTGAGGAATTTAAATCCTCTAAAGTAAAATCGATTGATTATCTTAATTTAGATTATAATTTCCTTACTAATGTTGATGTAGTAGCTGAGTTTTCTTCATTGAAGTGGTTGAGGCTCAATGATAATAGGCTTAATGATTTACCTAAAAATCTAAATGTTCTTTCAAATTTAAAGTCTATTTATTTGAAAGCGAATAAATTTACGAGTGTTCCAGAAGTTTTGAAGGATATGCGCTCGTTGGTTATGATTGATCTTTCTTATAATTCTGGAATTACCGAGGTTCCTGAGTGGCTTGCTAAAATGCAAGGACTTGAGGATTTGTCTTTCTCTGGAACGTCGATAACATCTTTGCCAGAGGATATTTCGGCCTGGAAATCTTTAAGAATTCTTCAGTTAGGCGATTTGAAAATGACGACTGTTGAAATGAAGCGCATTCGTGAGGCGTTGCCAGAAACTACAGTTGTTTATTGATGAGAGTGTCAAACGCCGTATCAAAAAAATTAAAGGAGCTTGCCACTGAAAATCCAGTGAAGCTCCTTTTGAAGTATTCGTGGCCTGCGTTGGTCGCGATGACATTAAATTCACTTTATACGGTTGTAGATCGCGCATTTATCGGTCATGGGTGTGGAGTTGATGCGACGGCTGCTTTAACACTTTCAATGCCAGTGGTTATGCTTTTTACAGCATTTGGCGTTTTAATAGGTGTTGGTCACGCGGCAGTTTTGTCGATTAAGCTGGGCGAAGGAGATAGGGTATCTTGCGAAAAGTTATTAGGCCAACTTATAACGCTTAAGTTTTTGTTGTTCTTTATTTTGCCTCCATTAGTTTTTTGTAATCTTGATACCATTTTAGCTTGGTCTGGCGCGAGTAATGTAAGTGAAGCAGCGCGAGAAGATGCGCATACTTATCTTAGTATAGTTTTGTTTTCGCATATTTTCTCACATCTAGCGTTTGGACTTTCAGCGGCTATTCGAGCTGAAGGCGGAGCTGTTCGCTCAATGAATTGTATGATAGTAGGCTTTGGGCTTAATCTGGTTTTAGATCCTCTTTTTATTTTCACCTTTAAAATGGGGATTGCAGGTGCAGCCTGGGCGACGAATATTGCTATGGCGGCTAGTTGTTTATGGGCGTTCGGGTATTATTGGCGCGGATACACGATCGTTAAACTTAGGCTTAGGCGTATGTGGGTGTATCCTAAACTTCTTTTAAGAGCTCTAGGGATAGGTTTAGCACCATTTTTGCAGCATTTTATGAGCTCACTTATTGCGTTTTCGCTCCAATTCGCATTTGTAAAATGGATGAGCGATGAATCATCTCGCACAGCTCAATTAGCGTCGCTAGGCGTATTCCAGAGTGCTCTTATTCTTGTTTTTATGCCGATGTTAGGCGCTCAGCAGGGCTTGCAACCAATCTTAGGTTATAATTGGGGAGCGCGTAATTTCGGTCGTGTACTTAAGACTCTTAAGACGGGGTTGTTTGTCACGGCGACACTTAGCGTGATTGCTTTTGTGGTACAAGTCGTACCTCCATTTAATTATTATATGGCGTCGCTTTTTATTGATTCTGATAGTCCTGAGGTTGTTGCAATAGCGGCGAAGGATCTTCAGATCTCCAATGTATTGATTTGGTGTATTTTTCTTAATGTCGTAGCGACAACATATTTCCAATCAATTGGTCGCCCATTCATCGCAATTACACTTTCAATGCTCCGTCAAGGCGTATGTTTATTGCCGGTAATTTGGTTTTTACCGTATTTTATGGAGAATAAGACGCTCGCGATTTGGCTTTCAATGCCGATATCCGATTTTGTTTGCAATGCTGTAACGCTTATACCGTTATTGTCTCATATTAGATTTTTGCGTCTAGCAGCTCAAAGAATATCTAGTATTAGAACCAATTGATCTTAATTTTTGAGCGTTTTTAAAATATTTTTTTTGTCTAAAATTTTGGCGAAAAATGGAGGTGTTTTTGGGGAGAAAAGAGATTGTGTCATTTTACCTTCTCACGAGCTCGACAACGAGAAGTGCGCACCTTTTACCCGAGAAGTGCGCACTTC
>JAGBTH010000129.1 GCA_017631385.1 Kiritimatiellia bacterium
AGGTTTCTCGCGCCTTTGTTCTTCGACATGTCGCTGCCGGATCCGTCCATCAGAGGAGATTTCAGCCGTGAAGACATTTACAAGATGATCGAGTACGTTTTTCCCGCAACAATCACAAAAACGGTTACGCTGTAGCCACATTAACAAAAGGAGTAAAAAAAACATGAAAGAACAAGTTAAAGATATTATCCTTCTCGGAGGGGCGCTTAGCCTTATGTCGCTTTGCGGTTGCCAGACGGTCATTAAGGCCGAAAAGAATCCCGAGCAGGTGGTAACGATTGATGGCAAGACGGTTATTGCCTCCGGCGGCTGGAAGGCTTCGGCGCGCTCGCCGCTTTGGGCGACCGAGTCGCTTAAGGGTCTTGATCTTGGCGTCGGCACTAACTCGACCGTGTATTTAAGGCTCGATACCTACGGTCGTGATTTATCGACAAATGCTGTCGTCTTAACTGAGAAGGCGCTCGATGGTGCTGCGAATCTCGCGGCGAAGATCGGCGCGGCGTTCGCTACTGGCGGCGCGTCGGTAACGGCTGATGCAGCCAGCTCTGCGGCTAAGGCGCTCTACGACAAGTTTGTCGCGGCAGGCGGCAACGCCGAGAATGCGACCGTTGAATGTAAGGACGGTGTATGCACCGTCACCGACGGCTCTATCTGCGAAAGCGGCAAGTGCTCGGAGTAATGTGTGGGAAGTGGGAAGAGGAAAGAGGGAATAGGGAAGATACCTTATCCACACTTCCCAATTCCCAATTCCCACTTCCCACTATCTGAACCCCCTGATGGATAAAGGAGAGTTTTAAAAATGGATCCGATAAAATTAACTCAAGGTGATGATCTTAACGCTTTTGGCCAGGAGTATAACTTCGTTTTATCTACCGAGGCTGACTTAACAGGATGGAAGGCTGTCTTCGAGCTGGACGGCTATCAGCAGGTTTGGTCGGATATTACGTCTAAAAAGCTCTCGCTAGAGATACCGGCTAAGTTCTCCAAATGTATAAAGGCTGGTAGACAGTTCGGAGCTCTTAAGATTTATGATCAGAATGGTTTATGTAAGACCGTTAAAAAGGATATTGAATTTATTATTGAACCAGAGGTGGTTAAGTCATGGCAGAGCTAATCGACATATCTTTCGAGGCGAATGCTTCGAGCGAAAATATCAACGCAACAATAGAGACGAATCCAGCTTCAAATGATGTAAATGTTGAGTTGACGGAGAATCGTTCCTCTACTAATGTCGAGGTCGTCCCGCCTGACGCTGATGCTAAGACTGGTGAGGCCGCTGACGCTAAGGCTACCTATGACGCCTTAAGTAAGAAGGCTAATACCGAGGATATACCTAAGCTCGATGACTACGCGAAGAAGAGCGATATACCTAGCTTAGATGGGTATGTCAAGACTGAGGATATACCTAGTTTAGATGGGTATGCCAAGACCGAGGATGTTGATAAGGCTTTAGAAGAGAAAGCTAATAAAGCTGATGTACCTAGCTTAGAGGGGTACGCGAAGACGGAAGATGTTTATAAAGAGCTAAATAAGAAAGCTAATAAGGCTGACATACCTAGTTTAGATGGGTATGCGAAAAAGAGCGATGTAGACTATGAGCTAGAAAAGAAAGCCAATAAAGGCGATGTTGAGGAAGCGCTAGATAAGAAGGTAGATAAAACTACGCTAGACTCGTATGTTATGCGTAGTACCCTCAATACGCTTTTAGCTAAGAAAGCTGATACTAGTCAAGTTGAAGCAGTTGAGGGTCAAATTAAAAATGTTCAAAATGTTCAAATTCAAACTGAAAGGTCTTTACATTATGACTTAGTAGAGATGGAGGTCGTTGATGGTGATGTATGGCTTAGTAATCGCGCTATTAATTCTTTAACGGTAGATGGCACAGCTGCAATTATATTTTACTTCCCTGAAAAGACTTCAGGTAAAGCGCGAGACTTCTATCTTAGACTAAACTTCACAGGGGATACAATACCTGAATTTTCATTCTACGAGGAAGATGGAAGTAGCGTGAGCTTCGACGAGGCAGATGAGAGCTGGGCTGAGTTTGAGCCTGGTAACGTTTATGTATTAAGGTTTCTCGATACGGCAGAGGGATAATTATGGTAACTCCTATAGTTAATCGCATAACTCTGAGTAATGGCACGTCATCTAATCGGGTGATGGTAACGCGCTCGATGGGCAAGGTAGGCGGTAAGGTTATGCCGATCAGGGTGTATCCTAGAAAGACTTCAGGAGAATTACTTAATAATTATCAAGGTAATATCATTGCGCATCTTAGTGGAATATACGGGACTGGGTTTTCTTCGTGGACAACAGTAGATAATCGTTATACCTTTACGAAAACTAGTGAATCTCAAAATCTTTACTGGGAAGGAAATAAGTGGGTGCTTACAGGCAGAAATGAGGGATTATATGCTGATGTACTAAGCGATGATCGGGGAATGACTGAGATGACTATTGAAGTCGTGATGGGTAATTATAAGGCGACTTCGGAGAATCATGGAATTGTACTCGCGTTAAATAGCGGAGCGAGCCATAATGAATCAATGTATGGTAACTGCAAGGGGCTGCGAAGCGCTGGTGGTGGCTTGATAGCTTCCTACTATGGTCTTTTACAAGATAAGCCA
>JAGBTH010000130.1 GCA_017631385.1 Kiritimatiellia bacterium
CTTTTCCCACGGGAACTTAGAATTACCAAAGTGACCGTATGCCGCGGTATCGACATATTTCCAGCCCTTAGGATTCTTAAGCCCTAACTCCTTAATAAGGGCGTAGGGTCTAAAGTCGAAGATCTTACCGCTCGCGAGCATCTTCTCGAGCTCTGCATTAGTAACGCCGTGATTCGTTTTAAAAGTCTTAACGCAGAAGCTGACTGGCTTATCAACGCCAATAGCGTAGGCGACTTGAATTTGGCAACGATCGGCTAAACCCGCCGCGACGATGTTTTTCGCCGCGTATCGAGCATAATAAGCGGCTGAACGGTCGACTTTAGAAGGATCCTTACCCGAGAAAGCGCCGCCACCATGCGCCGCCATTCCGCCGTAAGTATCGACGATAATCTTACGACCTGTAAGCCCAGAGTCTCCGCAAGGACCGCCGACTACGAATTTACCAGTAGGATTAATGAAAAACTTAGTTTTAGGCGTTAAAAGCTTCGTTTTAGCGAGATACTCTTCAGCTAAGCGACGGATTTCGTCATAATGCGCCTTAGTCGCGCCTTCTTTAGTTGTCTGATGAGATATTACAACCGTATCAATCGCAACTGGTCGCCCATCCTCATATACAACCGAAAGCTGACTCTTAGAGTCGGGTCTAAGCCATGCATACTTTTTATCGGTCTTGCGAAGGCGCGCGAACATTTTAAGAAGTTCGTGCGAATATACGATCGGCGCCGGCATTAAGCTCTTCGTTTCGTTTGTCGCATAGCCGAACATCATACCCTGGTCGCCCGCGCCTTGCTTTTCTTTAGACTTTCTATTTACGCCTTGAGCGATATCGGGGGACTGACCATGAAGATAGTTTAAATAATTGAAGTTCGACGCGGCGAAATCTTCCTCGGGGATAGTGTAGCCGATTTTTTTAACTACATTTCGAGCGATTTTCTCGACATCTAACGACTTAAAGTTTTTAGCGGTGATTTCGCCGAGATTTATTACGACATTAGGTCCAACGGACGTTTCGCAAGCTACTCTCGCGTCGGGGTCGTTTTTGATGCAGGCATCTAAAATCGCATCAGATATTTGGTCGGCTACTTTATCGGGATGTCCTTCAGAAACGGATTCCGATGTAAAAACGTGACTATGTGTAATTTTTTTCATTTTCATTCCCTGTAGACTCAGCTTGTGTCACACCTTTTTAGCGGAATTACTAAATTAAGGTCACAGACTGAAATGATTTTCACAATAGTATATCACAATTTGGTATAATATCAATACTATGAGAGAAGAGCAAGTTAATTTAATTGTCCAAGGTCTTAAGGATCGTAAGGGCACAGACGTTAAGGTTTACGATATGCGCGGCAAGTCCCAACTCGCCGATTTCTTTGTTGTAGCTACGGGAGCTGCGGCGCCTCATCTTAAGGCGCTCATCGCTGAGACCCAGGCTGTAATGAAGAATGAGGGCGTTCAGAGCTATCGTACTTCTGGCGACCCAGAGTCGGGGTGGATTGTGGTCGACTATATTGATGTGGTCGTTCACGTATTCTCGCCCGAGGCTCGTGCGTACTATGCGCTCGAAAGGCTTTGGAACTAATCGATTGAACGGATGAAAAAAGTCCTAGTTACGGGCTCTAGCCGCGGCATTGGTCGCGCTATTGTAATTGACCTCGCGAAGGCGGGGTATGATCCCGTAGTTCATTGCGTAAAATCGCTAGATGAAGCGCGTAAGACGGCTGAAGAGCTTAAGTCATTAGGCGCTTCTGGCGATATTTTAAATTTTGATGTCTCGAATCGTGAAGAGTCGTTAAATATTCTAAATGATTACGTTAAAAAGAACGGGGCTTTTTACGGCGTTGTTTTAAACGCTGGTATCGTATCTGATAATTCATTCCCGGCGATGTCGGGCGGTGAGTGGGATCGTGTTTTACGTACTAATTTAGATTCGTTTTATAATGTTTTAAATCCGCTTATAATGCCGATGGTATTGTCGCGTATTCGCGGGCGCATAGTCGTAGTATCATCTCTTTCGGGTGAACTCGGTAATGCCGGCCAAGCTAATTACGCGGCGGCTAAGGCTGGGCTTATAGGCGCGGCGAAATCGCTCGCTGTTGAGTTAGCTCCGCGCGGGATAACCGTTAATTGCGTAGCTCCTGGCTTTGTAGAGACTGATATGACGGCGTCATTACCTATCGATGAGATAGTAAAATCAATACCTATGCGCCGCTTCGCTAAGCCATCCGAAGTCGCTTCTTTAGTAAAGTTTCTCTTATCCGAAGAATCATCCTACATTACTCGCCAGGTAATCAGCATTAATGGTGGAATAGCCTAATTGTTCTAACTTAGTATGAATATACGAAGATTGAAAATTTTTAAGTATGTGGCGATAGGCGCGGCGGTGATGATGCTATTGTGGGGCGTTTCGGCGATTGCCGTCTATGCTGCTTCGTCTAGGCGCGTATTCGATAGCGCGAGCATCGACGCTGTGCCGCGTGAGCGCGCGGCGGTCGTGATGGGATGTGTGAAGACGCTCGCGAATGGACTCAATAACCTCTATTTTTCGCGGCGCATCGACGCGGCGGCGGAGCTGTACAAGGCCGGTAAAGTTGATTCGATTATTGTGAGCGGCGACAATCATGTGAAGGGCTATGACGAGCCGTCCGATATGAAGGAGTCTCTAGTAAATGCTGGAGTGCCCGCCGAGCGCATCGTTTGCGACTATGCTGGATTCCGTACGCTCGACACGGTTGTGCGGGCGAAGAAGGTGTTTGGGCTTAATTCGTTCATCATCGTTTCTCAGTCCGACCATGTTCGCCGCGCGGTCTTCACGGCACGCGGGTTCGGATGTGACGCCTACGGCTACGCGGCGAAGGATGTTACTGGACGCCGTTCGATCAAAACGACAATCCGTGAGCAGCTCGCGAAGATCGCCGCAGTCGCTGATGTGATTCTCCGCCGCGGTCCTAAGTTCCTCGGTCCGCGCGAAACGCTGCCGCCACCAGTCGAGGAGAAATAGAGAAGGGGACTGTTTTCATTTGCGATAAGTGATAGAAAAAAGAACTTTTCGTTCGGGGATTTGTTTGTTGGATGATTTTAAAACTGTAACAACTTTGTGGTTGATTGTATAAAATAAAGTTGTTACAATACTAAGGCTATGGTTAATAAAGTTGTTACAAAGGGTGGTAAGCCGTTCCAGTCTAAGCTTGCTCCGTATGAAAATGAGATTATGTCGCTATCTCAACAAGGGATGAGCGTGCGCTCTATCGCATCTTTGGTTGACTCTCGCTATGGCGTTAAAATTTCTCATAATGCTGTCGCGTCGTTTATTCGTACGCATCGATCTAAACGGCGTAATTTCTTAGATGGCATTTCTGTAACGCGGCAAACGGAACTTTTAAAGGCTATAAAGGCGCTTTGGACTCATGGTTCAACCGGTATTGAGGGTAATACATTGTCGCTTGGCGATACGATGGCGGTTTTGGAGTATGGTCTTACGGTTAAAGGTAAGCCTCTTAAAGATCATCAAGATGTCGTTTCGCATGCGAAGGGAGTAGATTTTATAAGTTCGCTTTTGGATAAGTCTCAGATTTCAGCGGATGATCTTTTTACGCTTCATAGAATTATTATGTCGGCGGCAACTGAAGATATATATCGTCCTGTCGGTGCGTGGAAGCGCGAAGATAATGGTACTTATGGGGCGGAGGGTGGTAAGAGCGTTTATATGTCGTATGCTTTGAGTGAAGATACGCCGGAGCTTATGAATAAGTGGATTAAATATTTTAATTCGCTTGTAAAATCTGTGAAAGACGAAGAGACTGCGTTGGAAGCATATCTTAGCGCTCATGTCTCATTCGTTAGAATACATCCGTTTTTTGATGGTAATGGACGTATGGCGCGGCTCTTGGCGAATCTTCC
>JAGBTH010000131.1 GCA_017631385.1 Kiritimatiellia bacterium
CCTTCTCGGAGCAGATGAAGGTACGGCCTTCAACGCGAGCAACGTCACTCTCGTGAGAGCGAGCGAGATAGCAATCAGGGCGCTTCTTAGCGTTGAGCTTAATGAACTGGCCATTCTTGACCATCATCTCGCAGATATCATTGTGCTCTTTCTTCGTACCTGTCACGACGACGATCTTGTCAGGCGTGCAGATCTTGTTCCACTTGTCGACCCAAGCGAACACCTTAGCGTTCGCGAATTTCGGCGTTTTGGCCATGTTTTTTTACTCCTTAATATGCCATTTTAGGCGTTTACAAAAGCAATTGTGTATAATTATACCAAATCTTTACCCATTAGGATAGAGGGAAATATTCAAAAAACATTTTATACGCCCACTTTAGCACTTCAAGAATTTTCGCACAAGATTCTCATTATATAAAACAGCAACGAAACCTCTCACTTTACTCTATTTTCTCACTCTTTTACCTGATTATCACTCTTAATCGGAAGAAATGATGGGAGGATAAATCAACATCATTCCATTGAGAATCTGTTAAATTAACCTTGCCCTCGATTTTGATTGATCCATTCTTAATAGAGGCAGGAGAATAAACGAATTCTTTAACAGTGCCGTCATCATTGAAGATCAATTTCTCAATTTTCAATGAGTCATTAGAGTCAACTGGAGAAGTTCCGCAAACATATTCCTGCCAGTTAAGCATTCCATCCTTATCTGCATCTTCATTAGCGAGCGTTTCAAAAGTTTTTGACGATTCTTCATCAGTTACGAGATTATGCTCACGAAACCAATAGCCTGGAACCTGTATCGCTCCTCCATCGACATCACGCTCAACGACCGTCGGCTGAATAGCAGAGCGAAGAGCGAATGTAATATCCTTATACACGACATTGCCCTGAGCCGTTCGTGCCTCAAGAGTAATAAGCATACGAGAGCCGTCTAAATTTTCAACTGTCTGCTTTGATTTGATGATGACATCGAAAACGTTTTCGTCGGAACGGTTAACTTTAATATCGTCATCAGAAATCAATGTAAGGCAGCTCGAGTATGCGCGAAGCTCCGTTACCGCGTCATTGCACGATACACGAAGCCCCGAAAGACCATCCAAATCGCCCTCAAGTAAAACAGCATCCGTCAATGCTGCGCCCGTAATACTCTCAACTTTTTCGATTATCGGCATAGAAACAGCGTCACTCGTAAGACGCGTAAAAGTTTCGCCGAAATGAACAGGATCTTCACTCGTTGTTCCTTCAACTTTAATACGATAGCGCGTTCCAAAGTCTGTCGCCAAGCCTGATAGCTGATGCTCTCTATCAATCGCATTCTTTTTCCAATTGACTGTTTTGCCCTGAGCATAAACATCCGAAAAAACGATATTACTAATGGCATAACACATCTTCTTCTCTTCCTCTTCGCCTTCACCTTCTTCCTCTCCATCTTCCTCACCATTATCAATCGAAGACAAGGTAAGACGCATACGACAGAATCGCTCGGCATATCGACCCAATGGAATTATCGCTTTCCCGGGAACAATAATTTCGCCCGACTCATTCTCGTGAGGGAATGTTACGAGCGTTTTCCATTCCATATCAACTTCATTCCACAACTGAATGTTAACGGCAGTATCAATCTCCGTTCCTTCTTCCATTATATCTGTAATATCACACGTAAACACCGTATCTTTACTCGGTATAAAGGCTTCAGGGAATGTGCAAACCTCTGATTCAAAGACAGTAGACTTTATCGCGAGCGCTTCTACCGCATTCCCGTTCTCGTCCTGTAAAGTAACCTTTTCAAAATCCTCTTCATCAGCCGTCAAATCTTTCAACATATCAATCGTAGGTTTATAATCATCAATTTCCGTTGATGAATATGGTGTAGCTGAAACGGTAAAACTCTTAAAATCACCTTCATGATATTCCGGCACCATCCACATTACCGTAGGCAGGGAATTTACACTTACAACCTTAGGGAGCGGGGCAACCTGAATCTGAACTTTTGGTGCATGGCCTAAAAACCATGTATCGATCTGAGCTTCATCGGCAAGATAAAATCCATTAGAATCCGAGCCGTCATCATTTTTATCGTTAGCCCAACCGTAATTTATCTTAAGATAAGTTTTAGTGCCTTCGCTTTTATAACCGCAAATAAAGACTGCATGCCCAGGAACTCCAGCCGGAAGAGGCATCTTACCTTTAAGACATTCCTTTATTTCAGTCAGTTGCTCTGAAGTAAACGAATCATCTTCTCCCTTCATATTGGGAGAGCCAAGTTCGTACCAGTCATTTATACATGCATTTGCAACGGGTGCTCCTGAGCCGTCATTTTCAAGATTATCAAAAACCATACTGGACATTATATCGGTAAGCAATCCGAGACGAGCCACGCTCTGACGTTCAATTTCCGACTCATAGAGTTTTCCCCAAGCGCCGTCTTCCTGTTCCCAATAATCATCTTTTAATGTATTCCATTCAATGGGGAGCCCTCCGTGAAAACGCATTTCATAACGCTGAGGGCCTAATGCGCTATTATTCGCTTGTAACGATTTTGAATATATGCCGTCAATGCGTTGAGGCCATTCATAATATTTCATAATCTGAGAATACATTGTTGCGACACAACCTACAGGCGCACGGAAGCCGTAAATTATATCGTTGCCTTCAGCTTCACTTTCCGCCCCAATTTGCGGAGAAAAATCATTCCATGGTTCCCACTGACTCCAATTAGGATTCCAATCTTCAGAAGTTAAGTCAACCGTTGTTGCGGCCTTTACGGATGTAGATAGTGTTGCGCGTAAACTAAACGTGCTTATTGGATTTAAAAGATTTTCCCATTCTGCTTCTTCCGGCGTACTTTCAACTGCAAAAGTCGCTAATTTTAGAAATGATGCAGATTCTAAACTCTTGGCGCGGCTACGCATCCCGCTTTCAATTTGAAACCTTGGATTCCCTTTTGTCGGGACGGTGTAATCACCCTTTGAATACTTTAATAGCGGCATCTGTTTAGTAGAACCAGAGAAGATCATGTGTCCCTTGGGAGATAAATTAACACACCAAAGTCCATCAATATCGGAAACCGATTTGACAGTCGCTAAAGGAAAAAACTCCTGAAGGATTGGCTTAGATAACGCTGAATTCGCAGCGCTAATTACTTCTTCTTCAGTTACCCATCTTCCAAAAGTGTTTGTAGCAACCGTTACTACCAACGCACCAAACAATATAGATTTAACATAACTTTTCATTGGTAACTTTCCTTACTTTATAATCAATTATCACTTCGCCTTAACGCGGTAAAAGGCGTTTGTTGAAGATTCTGGAATAAGATAGACGGTAAATGACTTGCTGCCGCTATTAGCAGGAAGCGATATAACGTTAACCAATTCGTTTTCTGTATCAATTTGAAAAGCAGATGTTTTCCAATCTTTTTTAGATAAATCGCTCGCCGTCTCCACGCTGTACGCGCGCCCTCCTACACCGTTAAAGGACAGTTCAACGAAACCGTTACTTCTTTTTACCGTTTCATCGTTATGGCGATTAAACCTCGTAATCCTGAGAACATCACTCGGATTAAACGGATTAGTCCCCGAAAGAGCTTCTTTAATGGTTGACACCCCGTCGCCGTCGTAATCTTTATACGGATTAAACGTTTCACCAAAAACCCAGTGATCACTATTTTCCCACTGCATTAAAAGCTCATTATATAGGCTATCATCTATCCCATCTTGATTCTCGTCTTTCGACAAAACGATATCGACCTCTCTAACTCCGCCAGAAGCGCCTGTCGTCGCATCAAGAACTACGCCGCGCCAGACGTTTCCGACATTATCTGTTGCTGATATCGTAACAGCCTTACCCTGAGTCGAATACCCTTGCGCCGTACTCGTCGCCATTGGAACTGCGAGCGCGTAATTACGCGATGAAATGGCTCTATAAAAGGTCTTCGTACGCGCTAAAAGTGTACCGCTTGAATCAGCAGCCTCAATCGTCGCTACACGATTCGTATCGAATCCTTCATGCCGAGCATCTGTAATACGCCCCACAAACGTATACGGATTAAGCGCGGCAGGAGTATCTGCATAAAGCGATGAAGCTAAAACGAGAATAAAACAAAAATTCAGTATTTTCATTATTGACCTCAATTTCCACTCGTCGAGTATGTCTTAAGTCCGAGTTTGATATCGTGAACTCCCTTAAAATCGAGCTTGCCGTCACGGTTATAGTCGACGCCGTTTATAAATGCCGAGAGAGCTGCCTCACGATCACTGCCGAGCGAGCCAGCTGGAATAATAAGCAGCCAACGCGTATTCCATGCAGAGCGCCCGATAAGACGCTTACAGTCAAGTTCGCTATCTTGAGGCGCCGCGCCGACCTTGCCGTAATACGCCCTGAACGAAGGATGCTTACGAATACGAGCACCAACATCATTACCGCCGGTCGCACCGTCATAAAGCGGAGTCCAATCTGGATTGTTAAGTTCCGTAGAACCTATCTGATAAGGCGCTGGTATCGTCTGATCTACGACCTTCCACGAAAGAACCGTATCATTGTCGCCGACCGCTTTCATTCGATCCTCGCCTACGGGAACGAGAAATGCCGTTGGAGTCTTCGCAAGATAAGTATCGTCAAACCCTTCGAAATGCACACCCGCGGAAGCAATATGCGTCGCAAAATACGTTGAATCAAGAGCCGAATCGCCGCCGATAAGTTCTTCGCCGAAGAAATTATATCCGTGAGCGATCAACGAAGAGAACGGAATGACAAGTCCGGGCTCTTTTTGCGCTGTCGAGCCTGAAAGTTTCTGGCAATAATGACGGAACTCAGCTATTTCGTTCAAGTCTTCAACAACATATTTGCGCAGTTCCTTCTTCCACGCGTTATCGCCCGCCTCGTCGCCGTAAATACGGAAAAGATCGTGCCTGAGCGAGAACCAGGTCGCATACGGCTGCGGATTGTTAATCCCGAGACGCGGCTTTAAAACGAGCCAGTTTTCGTCCATTTCAGCGAGCACCGCCGCGAGACCTCCGTCACCCTTCGCAGCATCCGAGGCGACCATGGGCTTTCCTGATGAGTCAAACTCTCCAAGCGTTCGGGCGCCCACGATGCGAGCGAGAAAAGCGTCCGCACTCTTCGGATCTGAAGAGAGAAGTCCCGTTTCGTAGTCGTAGGCCTGAGCCGCAAAGTAAGCGTATTTCTGCGCAAGATCAAACTGTGCCAAATAGCGCGAAAGCGCATTGTTTCGCGCAAGACGGAAGAACATATCGTTATACCGCTCCTTTGTAATCGAATCTGCCGCCTGAGTACGCTCAAGGGTACGCTCATCGATAATGCGCTCCGCTTCGGCTATTACGCTCTCGACCTTCGCCTGTTTAGCCTGCAAAGTCTGATATGCTGTAACGACATCATTTGCGGCAAGAGTATATGCATACCAGTCACTCCTTAAGCTGGCGTGTTTTGCTATACGATCTAAAGCAGTATTTAAGCCAATGCCACCTAACTTCTTTACAAGATCCAAATATCCAAATGCATGCTCCTGCATGACCAAAGCGTTTTTAGCGGCTAAAAGCGTCGTCTCTCGCTGTGTGGCAAGTGCCAAACTGGGACCAATAGCGGCAGCGCTCGCAAGCGCACTCGGGTCTATATTGACGGTCATACCTGCACCTTGAATTTTCGGGAGGGAGCTTAAGATATTTTTCTGGGACTGTTCTGAAAGCGTTCCCATCATTTGAAGCGCATTTATCGAACACAAGAAGCCAATCTTGCTTGGCGTGGCAGAAAATTCCGCGATTGCCGCTCCCATTTGAACGCCAGCGAAAGCTTCAGAAATCGCAGTAACATACATGGTGGAATTAATCGCACCTGCAAAATCTTCGAGACGATTATTGTAAATCTCCATTTTGTTCTTAAATGCGGCATACGCAATCATAAAATCAGCGATTGCATCCTGAATCTTGCCTTGCGCACGACGCTTACCTGAAATTTCATACGGCTTAAGAACAAACCCTGACGCGCTTAATTTAAACGTAAGTATCTTTGTGCTTTCCGTCTCGCTTGAGGGATAGAACGGAATGAAAACCTTAACGACAGAAGGCTTCGTTTTTGTCTCAACGATTAAAGCGACCTCATTATCTACCTTGGGAAGTCCGTAAAGCGAGGGTTCCATCCAGGCATAGTGATAGATGTCAGGTCCGTCATACCCTTCAGGATAAGTTCCGCCAGGGCCAATATCCCCGGCATACGGATAACCGAAATATTCGATGAGTTTGTTTTTCGTCTCAAGCTCCATCGTTTCCAGCTTATCTTCTTTTGCGGCAGCGGAATCTTGAATGAGCCGTAATCTTGAGCCGTACTCCTGAGCTTTTTCCAAGGAAGCACGCGCGTTTTTAAGCGCTGTCCCAGCCCGCTCGCGAATCTGCTCGAAGTGGCTCTTCGTGCCGTCGGCAACTCCGATCGGCGTCAAATCGAAGGGAATCGCACCAGTCGCAAGGCCAAGAGGATTTAAGCCCGCGTCCATCTGATCGACCTTTCTTTGAATCTGCGGCACGATTGATGCGAGAGAAGAAAGCTCCTTTACAGTCGAGCGGTCAATCCGCTTTAAGCCTTCGTCCTCAAATCCTAACGACATTCCGCTTTCGCGCTCTGTAACCCACTCTCCGCCCTCGACATGCCAAGTAACGCTTGAATGCGCGTCGTCGACCAATAACGAGGCATATTCAGTCGAAATGGGCCTGAGATAGAGCGAAAGCCCCATCGAATTAGGACTTACATAATCATCCTTCGCGAGAAGCTCATCATTAGACCTAAAAACTCCCTCCCAAACTCTTACCTCTGCAATTTCGCCCGAATAGCCCGCGCCGAGCGATATGATTTCAGGCGTGAGATCAATCTGGAATGGAATTGATTTCTCGGTTATTTTAATTGCCTTCTCTACGTCAAAAACGGAAATACTCTGTACTCCGTTAGAACTTCTAAGCGCAATAAGCGTCTTCGATTTGTCACCAAGAGAACAAACAACTTCGCATTGGCGCTCTCCTATAGGCTCAATTGATTCAATTATTGTTGTATGAGTATAAGGCACAATCTCGCCGTCGTCTAAAACATTGGAACATAACCACCCTTCCCATGACGGATAACCGTTTTCTCCCGGCTTAAAGCCTTCTGGCAATGCGGTAGGCGGATTGACCCCGAAAAATCCGTACTCATAAATGTTATAACCGTTCGTCACCGCAAAATACGAATACGGAGTATCTTCATCGAAATCTTCTATCTGTAAATCCTCACTTACAAAGAAAAGGTCCTCGCAGTCATAGACGATTTCTTTTGTAGTAAGTTTAGTTTCACCGATTGTAAGAACGTTTGTTTTATCAAGCGAAAAGTCTATTAAAACCTTATCGTTCTCAAATGACGCAATGACTGCGTTTTCAGAATTCTGCGATGACGGAATAACCTGAAACTCCACCGTCCAGTCTTCGTCGGCGGAAAACTCGGCCCTCTCGCTCTCGCTTAAAAAGCTCCATATCTCACCCACCCCCGTAAAGAGGTAGCGAAGATATGAGCCGCTCTTCGGCTGCGGAGGCAAAAGCGAATTGCCGACCGCCCAGTTGCAGAGCGCGCCGAATCCGCCGCGTGACGCCCATTCACCATATCCGAACGCTCGCGATTCTTCATCGTCGAGATACCCCGCTCCTGTTGCGCCCGCCTCGTCTCTATAAGACTTTCTCGCCGTGCGGTCAACCGTTTCAAGCGCGACCTTCGCGACATTGAACGCCGCCTTTGAGAACTGGGCCTCATCGTAATAATCGACATTCAAAACGGAATCTGCGACCACCATCTCGCTCATCGCAGGCTCTCCCCACGAGAAATACGGATTGCGCAGAAGTCGATAATAACCTGAAAGTGCAGAGAGATAATGGCCATACGCATCGCCGTGACCTTGGGGGAACATCTTTGCGGCCGCATTCTCGTCTATGAGCCCCGTATTATCGCCGGAAATGTTATAGTTGACCATGTATGCGACTTCTCCGCCTGTCGGACTTTTTGTGGTATTCCATACAAGACGGTTATAATAAGGCGAAATGCGTGTAGATGGCGCATTCTCCCCGCTTCTGCCGCGCAAAAGCGCAAGTTCCTCATCAAGGAGCGTCGGCACCTGATTATCGAACGCGAACATAGCCGATGACAGCATAGAATTATTTGAAGTTCCGTACGCAATCGTCGGGTTAAGAGCGTCCGTATACGCTTCGTCACCAAGAACCGTATAAAGATCGGCAAGACGCGCAACAGCGAGCTGAAGCTGTTTATTCGCCTCATGATCATTGATCCCCATCTGTAGCGACATCGACTCTGCCTTACTGAGAATCGTCTCATAAAGCTGCAAAAGCCCAATATGAGCCAAATTATCCTGATTAAGTGCAACATCGCCTTCGTACGGAGCACCAGCCTGCTGAATCATTGAAACTGCCGTTTCCGTTTCATTTTCCACGAGATCGCGCATACGCTGCGCAAACGGCGTAACATTATTGAAAACTCGCTGAACCCACCCTTCTGCAAGCGCAGGCGGATCAGTCCACTCGCTCCATTTATCCCCCATCGCGGCATAAGCCGGAGAATTAACATTCGCCGCGCGATAACGCATCGCGTAGTAGGTATTAACCATATTGTTGAGCGTATCACCCTGATGGCCGATAGTAAAGCGAGTAAGTCCGGTCGTGAGAGGGAACTTTAAACTATACTCGCCTAAATAATCCGTAGGCACAGTACCATCTAAACGCGGAGCACATGTACGCCACTCAAACTCATATTGCGAAGGATCTCCTGCGAATGATTCGGCGTATACAACGGAAAGCTGTTGCGACAAAAGATTCAAGGGATCCTGACGGGTTACGACACGCCCCGTATAATATTTAGGAACGACCTTTAAAAGATGCATTTGAATCGGATCACCTTCCGCCACATTCATTAATTGGTTAGTCGTATCATTTTCAATGAGCGTCACATAATTTGTAGCGCCCATCGTAAATAACGCATAATGATCACGCGGCCTATATTCAATTACATCTTCACTTTCCGTGAGCTCTTTATGTTCGCTCGGTTTGACACACTTTGTCGCAAGCGATTCAATAATGTTTCTCCACTTGATCTTGCCTCCATGGGAAGCCGTTGAATCAAAAAGCGATTCAAGCGCCGAACGCTCGGATTCATTTAAAACGTTCACATGAAGGATTGACACTCCCGAAGGATTGGTTTCCAACTCTCCGACAAGTTTGACACATTCCTGAACACTGGCGGTCGTATCAATATAAAAACGTGATGAAATAGACGGAGGAAGACCGTCAAACGTCCATTTGCCTTTTCGAAGCGTCGCATTGCCGCCCGCGCCCTCTTTAATGCCGAGATCCTTGATCATCGCAGCGACGGTTGAATAAACGCTTTCTCCGAACCCTGCAGATTGGGCGACCGTCGGATCAAATAAAACGGCTGTTTTATTGCGCTCCTCTTCCGTCGCCGGCCAGACGACTCCCATAGATTTTGCGTTCCACACTTCAGGAAGTCCCGATGAAGCGACAGTAAGGGTTCTCCCGATTTCGATTTCAGGAACATTCTCAGGCCAAGCAATATGCCAACGCCATCCTGCTGGTTTACGGGAGAGGACAAGCTTATCATCTGGCGATTCATCTAAGAGAGAGAGCCAAGGAATCGACTCGCCGACTTTCGGCCAATCCTGCATCGAAAGAGCGGGGAACGCAAAACCTTCCTGCATCGGATAATACATGTGGACATTAAGCTCTCCAGCGGCACGCGCCCAAAGCTGGCCCTTTCTGTCGCGATGCGCGGGTGAAACGCTACCTAACTCGTCCCAATATGTCTCATATCTCCAGGGATCGTCAAAAAGATCTAAAGGATGAGGTCCAGGCAACTGTTTTCCTGCAATCGCGTCCCCTGCAAGAGCCGAGTAAATACTGTTCGTCAGCACAACCTCGAGCCATTGCATTTTCTTTTTCCCGCCCTTTACATATTCAACGAGGACGCCGCTCTGAGATGAAGTTTCATCATTCAAGTCGCTACGAAGCGCCCATGCGACATGCCCTTCGGCTCCGCTTCTGATAAACGCATGCTCCTCATTAGGATTGTAAGCCGCCTTTTTAGAATCGTTCTGCACATAAACAACAGGCGTCGTATCTGTATCAGCTTCGATAATCCCGTTCCCGATTTGAGGGGGGCCCGCTTCAACAAAAAGGCAGTTATAGGCGGTGTGCGTCGACTTAAGAACTTTGCTTGTGAAATTACGATGTGTCCTATCGCCTGCGGAAAGAACATCTTCAATGCGGAAGGAATAATATTCCGTAAGCTTATTCTCAGTTCCGTCATGCGGTTTAAGGCGCTCGGTCTCTATCTCATCCTCTGCAAAGAGACGGTCCCAGAAAAGTATCTCGCCTATTTCAGCGCCGACACGCGCTGCCATTCCACCACTAAAATCATTAGCTCCTAAAACTGGCTTTACAATCGCCCCAAGAAGCCCCGAGAGATTTAAATTTCCGCCGCGTTTCCCGAAACTCTTTCCGTCACAATAGGGAGTATACCCTCCGTCCGAAGAAATGACGATTGCAACATGATGCCATTCATCGTCATTCGGGATTTCGATTGCGTCGTTTACGGAACCTTGATTTTCATCGGCGCCATTGTTGCAGAAAAACGTCAATAAATGAGCGTCCTCCGTTCGGAAAATATCGACAGTCAATGAATCAGCCGACACCCCCTCTTCCGTCTCAGGTGAGATTGAAAAGAGTGACGAATGTACCGAATCATCTTCGTATATTTTCGGCGAGCGCACCCAGAACATTATCGTACCGCCGTCTTTTGAAAAATATTCACGCTCAGATAGTAGCGCGGTTGAATCCTTCGCTTCGAAATAAAGTGCGCAATACTTTGAATAAATCGATTCTGACGCGCTGCCGAGCTGAGAGGCGATAACTATTTCAGGACATTCGTTTTTCTTCGGCCAACGGATCGAGTAGATACGCGGCAAAGTCGGAATCGTAAGTTTAGACGGCATATCGTCGTCTTGAATCGTCTTATTCCACCAGACCTCTACCTTTGGATTTTCTGACATCGTCTCTGACTTATTCGCCGTAACAGCATAAATCGCGCTTTCGTAACGGTTCGTATCACCGGATGCCGAGGAGATTATATTCGTTGAAATACCGCTTGGCTCTTCAGCTGCCGGAGCAATGTAAAGATTGGGGTTCCAAACAGGATCACTGTTAGCCGCATAAATGTAACCAGGGCTTGTCGGATCACATTGCGGCGCAAAACCCTCAGCTGCGCCTGAATAAATTCCGCCTCGCAATATAAGCTCGCGACCGACGGCGATTTCTTCTGATTCCAACGTGAAGAATTCAGTATTGCTTCGCATAACCGAGCGAATCGGCACGAACCAAATATTATCATCAGTCATCAAGCGAAGAAGCGAATACCCTTCCCCGACCGTCTCAAAGGTTCCGTCAGCGCCGGGCGCACGGGCATGACCGTCAGGCTCTTGATAATCCATCAAGGTCGGCGTATAGACACTAGGAATGTAAATGGCGCGTCCTCTATCTTGATTTAAATCTCCACGAACGAAAACGGTCGCATTCTTCGGCCAGTCGCATTCATAATGATCCACCTCAAAAGGCCATTCAACTTCCATTTCGTCGGTCTCCATCCAATAGACTTCAGCATTCCAGCGGCAATCCATAGTTGGACGAAGAGGATAAACATAGCCGTTTTTAGGAGAATGGGAATATCTGCCTTTATGCTGATAAAGATATTCGCCGCGATCATCGGAGGGAGACACGAAAGTCGGACGGGCGCGAAGACCCTCCGTTTCGTGGCCGCGACCGTCAGGCTTCAGGGCTTGGCCTATTTTTCCAGAGAGAACATTTACAACAGGACGGCAAACCTCCACGACCTGAACGTGCAAAATCCTCTCGTATGTTCCGGAATCATAATACACAATAACAACCTGACCCTCAAGTTCTCCATGCGCAAAAAGAATATGCGAGGTAGTATCGAGGTTGAGACCCGAAACAATTTTATTTTCAATTATCTGTTGAACACCCCCGACAGTGTTTGTAACGGTTCCATAGCGCGGCGTAACAAGTTCGGAAGGACCGAAGAATTTTACGAATTTGCCGGTTAAGTCAATACCGGGAGCATTATACGGCGAGTCAGTCCAATAAATGCGCCTAGGTCTACCCGAACACGTCATCGACGCGACATACGACATCTCAAGAGTCGTACCGTCCTCGCGAACCCAAACCATACTGATCGTTCCGCCCTCTGTGATAAAGACGCGCTTATCGACGGGATCGAAAAGAAAGCCTTTGGGCTTATCCGCAAGGAAACGCTCGTAAGTCTTAATCCAATCGACATCATCAGGAGGATTTATTTCATCACCGAGATAATACTCGCTCTTTGTGCGCTCATACGAGAATCCCGCCTCTGTAGATGAAAGAACAACTGTCTTTGCACCTAAAACTTCCGACCCCGAACGTGCGTCATCCGTAAGAGCAACAGCCATCGGCGAATAAGCGGTATTATTGCTGAGCCATTGGTTTTC
>JAGBTH010000132.1 GCA_017631385.1 Kiritimatiellia bacterium
ATGTCCCGAGGAGTTCTCAGGGGACTCGTAGAGATTTTCTTAAGGGTTCGGCTTGGATGCTGGGGCTCGCGGCAATGTCGGGATGTATGATCGATAAGATTTCTGTAGGAACGCCCGCGGCGAATTTCAGAGTTCCTGCGATGTCTAAGATACGCGTCGGGTTTATAGGCATCGGTAATCGTGGTATGGCGGCCGTTAGGCGCGTCTCCCTTATACCTGGCATCGAAACTGCCGCGCTTTGCGATTTAAGAGTTGAGGCGGTGGACATCGCGCGAAATTGGCTTAAGAAAGAGCGTAAGCCTGGCGCGATGCATGAGTATAAGGGCGCTCAAGATAGTTGGAAGGATTTATGCGACGATCCTGATGTAGATGTAGTTTATATCGCGACACCGGCTATACTTCATGTCGAGATGGAACTTTATGCGATGAGAGCGGGTAAGCACGTTCTTTGCGAAGTTCCGGGCGCATACACGCTGGATGAGTGTTGGGAGATTGTCGAGACGAGCGAGAAAACCCATCGTCACTGCATGATGCTTGAGAATTGCTGTTATGGCGAAATGGAAATGTTCGCGTGGAATCTCGCCAAGTCGGGGCTCTTAGGAGAGCTTACTCATGCGGAAGGCGGGTATATCCATAATTTAACCGCGCGTCATTTGGAAAATCATTTTCGCAATCTTAAGTTTAAGAATTCCGGCGCCATTACGATGAACGGCAATATCTATCCTACGCATCCGCTCGGTCCGATATGCCTTTATCTCGATATCAACCGCGGCGATAAGATGGATTTTCTCATTTCGCTTTCGTCGCGCGAAGCGGCATGGAGCGAATATATTAAGGAGACTTTTGGGCCTGACGACTGGCAGACGGGATTGAAAATCAATAAGGCCGATATGAATACGACCTTGATTAAAACTGCTCGAGGTCGCACGATAATGCTTCAGCTAGATATGGCGACGCCTAGACCGTATTCGCGCATAAATCTCATCCAAGGTTCTAAAGGGTGTTTCGCCGATTATCCGCCGCGCTTAGCGTTGTCGAAGGTGAGCGGAGGGCATGCCAAATGGATGAGTGAGAAGGAATTCGAGAAGACGCGAAGAGAATATATGCATCCGCTTTGGAAGCAGCTAGGCGAAGCGTCGAAGAGACTGGGCGGTCATGACGGCATGGATTTTATAATGGATCTTCGCTGGGCGTACTGTCTCCAAAACGGTCTTCCGCTGGATATGGACGTATACGATCTCGCTTCATGGAGTGCGATTGTGCCTTGTTCTGCGAAGAGCGCGCTAAAAATGGGCGAGCGCGTCGAAATTCCCGATTTTACGCGCGGCGCCTGGAAGAGCGCCAAACCGTTGAGCATTGGAGCGATAGATCTTAAAAAGATGAATCTGAAACTTGAGAACGTTAAGCGCGATGATTCGCAGCTGAGCGTATAATACCCTTGCCTTCGCATTCTACAACTTTCGGTAGAATGATTTTTATGTCGCGAGGTTGTCAGATGATGTAAAAAGGAGTATAATAATGGCGTTGTAAGGATGGTTTACTATGTGTATGCTTGACGAGATTCGGGCGAAGCGTGATGAGATATACGCTATCGCAAGGGCGCACAAAGCCGAAAAGCTTTGGGTGTTCGGTTCGTGTGCGCGCAAAGAGGAAACGCCGGAAAGTGACATTGATTTTTTGGTAAAGTTCGGCAAGGATGTTGGACATAGAGATTACACCGCAATTGAGAACTTTTGTTCTTCTCTTCTTGGGCGTAGCGTTGATATTGTTTCTACAAGTGTTTTGCGTAATTCTCCTCGTTTTGCAAATAGAGTTTGTAAGGAAGCTATTGCCGTATGAGAAGTGGTGGTGCTAATTATAGAGACGAGGATCGTCTTGTGCATATGATGCGTACAATTGAGCGAATCAAGTCTAAAAAGGAG
>JAGBTH010000133.1 GCA_017631385.1 Kiritimatiellia bacterium
CATTTTAATCCGAAGCAATTTCTCTTACGCACCTAGAATTCGCCTTAAGTTCTCATACCAGAGCCTCTATTTAGGCTCAAAGGCCACAAAAATACTCTAGTCTAATGCACTTTGTGGCTAATACCCACAAGACCTCATCGAAACTTCACTAAAATGCCTCGCTAAACTACTCCTTTAGCTACAACATCCTACTGCGAAGGCATTGTCATCGCATCTAAAGTTCAATTCTACTGCTTGAGGATTTACGTTTTTGATCGTCGTCGCTGCTCTTCGCGTCGCTTTGGCGCATCAAGAAAGACCGTCTGCGGCGAGAGCATATGCTCAACCATCGCAAAAACGTGCACGAATACCGGCTCTTCCTCGGCAAGTATCGTCTCAACCGCTTTATGTAGCGGCTTTTTAAGAAGCTTTGAGGTGGGCTTCGGGTCTTTCGTCCTAGTCGCCTGCCTTATGCGTACGGCGAGCGCTTTATAACGCATCAGCGTCTTGTATTTAGGCAAAAGCTCTGGCACATTATCCACTATCCACCCGCGAATACCGCCATTACGGCCAATTACATTGCCTGCCTCATCAAATTTAAGGCAATTGTCGACATAACACTCAAGATCGTGCATGATTCCACCTAAGAGAATCATTGCCTTTCGTGAGGATTTGCGCTCATTCCATGCTTTCATGAGCACTTCAGGTGTAGGCATGGGCGCGGTTGTAGAGCGGCGGCGAATCTTACGGCGCTCAATGGCGAGTGCACGACGCCGCTCGACTTCTTGGGCGTAATAAAATGGACGGCGAATATGGCGCAAGTCTTGCATTAACTCGCGCTTCATCCGGTCGCGCTCAATGGGATCGGCAATAGCCCGAACCGTATCGCGCATGGCAAAACCGATGTCAGCTGCAGCCAGCACGCAGAAAACAAGCGGATTAAAATCAGAATCGATCTCTTTTGACGAATTTCGCCATTTAAGCCACTCTTTACCGCTCCACTCTCCATTTGGCCGCTGACGCATCCTTGGGCGATAGGTGTGCTGATCGAAATACTGCCCGGCAAAAGTGCGCGCTTCGCTATGCGTCCATCCATAACGATAGGCGTAGTAATAGGCCGAGTGCTCATACTTCTTGCGAGGCATGGGAATAGTATAACATAAAATGAGAATTCATTGCGGAAAATTCTTATGTGGGGAACGGGATAAGAAATTTGCAGGTAAGATTATGAAATTAATGATTCAATCGGGGTACATTTATCGATTACAAAACAATATGCTTGGATGTACATTAAGAACAATGGTATAATCCAAACCATGAATACAGTGCTGTTTTTCCATACTTCGCGCAGGCAATCTTGGCAAAAGGAAAAAGATGGAGCCTTTCGCTTCGCCCACACGCTAGGGTGGCGGATACAGATAGTCGAACCTACGCAGGCCAAGCCGCAGGTAAAAGAGCTGATTGATTTATGGAACCCGATTGGCTGCATCGTTGAATGTTCCGGAGAAGCCTCGGATTATTTCAATCCCAGAGATTTCTCCTCAATTCCTACAGTATTTTTAGGCTGCGACCCGCGAACATTACCCAAATGG
>JAGBTH010000134.1 GCA_017631385.1 Kiritimatiellia bacterium
CAGCGCCAGCCTGAGCGAGATACGACTCCATCCAAACAGGATCGTTACCGAGAATAATAGCGACATTTTCTTCGCGCGGCTTAAGGCCTAACTTAGTACCATACCCTTCAGCAACTTCGCGTACGCCTTTAAGAAAATCAGCCCAATTACGATTCTTCCATTCCTTATTCTCGTACCACTTTAACGCATTTAACGTTGGATGTCGCTCTGCGCTACGTTCTAAAAAACCTCTGATTGTCATTCTTTTTCTCCTTGTGTTTCAAGATATTATACCATAGTGGAGAGTAGATTTGTGACATTTTTTCAAAAAGTGTCATATTGTCGTTTAAATTAACTAAAGCACCCATCTTCTACTAAAATCAACACCACTCAATCGAGTTCTATTACCGCTAATCGCCCTGGCCATTCTATGCGAATTGGCTTATTGGTTACGTCCTTATCGGAAATTAAAATTATCCGTCGCTTACCGTCTAAGGAATCCGTAGTCCATTCCATCCCCTCATAATTAACGCTCCCTGTATTCTTCTTGAAAAGAAGCGTTTTTTCGAGTTTTCCATCCTTATTTAATTTAACGCGGAATATCTTAATTGAGATATAATTTAATCCGCTCCAAAATGCAATTTTAGGGCTTACGCCTATATTACGCTCCAAAACCAATAAGGAATTATCTTTTGGATCATTTAGAAAATCAACTACCGCATAATCGTAATCATAATCGTACGAAGCGACAATTTTATCTTCTGTTAAAGAATATTTAAATAGCTTAAGATTTTTAACATCATTAGTCCGCGGCAATTCCGTCATAGACCATATACAATCCTTGGTCCCAAACGCCCCATACTCGATCGCTTCGGGACCTAGATTATATTTGGCACTTTTAAATTCGGCGCGTAAAGGTTCAAATTCCTTAACCTTTTTACCATTTGCATCTATTTCATACGCGCTTTTACCACAATCATCCGTCACGAATATCCTACCATCCTTTGCTCGGCAAACAGCTTCTAAATCTCGATACCGCGTTTTTACCTTAAAGCGCGAAGTAATCTCACATTCTTTAAGCGCGGCAGTTTTAGAGTCGATTTTTATTTTTAAGTTTAGTAACTCTCCTCTATCACTAACAGCTAAATATTCATCATCATTAACTCTGCTAAGCGACGAGATTCCTCCCGGAAAATCTTCCGGGAGAGCGCTTTCAATCATCCGACCTAAAGACATTAATGGTAAAATAGCTAATGCTATAATTATACCTTTAACGCTGATATGAGATGACATTTTATTTTTTAGTCTATTTTAAAAGTTTGTCCCGGCATCGGAGCTACAGCATTAGGAATGCCGCGATCTTTCAGCAGCTGCTCCATCGCCGAAACCTTCTCGGGTTCACCATGAACCGCGAACGCATATCGAACATTATCCTTAATCTCATCTAGCCAATCACTAAGCCCCGCCCTGTCAGCATGGGCTGAGAGCGCGTTAATGACCTCAACTTTAGCTTTTAGCTCCAACTCTTCGCCTAGAATCCTAATGGGATTGCGCTCTTCTACGATTCTTCGACCGAGCGTATTCTCAGCCTGGAAACCTACAATCAATATGACATTATCGGGATCTTGAACTGCACTCTTAAGGTGATGTACAATTCGCCCACCTTCGCACATACCGCTCGCCGCAATAATGATCATCGGTCCAGGAGTCGTATTTAACGCCATTGAATCTTCAGGCGTTCCTACGAATGTCATACCTGGGAATACGAGAGGATCCTTACCCTCAGCTATCATGCGCTTAGCCTCTTCGTTATAAACCTCGCGATGGCTCGCATAAATCTTAGTCGCCTTTTGGGATAAAGGCGAATCTATATAGAGCTTAACTTCGCGCGGCACTTTACCGCGAGCGAGAAGTCTATTTAAGTACCAAATAATCTGCTGAGTACGCCCTACAGAAAATGCTGTAATAATAAGCTTAGAATTATGGCGGTCAATATGCTTTAAAAGTCGCTCTAGCTTTAACTCAACATCATCGGTAGTCGGGTGGTATCTATCGGCATAAGTCGATTCAATAAGTAAAATATCAGCTCCCGATGGATACTCGAAATGACGCAATATCGGCTGGTTAGGCTGACCTAAATCACCAGAGAATAACAACCTATGGTTACGCCCATGATCAGAGCGAATGTCGAGCTGAACGAGAGCTGAACCTAAAATATGCCCCGCATTAAAAAACTCAAGCGTTAGCCCACGCGCTATCTCTCGAGGTTCATGCATGTGCACAGGAATAAAAAGCTGCATTAAGACATCTACATCTTTCTCGTCATAAAGCGGCTCAAAGAGATTCTTACCCTCGCGCTTACGCTTTTTATTCACGTACTCCAAGTCGCGCTTTTGAAGAAAGCACGAATCGCGCAAAAGGATATCGCACAGCTCCATCGTCGCTTGGCGCGCGAATACTCGGCCCCTAAAACCCTGGCGCACTAATTGAGGCAGGTTACCAGAGTGATCAACATGAGCGTGAGATAAAATTACGTAGTCAATCGTTTTAGGATCGACCGGCAGATTACGGTTTTTCTCGAAGGCCTCTTTACGATGGCCTTGATAAAGACCGCAGTCAAGCAATATACGCTTACCATTGGCTTCGACGAGATGCATCGAGCCCGTGGTAGTTTGGGCAGCTCCGTAGAATGTTATTTTCATACCTTAATTATAGCACAAAATCACCTTTAACGGAAGCCAAGTATTTTATGAAGTTGAACCGATAAAGACCAGCCTTCTAATTGATTAAGTACACTTTTAGCCGTCGCAAAATCTATCTCACCATCATGATCACACGGCGAGACATAATAATCGTCAGCTTCGATTAAATCTTTAACTTTCTTACAAAATTCAATAACACTATCATTAGAAGCTACCACGCGCACTTCATTCGCTTTCTTTAATGCGATTTTTTCGGGGAACTCCGCTTTTGGAGAACAGGCGACATAATCAACAAACTGCAGCCAATCTGCATCAACAGTAGCGTTAGTTTCAACCGCAATATAATACCCTAATTTTTTAAGCGCGGCGACTAACTCAGGAGCGCCATCTAATAATGTTGGCTCTCCGCCAGTTAAGACTACCGTTTTAGCCTTATACGTCGCTATCTCATTGAGTAGCTCTTCTAGCGTCATTGAAAATCGCTCCCCCACATCTGTATCGCACCAGGGACAAGCGAGATTACACCCGGCGAACCGCACGAAAACGCACGGCCGCCCGGTATTACGCCCTTCACCTTGAAGGGATTCAAAAATTTCAACTAATTTATATTTCATTTTTCTGAATAAGCGCCTAAGAATGTAAACCTATCAATTTCAGGATCTGTAGCGAGATCAGCCAAAAGCGAAAGTACTGACGGGTCCGAAATTGAAGCTTCGAACTCGAAGATGAATCTGAACTCAAAATCCATACCAGGCACAGGACGCGATTCAAGTTTAGTTAAATTAACGTCAATCGCAGAGAACTTAGAGATAATATCATTTAAAGAGCCCGGCTTGTGCGGTAAGCTAAGCATTATTCCAATTCTATTCGCATCAGAATAAATCTCAGGATTTTTAGCTATACAAATAAAGCGCGTATAATTTAATGCCGCGTTTTGAATTCGCTCTGCAATTATCTCTAGCCCATACAAATCTGCACATGTGCGCGAAGCGATTACAGCGACTCCCGGTGTTTTATTCGCAGCGAGCGCTTCGGCGGCAGTCGCAGTATTAATCGCGGGCTTCATCTCAATGCCGCTGTGAGCGCGGAAGAATTCGCTACACTGCGCAAGAGCGTGTGGATGGCTCTCAATAATCTTAACGTCAGAAAGTTTAGTCCCCTTAGGAGCTAAAAGAACATGATCAATCTTAAGTTTAAGCGATCTTACAATATGAAACTTATGTTTCTGCATAAGATCATAAACTGCCGCGACAGAGCCAGCAGCTGAATTTTCAATCGGTAGAATACCGTAAGGACAAAGCCCCTTTTCAACCGACTCGAAAATCTTATCAAAATCGTTGAAATAAACGATTGTCGGTAAAGCGAACATGCGCGAAGCCGCCTGCTGAGCATACGCGCCTTCAACGCCGGGACAAGCGACTAAAGCGCGCTTAGGGAATTTATCGCTCGTCGCCGCAACCGCCTTCTTAATAGTCTGAGCGAACTCAGACTCTCCATTTAATAATACGCGTTGACGCGCTTTAGTAATCCCGAACATAGTCCTAAATAAAAGCCTAGCAGCATCCTCATGCTTCTCACCGACAGCATTAGTCACGCGCGAAAGAATAAGGCGCTCTCTCGCAGGATCCGAAATACTCGCGCTGGAGCCTTTTTTAGCTTCAGCTACATCTTCCATCATATCCATACGCTTTAAGAAAAGCTCAGCGATTTTATCGTCTATCTCATCTATATCGCGACGCAATTCAGCAATATCTTTCATAACATTATAAATCCTTTATTTTTTACCAATTAGCAATAGCATTACGGACCGAAGAAATCTTTTTCATTGTCTCTGCGAACATTTTTGGCGTTTGACTTTGGGCGCCGTCACACTTGGCGCGCGGCGGATCATTGTGAACCTCAATGATTAAACCATCAGCTCCAATCGCGGTCGCAGCAACAGCTATCGAATCTACCATCCACGAGTGTCCCGTAGCGTGAGACGGATCAATTACGACTGGCAAATGCGAAAGGCGATGTAAAAGCGTAACAACACCAAGATCTAACGTATTTCTGAGAGCTGTCTCGAATGTACGAATGCCGCGTTCACAAAGAATTACGTTAGGATTACCCGATGCGATAATATATTCAGCGCTCATTAATAATTCCTGGATTGTCGCAGACATTCCGCGCTTTAAGAGAATCGGCTTTTTAGTGTATGCGCCAACTTCTTTAAGAAGATTGAAGTTCTGCATATTTCTCGCACCGATTTGAATTACATCAACATCATTGAAACATTCAATATCTTTGAAATCCATAAGCTCTGTAACGATCGGCAGTCCCGTCTCTTTTTTAGCTAGATTAAGTAATCTAATACCCTCTTCGCCAAGACCTTGGAAGGCGTAGGGCGAAGTACGCGGCTTGAATGCACCACCACGGAGCATCGTAGCGCCCGCCTCCTTAACTGCCTTAGCGCAGTAAACGATTTGCTCTTCAGATTCTACTGAACAGGGGCCCGCAATTACCGAGAAAGCTCCACCGCCTATTTTAACACCAGAACAATCAATTACAGAATCGTCAGGGTGGAATTTACGATTGGCGGCTTTGTAAGGCTCCTGAATACGCTGAACAGACTCCACAATATCGAGAGCTTCAATAAGCCCAGGATCAATGTGAGCAATATCGCCTACACACCCAATAATCGTCTCTAAATGACCAGACGATATATGAGGCTCTATATTATTGGCCCTTAGAATTTCTTTCAGCGTTTCAAGCTGTGAAGCGCTAGCGTTGTTTTTAAGCTTAATTATCATTGTTTTTGCCTTTATTATATTTTACCAAAAAAATTACGGCCCCGCTTTGAGTGCGGAGCCGTTATATGTTACCGTTATACTTTTTTTTACGATAGCTTAACTAACTCCGCGCTTAGTAAACGCAAAGTAAAAAAAGCTAAAGTAAAAGTAACGATTATTATTCATTTAAATTATCAGCTGTAATTATTAGCAGCGACCCTTAGAACGGAGGAATTCGATCGAGGGCTTAACAGCATTGAGCGTATCGCCGAGGCGCTCGCACTCGACTACGTACCACTTAACACCATCAGCGTCAGAAATCGGGAAGAGACGATCCCACTCAACGCCCTTAGCGCCAGGCTTACCAGGCTCACCGAGAATAGCGTTGAACTCCTTAACGCCCTTACCCATTCCGTTCTCCTTGGCATGAAGCGTGAAGGAACGGTTAGGATACTTCTTGTACTGCTCGCAGGGATCAAAGCCAGCGCAAGTCGTCCAACCTACATCCTGCTCCATCTGAACGAGCTTATCGGTATTCTTAAAGAAGTAATCCCAGTAGTTCTCATCAGAACCGAGAACAGGCTTCATCTGAAATTCCCACTGGTGGTTATGAAGACCAATGAGAGCTCCCGACTTAGCAGCAGTCGCAGCAGCCTTATTATAATACTCAACGAGCATCTTCATAAAGTCGGTCGACTCCTTAGTCGCCGTACCAGAGCCATCCCACTTAAAGCCCGGAGGAACATTACCACCGCCAGGGCAGCAAATGAACTTATTGCCGTAAGCGAGCTCAAAATCGATAGTCTTCTGAATATTCTCAGGCGAGAAGCGATCGCGCGGAACGTGCGTACCACAACGCTCAAGGCCATTATCGTCGAGCATCTTCTTAATCTCTTCAGCCTTGAAATTGTAGTAGCCAGCGAACTGAACACCAGCATAGCCGAGCTTCTTAACGTCTTCGAGAGCCTTAGCGAGACCTACCTTTTTGATGTATCCACGGATTGAATAAAGCTGAAGACCGACCTTAGCCTTAGCGCAGCAAGCCGTAGGACAAACCTTGGCAAAGCAGTTAGCAGCAAGAGCAAAACCGCCAAATGCAGCGGCAGAACCGAGAAAGTTTCTTCTAGAAATATTCATTTTGTATTCCTCTAAGTTGATTTATTAGATAGTATTATATTAAAAATTATCCATCGTGACAACAGGAATGTTCTTCTGGCAGAACGCGTCGGTCATCGGCTTAAGCGATGCCTTATCGAACTCATAGCCATTAGGACCTAAAGGCCAAATTACCGGCGCCGTATTGAGAATCGTCGCCTTAAAGCCCTGCATCGTCGCGCCGACATTACCGGTATGGGAGCTATTGCAACCCTCGTTCTCGATGACGAAAGGATTCTTGTAACCCTTCTTCATAAGAGTCTCGAGGAACTTCGTCCAATCGCAGCTGTCGCTACCGCCAAAGCCGGGGAGGCGCGGCTCGTAATTAAGACGGTCCCATTCGTGAGCAGCGAGAGGAACGCCTGCCTTCTTCGCCAATTCAGCATTAACATTCTGAATCGGGAAGAGACGACCCCAGTGAACAGCCTCTGCATCAGACGGGAAGTTACGCGTACCCTTAATATGAACGCGGCGAAGCTTCTTGAAATCCATAGCGTTAATGACATCGCTCGGATCGATATGTTGCCAAATATCATGTGAAGGATCGTACGTTTCCTGCAATGCGCTATCGTCATCAAGAATCGCGTACATAAGCTTACGCGCTGCGAGACAACCAGGAAGATTGCAATAGCAGTCTGTCGAAGAAACCTTGCGCCAACCTTCCATAGGGCAGTTCTCTACGCAAACCGTTACGCCGAGGCTCTTGGCATAATTCAAAATTGGAGTAAAGACCTTTTTAAACTTCTCAAGATTTTTCTCAAAACCATTCTCCTGATTACCGAGCTCCACATCATAACCGACGAACGATCCACAAACAACATCATTCGCATCACCGCCTAAAAGCGCCGCGATACGAATAAGCTTAAGGATATGGTTCTGGTTCTTAATCTGCTGCGCAGGATCGCCGCCGATCAAATTATCATACGAACCGACTGATATACGAAGCCCCGTCTTATTGCATACATCAATAACTCTGCGAGCCGTCTCAGGCGTAAAGTTATCATACTCAAGATGCGTAGCGACGTGATCCGTACGGTCGGTATCGCGGCGGAAAACACAGAGTTCAAGACCCTGAGCACCAACATCGAGAGCACGCTTTACAACGCCGTCGAAATTCTTCTCGAAAGCGAGAGCCGAAGTCATAAGCCAGATCGGGTTATTGCCGGCCTTAGGCTTAACATCACGCGCAAAAGCGCCGCGCGAACCGAGCGCACCTACAGCCGTAACCGCGGCTGCAGCCTTAAAGAAATCTCTTCTAGAAGTATTAGACATATGTCACCTCGTTTATTTTAACTTTCGACATTATATCAAAAACCTGCTTAAAAATACACTGTAAAATTAAAACATCTATAATTTCAACGATTACTCTCGTCAGCACAAAACTGTCTTAGAAGCAGAAAATTTTACTATATTACTTATCGTTAAATTTGCTATTGTAAATCAAAGCACAATATGATATACTATGCAACAGTTTTCGGGCGGTTAGCTCAGTTGGTTAGAGCATCTCGTTTACACCGAGAGGGTCGGGAGTTCGAGTCTCTCACCGCCCACCATCTTGAATGTGCGTTTCACCTACGAAATAAAGGTTGAAGCGCATTTTTGTTTTTAATGCTTTTTTACTTTTCCTACCAAACTTCACTCTCCTTAATAATATATAAAACTCCCCCTCCCATTAACTTACATAGACTAAATCGTATTACGAAAAGCAATTGGGTATAAATAGTGACAATAAGTACATAAAAGAAAATAAATGAATAAAAATTGCGAGAGCGTTAATAAAACAAAAAAGCTAATATAGCATATAAAACAAAAAAATCCGCATTTTCAGCGGATTCTTTCTATTTTAATGGCTCGGGTGACTGGATTCGAACCAGTGACCAATTGATTAACAGTCAACTGCGCTACCGCTGCGCCACACCCGAACGTTCAACTGAGGGAAAGTATATCATATTTACCGATCGAAATGCAAGCGGAAATTTTATATTTTTTATTGAGAGAAAATTTTTATCGATTTTTTCAAAAAAACTATGTAAAAACCTTATTATAAATTCGAAGTCCACAAACTGCGCATGCTAAAATCGGCTTACGATACGATAATGGAAACTCTCTAATATCTCGTCTCACACATTCATCGCTCATATACTCGCGTAAAATCTGACGCCCTTCTCGCCATGAAAGCCTACATTTAAACATTAACGAAAGTATCTCCAGTAACGAAAATACCGACGAAGCCCCGCATAAACACCAAAGATGCCCTCCAGAGGCTAAATCCAGACGCTTTCTAGCCGCTAAAAGCCGCAATTTATTATGAGCTAACCTAGAAGCATTTCGAGGAATCGTTTTCATAGCGCCTGAATCTCTTTCTGTAACACTATACAAGGCTTTATTTATACATGTCATTGAGTTCGCATAAAGCAAATACTCCGTATTAAACATCGCATCCTCATAAAGTACAATCGACTCATCAAACCTAATACTAAACTTCTTTATTATCGACCGCCTAAAGCACGCCCTCCAAACCGATGCCATTTCTCGACGCGAAAATAGCGCTTCCCCCTTATACAATCGCTGCACGTCATTAAAAGAATATCCAAATATGCGAGAAACATAACCTTCTATTATCTCGCTATTAGAAGAATACTCATACACCCCTTTTAACTGTCCACATCTACCGTCATTACCACCACTTCTCTCCTTAAAGGCTACAACACAATAATCAGCCTCTTTTTCTTTCATCCGATTAATCATTAATGTAAAAAACTCTGGCTCAACACCATCATCAGGATCGACAAAAAATATATATTCGCCCTGAGAGGCATCTAAAGCCATATTTCGGGCCGCTGACACTCCGGAGTTTTTTTGAGAAAGAACCTTAAGCTCAGGATGCTTAGATGAAAATTCTAGTAGAATTTCTAAAGTCTCATCGTCAGACCCATCATCCACCGCTATCACCTCAGATTTAGGAGGCAACGCTATAAATACCTCCTCTAAACACCGCGGCAACCACGGAGCTACATTCCAACAAGGTATAATAACACTCAGCTCAATAGGATATTTTTCTTCCACGTTTTTTATTATACCAAAAAACAAAACATTCAGATACTGATATAATCGCTAAAATTTGGTATAATTCTACATAAGTAACTTTTATTAAAATAGCGAAGACTAAAATGACACTAACAGATATCGTAAAGGCGGCATTCGAGACCGCATTCCCTGGCGAAAATTTCGCCGCATTAAGAGTTGTTCCCGCGACGGATCCTAAGTTCGGCGATTACCAGTGCAATGATGCGCTTAAGATAGCGAAAAAGGTTGGGCTTAATCCTCGCGAAGCGGCTGCTAAAGTTGTAGAGGCTCTTGATAAGTCATGCTTTGAAAAAGTCGAAGTAGCGGGGCCTGGATTTCTGAATCTTACCGTAAGTAGCGAGTGGCTCGCGAAGCGTCTTGGCGAATTAGCTGCGGCTGATAAGACGGGTATTCCTCAAAATGGTGTCGGTAAGAAAATTGTAATTGACTACTCTTCGCCTAATGCCGCGAAGCAGATGCATATTGGGCATATTCGCTCGACTGTTATCGGCAATGCTATCGACCGAATCTTTCGTGCGCTTGGCTATGATGTTATAGCCGACAATCATCTTGGAGACTGGGGTACTCAGTTTGGTATTCTTATTAAGGGATATCGCGAGTGCCTAACTCAAGAAGAGCGTGACAATCTTACAGTTGCGAATCTCGAGAAGTGCTATGTTCTTTCGGCGGCGAAGGCTAAAGAGGAAGATGGCGTTTGGAAGGATGCTTGCCGCGCTGAACTCGTTAAACTTCAGCAAGGAGATACGGAGAATTTAGAGCTTTGGAAGAAGTTTATCGAAATTTCTATCGGCGAATTTGAGCGTATGTATTCTAAGCTTGGCGTCAAGTTTGATACGTATCGTGGCGAATCGTTCTACAATCCGATGATGCCGGGCGTGGTTGATAAGCTTCTTGAAATGAAGCTCGCCGAGGAATCCGAGGGCGCTCTCATTGTTAATCTTGAATCTGAGAAGCTTGGCGTTGCTATTGTTCGTAAGTCTGACGGAGGTTACAATTATACAACGAGCGATCTCGCTTGTGTTGGTAGCCGCGTAGCTGATTATGATCCAGAGCGTATCATATATGTTACGGATGATCGTCAGCAGCTCCACTTTAAGCAGTTCTTCTCAATTTCGGCGAAGATGGGCTATACCGTCAAGCTTGTTCATGTTCCGTTTGGTTTGATGAGTTTTCAGGGTAAGGCTATTTCGACGCGCGAAGGTAATCTTATCCGTCTTGAAGAACTGCTCGCCGAAGCCAAGCGCAGAGCCTTTGATATTGTTAAGGAGCGCGGCGGCGATGAGGCGCTCGCCGAGGCGATTGGTTATGGCGCTGTGAAGTACGCCGATCTTTCGCACGATCCAGGGACTGCGATTGACTTTAACTGGGATAAGGCACTCGCGCTTGAAGGTAATTCTGGTCCTTATCTCCAGTATGCGTATGCGCGCGTATGCTCGCTTATGGATAAGGCTGGCGCAGCGGATCTCGCATCTGGTGAATTTAATATTTCAACTCCTAGCGAAAAGCGTCTCGCTCTTCAGCTCCTCGAGTTCCCGGGCGCCGTCGTCCGCGCGGCAGAGGCGTATAAGCCGAGTGTTCTCGCCGATTACCTGTTCCAGACCTCGCAGCTTTACTCGAGCTTCTATCAGAATTCGCCCATTCTTAAGAGCGAAGAAGCCGTAAAGTGTGCGCGATTGAAGCTTTGTGAACTCTTCGGTAAAGTTCTTTCGACGGGGCTTGACCTTCTTGGAATTGCGACACCTCGTAGAATTTAATTTAAGCTAAATGACAGCTCTCGAAAAAATGACTCTTGCGCTCAATGGTTTAGAGGTCGATTGTATAATCGGCGATAGGCCTGATGAGCGCGAGAGACTTCAGAAACTTATAATTGACGCGGAGCTTGAAATTTCAACAGAGTCGGCTTTTAGTGATAATCTGGCTGATACTGCTGATTATGCTGCGCTTACAGAGAAGATTTCGATGCGGCTTAAAGACGCTAAGTGTATGATGATTGAGCGCGCCGCATATCTCGCAGCAACAACATGTTTAGAAGATAAAGCCGTAAATGCAGTTAATCTTAAAGTAACTAAGTCCGGTGCTATTAAGGGATTACGCTCTGCGTCAGTCACAGTATCTCTTAAACAGCCAAAAGACATAATATGAAAATTCCAGATGGTAAAACAATAACACTCACATTTCTTTCAACAAACCTGAAAGAGCCAAAATTGCGTTGGGCGGTGAATTTTGTTCTTAAAGGCGGAGCTACTTCTGGAGATATGTTCGAGATTAAAGCCGAGGACGGCGAAGGTAATAAAATATCTAAGGCTATTTTTGAATTCGCTGGTACATGTATAGATATTAAGGATGGCGTAGGGGCTATATCATACAATGATTTTATTAAAGGGAAGCACGAGAAAGGCGTTTGGCTTAAACGCCCTAAATCTGAACCTGTACCAGGTTTATTAACATTCGCTTAAAAAAAAAGATAATTATTATGACAGACAGCGAATGGTATGAATTAGTTAAATTAGGTGATGACGAAGGCTGGAAGTTAGTCTGGGAGAAAGTTATTTCTCAAGAAGTTAAGTCACCTAAGAATAAAGAGATGATGGCGCGATTTTCGTTAACAGACGGCGATTTAATGGGAATGCTCTATAATGAGATGATAGGGCGTAAAAAGATTGAGCTTTATCGTAATGATGGGGGTAGCTTTCAAGGATGGCTGAGAACTTATGTGCGCGGCTTTATTAAGAACGCGAATCCTAATAAGCATGGTGAAATTTCCATAGAGAACGCTCATTCAGATAATGAAGATGGCGAAGCAACGATGGAAATTCCCTCAGAAGATAAAAAAGCTCACCTATCAGAAGTTTGGCACATGACCCACTTATGCTTTAAAGATCTATGGAATTTAGACCCTGAGCGCGCTTATGTAATGCTGTTTAAAACGCGCTTTCATCTTTCTAGCGAAGAAGTTAAAGAAATTTTAGATATTTCTTCATCAGCTAATGTTGACCAAATTTTCTCTCGCTCCGTAAAATTCATGCGAAACGCTTGGGTCGAGCGCGAGAAAAACGGTCTTTAGCCAATTTCAAGTGATGGAGCTACATCAATACTGAGAGCTTCGTCACCTGATAAATTTTGTCTATAATAAGCTAATGCCGCGATCATAGCGCCATTATCACCGCAGTATTTAGGCTTCGCGGTCAAAAACTCAACGCCCTCTTTCTCGGCTAATTGACTAAGAGATTCGCGCAACCTCGAATTAAGTGAAACTCCACCTCCAATAATAAAGCTGCGATATTCGCCGCGGCGTAAGGCTGTGCGGGTACGATCCGCTACAGCGCCAACTATCGCTTCTTGATAAGAAGATACAATTCGCGCTAATTCGAGCGTTACTTCTTCGCCACTCTTATACTCAATACGAGGCTCATCATCCGACGGCGTTAACAATTCCTCATGCTTCTGAACATACCTTAAAAGCGCCGTTTTAAGCCCCGAAAATGACACACACATATCAGCTGGCAATCCAGCAAGAGATGAAACGCCCTCACGCGGACAACCCTTAGGAAATACCTCTAAAGATTCCTTCCAACGACGCGTATCAGAGCCGAATATTGCGCGATAAGCCTTAGCTATCGCATCAATCTTAGGTCCGCCCGGATAACCAAGATTAAGAAGTTTAGCCGCCTTATCAAACGCCTCACCGGCCGCATCATCAAGCGTCTGACCTAAAAGTTCATAAGAGCCATATTCAGATAATTCAAACCAATTCGTGTGGCCTCCCGAAATCGCTAACGCCAAAGCCGGCATTCGCGCTTCTATCGAGCCTGGTGATTCTTCACCATAATCACGCAAAAAAGGAGTATGAAGATGAGCCTCAATGTGATTAATACAATAAAGAGGAACTCCTAACGAAAGCGCTAAGCCTTTAGCAGCATTAAGACCAACAATTAATGCAGGCGAAAGCCCAGGCCCATAAGTTACAGCAATAGCGTCTATAAGACCATCAGGCTCGACTTCTTGAAACTTGGCTATAGCCTCATTAATAACTTCAGAAATCTTCTCAACATGAGCTCGAGAAGCTATCTCAGGGACTACTCCGCCATAAGGACGATGAAGCGGTATTTGAGTATAGACAACATTCGAAAGAACGACGCGCCCATCCTTAACAACAGCCGCGGCAGTCTCATCACAACTAGTTTCAATACCAAGAATATTCATTACCAAAACTTCCACCAAGGACGGTCAACAGGTTTAATACCGCCTTCTCTTTTATACAGTTCCTGAATACGAGCCTGACCCGCTGTAGCAGGATCGCCAACTAGAATTCGACTTCTTAAATGAAGCACATTAGGCATCGACCAAAATTCACTCCTGACAAAGGAATCAGCGCCATTTCGATGAATAACAACTACTTCACCTCCATCCAAGATTGAAATCGTTGGTTTAGTTATACGAAGCATAGCTCCTATATCAGTCGTACCGAGCGATTCGATTTTACCATTGTCCCATTCGTCATGAGCCGATAAAAACAAATGTTCAATACCGTTGCGCGCTTCGCGTAAAATGTTAAATCTTCTGCTTTTACCCTTATGCTTAGCGAAGACTTGCTTCGCTGTAGCTATATGAATACCTGGAACTACAGAGAAAGTACGAAAACCACCTTCAAAACGATAGTTATTATGAACTAATACTGCGCGTGCACGATAATTGCGAACCTCTTCTAGATTATAATGATCACCTAAATATACCTCTAACTTCAAGCCTTCATTAGAATTTAATGTAAATTCTGAAACGAATTGACGCGGCTTACCAGATCTTTCCAACTGAACATTATCATTCGAACGAAAAACTTCAACAATCAACTTGTCGCGAGAATTAGGATACCCAACACTAATTTTATCGGGCGACAGATTTTTAACATCAATAACGCCGCGCACACGCTCGCCCGAGACATACGTATTAACATCTAATTGAAGATCTACACTAATTTCGGTAAGAGCTCTCATACGAGCTTGTGCAAATACCGAAACTAAACAAAATGAAACAAAAGCTAATAATTTTAACTTCATAACTGTACCTCCAAACCATCATACCCTACCTCAACATCTTTAGGGAGCATCTCCAACCATTGAACGTAGGAAAAATCATGACAAAGATGAGTTAAATACGCCTTTTTAGGTGATATTTTATTAAGATATTCTTTCGCTCTAGCGAGCGAGAGATGAGTAGCGTGCTCACGAACTCTTAAGCAATTTAAAACCATAACATCAACGCCTTTTAAGCGCTCAATCTCCGCGTCAGCTATCTCATGGCAATCAGAAATATACCCTAAGCGCTTAACGCCATCAGAAATAAGATACCCGCAACAAGGAAAACCGTGAGAAACACGAATCGCCTCAACTTTTAATCCACAAACTTCAAAAGGCATTGAATTATCTAAAAACTCAATTTGTGGACGATAAAGACCATTTTGGCCACCTTGAGATGAAATATAGGGAAAAATGCGATGCATCGCCTCAATCGTCTCAGGCAACGCATAGCAATTCATAGGCTTACCGATAATACGCGTAACTCGTCCAAACGCCCCAGGAGAATTAGGATCACATTCAACGCTCGTACCATTTATCGTATTAAAGCGCCTAATATCATCAAAGCCAGCGATATGATCCATGTGAGCGTGAGTTAAAAGTACAGCATCAACCTTATTGATACCATACTCAATACACGCTTCGCGCATTTCGGGGGGGGTATCAATTAAAAACGCCCCTTCATTAGACGAGACATAAGCGCCGCAACGGCGGCGCTTATCGCGGGGGTCGGTGGATGTACAGACTGGACAAGAACATCCAATCTGCGGGACTCCTACCGACGTCCCCGTACCGAGAAACTTGAACTTAAAGCTCAAGCCCCCTTCTTCTCCGGCATCTTACCGGTCTTAAAGTACTGTTCAATCTCTTCGAGCGTACGACCCTTAGTCTCAGGGAGGAAGAACGCCGCGGTAATGAAGTAAATTACCGTAAAGCCCGCGAGGCAGAAGAATACGGGAGCGTATCCCCAAGCTCCAGTCCAAAGCGGGAAGATAGACGCGATCGTAGCCGAAACACCCTGGTTGATAATCATCGCAATCGACATACCCGTAGCGCGAATACGCGTAGGCATAAGCTCAGAAAGCGCAAGCCATACGCAAACACCAGGACCAACGGCGTAGAAAGCGATGAACATAAAGAAGAAGATTGTAGCGAAAATACCCGTCATAAAGCTCGCCGCGACAAGCCCCGACTTAATCAAGAAGAAGATAGTACCAACACCGCAAAGACCAATGATGATACCGGAAGTACCAAGTTTCAAGAGGAACTTACGACCCTTCTTATCTACGAGTGCACACGCGATAATCGTCATAAAGACATTTACAAGCTTAATAGCGAGATCGCTGTAGTTGGCGAAAACGCCCGTCATGCCAGTTTCTTTAAAGATATCAACCGTATAGTTAAGTACCGAGTTAATACCAGTAGTCTGGTTACAAGCGAGAATAATAACAGCGAGACAGAAAGGATAAATATACTTACGCTGAATAAGGCTATCACCCTTCGAGGCTTGAGCAATAGCAGCCTTTTCGGCTTCGGCCGCGGCATCGGCCGCGAGCATCTCATCAAGAATCTCACGAGCCTTCACTTCGCCATTATTAGCAGCGAGAGAAGCGAGAGCTTCATCCTTACGACCCTTCTTATAAAGCCAACGAGGAGATTCCTTAAGCTTAAACGCACCAAGAAAGAGAATCAAACCAGGAACAGCCGAGCACCAGAAAATCGTCTGCCAAGCCTTAATCCACGAAGTAATCTGCTCAGGCTTAACAGCCGCCTTACCGACCTTTTTAATAACCTCATCGGAGTCGCCGACAAGGCCAGTTACTACAAGACCAATTACCGCAGCGAACGCTAAGCCAATCGTCAACAAGAGCTGGAACATACCAGTACCCTTACCGCGAGAATCGGAATCAAGACACTCTGCGAGGTACATAGGAACAACAACGCCTACGAGACCCGCGGAAGCACCCTGAAGCGTACGACCTAAAGTAAGAAGGAAGAAGTTGCCTCCGTCAAAAAGACCCGACGCACAAATCACAGGGATCGAAATAAAGAAACAAAACGCTGAAGTGATAATAATTTTCTTGCGTCCGAACCATTCAGCTAAAGTACCTGCAAAAAGCGACGAAAGTACCGAACCCCACAAAACCGCACCAACGATAAAACCAAGTTGAGCTGTAGAATAATCAGCCGTATTGCGAATATAAGGCAATGCCGCGGCGATTACACCTACGTCAATACCATAAATAAGACCACCAAGGCCAGACATAATAAGAAGATACTTCGCGTAACGACGAACGTTCGCGGGTAAAGCCGTAACTTTATCGCTCATAATTTTTCCTTAAATTTAGGGTTACTATTATTGCTATAAGTATATCAAATTTATGAGATATTGAGAAGCATCAAAAATTTTCGAGAATTTCTTTCACATTAAAACACAATAATGTGTTATAATGAAAATCATAACTATTTTCCTATTCAAAATACAATATAGGATTTTTCTAGTATATATTTAAAAAGGAGATAATAAAATGATTGATGTTATTGCGTCGGAAAATGCACCTAAAGCATTAGGTCCTTATAGTCAGGCTCTTAAGGTCGGGAACTTTATTTTTTGCTCTGGTCAGATTCCAATTAATCCAGCTACCAATACTATTGAGGCCACTACTATCGAAGATCAGACCCGCCAAGTTATTACTAACTTAAAAAATGTACTTGAAGCGGCTGGATCTTCACTCTCCAATGTTGTTAAAACGACTGTTTTTATCAAAGATATGAATGATTTTGCCGCGCTTAATGGCGTTTATGCTGAATTATTTGGCGAGACTCGCCCTGCACGTAGTTGTGTAGAGGTAGCGCGTCTACCTAAGGATGTTAAAGTAGAAATTGAATGCATCGCTACTCTCTAAAAGTCATTTAATGACACTCAAATGCGGGAGTTTAAGATTCATATATAAATAAATCGACCTAAAATTCCCGCATTTATATCTAGCTTTTTTATTTTCGTAAGGCTACAAAATGAAAAATATCATCTTTATATTATTATTAATCCCTCTTTTTTCATTTGGATTAAATAATTCATTTAAAATAATGAGTTATAATATTCGCCATGGTGAAACTTCAGATAAAGGATTTGATTTATCCCGATGCGCGGCGGTTATTGCTAAAGAAAAGCCTCGCTTTATTTCTCTTCAAGAAGTTGATATGTTTACTTCTCGAGTGGGCAAAATTAATTCATGCGAGGAGATTATTAAGAATCTTAATGAAAATCAATTTAGTGTAACAAACTGGCATTTTAGTAAAGCTATAAATTTTGACGGCGGTGAATATGGCGTCGCACTTTTGTCACGCGAAAAGCCTCTAAGAATTGACACTATTAAGTTAGGCGGTAATGAGCCTAGAGTTTTATTAATGTGTGAATTTGAGGATTGCTGGGTAGGAGTTACACATTTGCCTCTAGGACATATTTCACATAAGGCGATGACCATTAAGCCTCATGAATCAACTTATAATTTTGAAGATTCTGACGGTACGATTACAGCGGACAATATCGCCTTAGCAAAGCAAAGGGCTACTCTAGCCCGTAATTATAATAGGATATCGTTTGATTATATGGCTAGTATAATTAAAATTGAAGTTCTTGC
>JAGBTH010000135.1 GCA_017631385.1 Kiritimatiellia bacterium
CCCTTTTACCTCAAACTGTCCGCCGACCTCCCACGCTTCATTTGGAATTTTCAACGCTTTTACATTCTCAATTTCAGCGACTTTCCACGTCGTTTTACCGGTAGTAAGTTTAGCGTCGTACGCTCCCTCGGCACTGAAAACAAAACCGCCGCGATGAGAAACCTGAGCCATAGGCGAATGGATACCGACTTTCCAAACTACCGCCTCGAAAACATGTCGGCCGGGCTTAAGGTTTTTAACCGAATACGTCTGATACTGCCAATTCTCGACAGGACCGCGATTAGGCCCTCGCGCTACAAACTCGCCATCTAAAGTAAGATAAAACCTCTCATCGCCCGACACGTCGAAAATAAGCTCGCCTTCGCCTTCTTTAACATCAAACTCCTTACGAAACTTTAAAAACTCAACATCACTAGAGCCTTCTGCCATTGTATAAGTGCTCCAATCATCAAACTGACGCATAACCGGCCTATTCGTGGTCGACCATATCCAAGAAGCGTCATCGACATGCTGAACTGGTATAAGATTAGTATTGCCTCGCGTATAACGCGCAGGACGGAATATTCGCGTTATCTTAGTATTTTCAATACGCTCAAAACCAATATCCGCAGTCGCCTTTGAGCCCGCCATTAGGGCGCCAGCAAGAAACATTGAACTTAAAATCATTATTATTTTCTTCATAGTTTAAATTATATCATAAAATTAATCTAAACGCTTAATTTTACCTGTTTTACAAAAGTTAATATAATTGTTGATTATATCAGCTAAAGATGATACATTATTTTTACACTCGTTAATAAAAGAATTATATAAAGGCAAGAAGAAATATACTATGAATGCGACTATAGCAATCCCTTTTGAAAGCGGTGATGTGTTTCAACATTTTGGTAAGGCTACAAAATTCAAAATCTACAGCATTGAAAATGATAAGGTTGTTGACTCTCAAGTCGCTGAAACTGAAGGCGAAAGTCACGAAGCTGTAGGCTTATGGCTCGTTATGCGCGGCGTTAATGCCGTTATCTGCGGTAACATTGGTCCAGGATCTCTCGGCGCACTCGCAGCAGCAGGTATCGTAGCTCTCGCTGGAGTCGAAGGCAATGCCGATGAAGCGATTGAAAAATTTATCTCAGGTGAACTCACGCCAACTTCATCGCCTAATTGTAGCGGTCACCACGGCGGTGGTTGTCACTCTCACTGCGCCTCCGGCTGCGGAACTGGCGGCTGCGCTTCTCATTGCGCCTCAGGGTGTGGCGGATGCCACCACCACTAAGACGACAATAAATTAAAGGCTTTTAGAAAATGTATCTAAAACGCCATTTACAATGGTTCTTGATTTAGGTGTCGAGAACCAATTTGTTAAATCAACCGCCTCATTAATCACTACGGGAGCTGGTACATCAGAATACTTAAGCTCCCAAATACCCATACGTATTACTGAGCGCTCAACCGTACCTAAGCGATACATATCCCAATTTTCAAGAAGAGGCTCTATAATCGCATCTATCTCAGTTAAATTATTAAGAACGCCCATTACGCGCTCTTGAGCAAAGTCTTTCAACTTACCTTTTACCTTAAAGCCACCCTCACTCTCATCGAGAGTCGCGAGAGTAGCCCAATAATCTTCACAAAATTGAACCTTATCATCAGGCGGATTTATATCCGCCGCCGTCAACATTTGAATCGCCCATTCGCGAGCTTGTCTACGTGAAGCTATCATATTTACACCTATTTCATTAAATAAATTATTTTTTACTCTTTACCCCGAGATCAGAAAGTCTCATCGAAATAATACGTGAGACACCCTTCTCCTGCTGACTTACACCGTAAACAAGGTCAGAGCCAGCAATCGTATGCTGATTATGGGTAATAATAAGGAACTGAGATTGAATTAAAAACTCCTTAAGCTGCTCTACAAATCGCCCGATGTTAGCATCGTCGAGAGCCGCATCAAGCTCGTCTAGCATACAGAATGGCGCCGGTTTAATCATAAAGATCGAGAACAAAAGCGCGACAGCCGTCATAGTGCGCTCACCGCCCGACAAGAGCGTAACCGACTGAGGACGCTTACCCGGAGGACGCGCGATGATATCGATACCACACTCAAGCGGATCTTCAGCGTTCTCCAAAAGTACGAGCCTCGCCTCGCCACCACCAAAAAGCTTAGTGAACATCGTCTGGAAGTTGGCATTAGCCTGTTCAAATGTCTTTTTAAACATCTCAGACGATGTAGTATTTAAATTGTTGATGAGATCTAAAATCTGAGTCTTAGCGGCTAAAAGGTCTTCTTCTTGAGCCTTCTCACGCGCATAACGCTCTTCTAACTCGCGGCACTCGTCTATAGCGACCATATTAACAGGGCCTAACGCCGCGATTTCAGATTGAAGGTGCGAGACCTTAGTCTCTAATTCTTCTAGTGGCGGAACAACGCCCTTCTTCCACTCAGGATCAGGTTCGCGCAATACCGCGTCAGCAAATAAACCATACTCATCTTGGAGATGATCATAAATATTCTGACGGCGCATCGTAGATTCGGCGGCCTGAACTTCGAGTTTAGATCTAAAATCACGAGCCTGATCTAAACCTGCGCGCTTGGCGGCTAGAATATTATCAGCTTCAGACAACTTCTCCATCATTTCGCCACGACGAGAACGCTCCTCGTCCATGCGAACATGACAATCAGCCGCCTTAGCCTTTAACGTCTCAAGGCTATCTAACAAATCGCCGCTTTCTTCAGTAAGGCGTTGGATAGATTCTTCGTAACCTCTAATACCGCTCGCACGGCCTTCAATAGCACGCTCTAATTCTTCGCGGCGTTGATCAGCACTCTCAGACTGCTGACCAACGAACGATAATTCCTGCTCCATTTGGCTAGCGGCAATACGACGCTCAGTAAGACGCTGGGATTCGCTAACATTATCAATCTCCATAACGCGAAGCTCTTCTTGGAGATTACCAACCGAATCCATATACGCATCGCGCTTAGCGATTACCTCTTCTAGTTCATTAGCGAGACTCGCGCGGCGCTCAGTATCATCGGCATTAGCCTTAAGCGCTACAGCCAACTCATTAGAAACATTCTCAAGACGCGATTTAACCGCCTCGAAATCTCGCTCTAATGACGCGGCTTCGCCCTCAGCTTGAGCTGCGATACGACGCGACTGAGTAAGAGAGGCTTCTGATTCAGAAAGCGCGGCAGTTAACGCGGCTATTCTCTCGGCGCCCGTCGCTAAAGTCTCTTTAGCAGCCTCGATCTTAGATTTAAGCTCTTCTAATGATAGTTCAGCCTCGGTAATGGGCGACTTATGGCCTGATAAAGGCTCAATAGATGTTGACGGATCCCAAACTCCATTATTACCGCCAACTAAGACCATATCGCCTAAGAGCTGCTCAGCAGTTTCTACCTGCTCTTCGGTAAGAGCGAGATGTTCGACTAATCGGTCGCCCTCTTTAATCTCAACTCCGTTTTTACCAGTTTCTACCGCAGCTATTTTAACAGCGCCGTCAGTATTTTCAAAAATATTCTCTAGAATCTTTTTCGCCTTCGCCTCATCTTTAAGCATAGCGAGCTGAGCTTCTTTAGCCGCAGCTTCAGCCTGCATCTCGCCTAGATGATCGCGCGCATTTTGAATCTCAAAACGCAACGACTCAAGCGCACTCTTAGCGCTCTCATGGCGCTCTAGCGCGTCAGATTCGACCTTACGCGCCGCATCTGCGCGAGAGCGAACTTCAGCGAGCGCGGCAGATGAAGACTCAAATGTAACCCTTAAATTAGCCTCATCAGCTTTAAGCCGCTCATTGCGCATAATCGCCTCGCGCGAAGCCGCCTCAAGCTGGGCTATCTCATCGCGAATCGCTGTAGCGCGGCGATCACATTGAACAGACTCTGTTCGAGCCGTCTGAACGCTTAATCTTAAGGAATCAATTTTACGCTGGGATTCTGTAAAAATCGTCTCAGCTTCATCAAGAGCCTCTTTAGCGGCCGCTAAGGAATCGCCTAAAAGACGCGTCTTCTGAGCCAAAGACTCAGACTGCATCTTAATATCTTCTAACTGACGACGAGTATCCGCGATTTCGCGGCCATCACGCTCAGCGAAGCGACGATATTCTTCAATGCGCTGAGCATTAACGCCAATTACCTCATTAGCGCGCTGATACGCACCGTCAGCCGAGGCCTGTTCTTGAGCGAGAAATTGTAGACGCTCTTCTAGCTGATGAAGTTCTTGATGCAACGACTGTTGACGCGCCTCAGCCTCGGCTACAGTCTCAGAGGCTTCTTGAATCGCCTTCTCGATTTCTTGGCGATTAGCGGCGTTTTGTTCAAGAACTAAGTCAAAATCGTGAATCTTCTGCTTAGAAACATAAATATCAAGACCACGCAATTCATCGCGCAACTCTTTATAGCGCTGAGCCTTACCGACCTGACGCTGTAAAGAGCCAATCTGACGCTTCATTTCGCGCAAAATATCAGCTTCGCGCAAAAGATTCTGCTCAGTCTGATCAATCTTTCGTAATGCTTCTTTACGATCAGCCTTAAATTTAGTAATACCAGCCGCCTCTTCGAAGACAGCGCGGCGATCCTCGGGCTTAGACGACAAAATCGCGTCGATCTGACCCTGAGCCATAACAGAGTATGAGCTCGTACCGATACCCGTACCCATAAAAAGATGCTGAACATCTTTAAGGCGACTAGGCTGCTTATTAATAAGATACTCACCAGAGCCATCACGATACACGCGGCGCGTAATCGTAACTTCATGGTAATCAGTACCGAGCTCCTTCTCGCAATCAGCAAAGGTAATCGAAACTTCAGCTAAGCCCAAAGGCTTACGAGTATCAGTACCGTTAAAAACTACATCAACTAACTTAGAGCAGCGAAGCGCTGTCGGACGCTGCTCACCCAATACCCAACGAATAGCATCGGAAACATTGGACTTACCGCAACCATTAGGGCCTACGATAGCGATAAGTCCGGGCTCAAATGTAAGTCGAGTCTTATCGGCAAAACTCTTAAAGCCAACTACATCTAATTGTTTAAGGTACATTAGTTAGGTAAAATAGTTATTTTATTCCATTGGAGCGTCATGTTCAGCCGAGGGCTCGCGAGAGTGGAACTTAGTGACGCCAGGCTTAATATACTTAACTACACGATGAGTGCCGTCAGCCGAGAAAACGCGTAGACGCAGAGGACGATCGGTCTCAACAGTAACGCTAAAGAAGCGCTTATCCGGAACGAATGCAGAAAGCGAAACCTTACCGCCGTTAAACGGAATATCCTTCATACCCTGATTACCAGTCTCAGAAATTCTCCAATCAATTCTGTTTTCAAGAGCGTTGATATCAAGGCCTATGATATCCTCAACAAAGAGAATGATCGGACCTAAGCCACCCCAGCCGACAAAGTTCTTACGAACCTGCTTACCGAGCTTATCGCGCGCGGGCTCAGCGAACTCAGGCGCGTAGCACTCCCAGATAGTGCCGATCTCTTCGTCGGTCGCCGAAGCGAACGAGAACTTCTTGCTCTTCGGCTTCGTCCTATAGTTGTAAAGAACGTCGCACATCTGATCGAGGTGCTTGCGCGCAATCTCGCGCGAAAGCTCCCCATAACCATTCTCACGCAAACCACGGCAGGTCATATAAACGATGGGCGGCCAAACACCACCGAGCCAGTAACCACCATACGAATCGTAGTTAGGATCATCCTTCGAAAGCGAAGGAACGGGATACTTAGAGCCGAAGGTATTTTCATTAGTTAAGTGAGCGGCGAGCTTAGCAGCGCGATCGGGAGTCGCGACGCCCGAAACGAGCGCCCAGAACGCGGCAGCTGTCTTAACAGCGAGTTTATTATTAGTATTGATATAAAGATCGTGGTAGAAACCGGTCCTCTCACACCACATAAGATCGTTAATCTTCTCGGCGAGATGATCAGCTTCATGATTCCAAGCCTTAGCCTCGTCAGCCTTACCTACATAAGGCGCCATCTTAGCGAGGCAGCGCGCCGCGAGAACCTGCTGACAGCAAAGGTCGACGAAGCATACGTCACTACCCTTTTGATGCTCAGCGAAGTAACCGCTGCGAGGAGAGTTATCCATACCCGAAGAGCCCGTATCTTCGAAATAATAAAGACCGTTATTCTTACGAGTTCTATTAGCCTTAAGCCAGCGGTAATACTTAGAGCAAGCCTCATAAGCCTTAGGTAAGCGCGTTAAATCTCCCGTGCGCTGAGCGTAGAGCCACTCGCACCAGGCGTAAAGCGGAGGATTAATGCGACCCGCCCAAGTAGGTTTACGAGTTTCATAAGTGTAGGCCATTGAAATATAGCCATCTTCACCCTGCATCGTATAAAGGTTGTCGAGGTTGCCGAGACCATTGTAATTACCGGGAGTATAACCTCCGTAAAGCGCCATGTAGCAGCTATCCCACTGCCAAATAATACCGACGCCGGGCATACAAGTCATCTGGGTCTTCCAACCTTCAAGCTGCTCCATATTCTTCTTAGCGAGCGAAACAGCCTTTTCATTAAGACGCTGCCAATCAGGACGGCTCTCAAGATACGCTCTCGTATTCAATTCTGCCGCGCTCATTGTCGCCGCAGCAAATACCAACGCAACAGTCGCTATTTTTTTGTTCATTATAATTATTCTCCTTCTACCAATTAATTAAACTCCTAATATTTTATCAAATTATGCTTCTTAACGCAAAAACCAATTACTAATAAATCATCTAGATTTCTAAAAAACGCCGCAAAAAGCTTAAAATCTTCAAATTTAAGCGGTAATTATAGCTCTAGCTCGCTGAACTAGCGCGTCATCAGCACACGGAACGCCCTCTAGAGGATACTTTAAGCCGAGATTGCGCCATTTTTCGATACCGAAATCGTGGTAAGGTAATATCTCAACTCGTTCAACATTTTTAAGCGTTTTAATAAACTCACCCGTCTTACATAAGTCTTCCTCGCCGTCGGTTAGCCCAGGAACTACTACGCGCCTAATCCAAGTCGGAACTCCCTTCTCAGACAAATAACGCGCGAAGTCCAAAATTTGCGAATTATCTGCGCCTGTTACATCGCGGTGAAGTTTAGAATCAAACGCCTTAATATCAAGAAGGACCGTATCTGTCGCGGCGATAAGTCGCTCTATCGCGGCATCTCCTCGCCTAAATAAAGCTCCCGACGTATCAATGCAAGTCGTTACCCCTTGAGCATGCGCCAACTCAAAAAGTTCAGCCACAAACTCCGATTGTAAAAGCGGCTCTCCACCAGATACCGTTATTCCTCCCTTTTCACCCCAATAATCGCGATAACGCAAAGCACGCTTTAAAACTTCTTCGGGCGATAATTCCATTGCGCTCTTATCATTCGCCCAAGTATCGGGATTATGGCAATATACACATCGAAGCGGACAGCCGTGCAGAAATACGATAAATCGTACTCCCGGGCCGTCCGCCGCGCCGAACGATTCAAAAGAATGAATCCGACCTATCACAAGCTCTTATGGCAAGTACGCCTAATTACATCGAGCTGTTGCTCGCGCGTAAGATCTATGAACTTAACCGCGTAGCCGCTTACACGAATCGTAAAGTTAGCGTATTCGGGCTTTTCGGGATGCTCCATCGCGTCAATGAGCTTCTCCGTACCGAAAACGTTGACGTTAAGATGGTGAGCGCCGCGCGAGAAATAACCGTCCATGATCGACACGAGCGTCGAAACGCGCGTTTCAGGGTCGTTACCGAGCGCAGAAGGATGAATCGTCTGGGTATTGGAAATACCATCAAGCGCATATTCATACGGGAGCTTCGCGACAGAATTAAGCGAGGCGAGAAGCCCGTTTTGCTCAGCGCCATAAGCGGGATTCGCACCAGGAGCGAGCGGCTCACCCGCTTTACGTCCGTCGGGCATCGAGCCCGTCGCCTTACCGTAAACAACATTGGAGGTAATCGTAAGAATCGAAGTCGTCGGCATCGCGTTGCGATAAGTATGATGACTCTTAATCTTACGCATAAACTCCGTTAAGAGCCACTCGCCAATCGCGTCGGCGCGCTCATCGTCGTTGCCGTAGCGCGGGAAATCGCCCTCAGTCTCGTAACCGACCGCAAGCCCCGTCTCATCGCGCACTACGCGCACTTTAGCGTATTTAATGGCCGAGAGTGAATCAATCGCATGCGAAAAGCCGGCGATACCAGTCGCGAACGAGCGCTTAACATCAGTATCAATAAGCGCCATCTGCGAAGCTTCGTAATTGTAGCGGTCATGCATAAAGTGAATGATGTTAAGCGTATGGACATAGAGTCCTGCGAGCCAATCCATCATTCGCTCGTATGCGTGCAACACTTCATTGTAATCGAGAACGTCGCCAGTAATCGGGCGGAACTCGGGGCCCACCTGTACGCGAGTTACTTCATCAACACCACCGTTGATAGCGTAAAGAAGACACTTAGCGAGGTTCGCGCGAGCTCCAAAGAACTGCATCTCCTTACCAGTCTGAGTCGCCGACACACAGCAGCAGATGGCGTAGTCGTCGCTCCAGACGCGGCGCATCACCTCATCGTTCTCGTACTGGACGCTGCTCGAATCAATCGAAACCTTAGCGGCATAATCCTTAAACGCCTTAGGTAAGCGCGGTGAATAAAGAACCGTAAGATTAGGCTCGGGCGAGGGTCCCATCGTTTCGAGCGTATGGAGAATACGGAAGTCGGTCTTAGTAACCATGCTGCGCCCATCGCCGCACATACCCGCGAGATTGATCGTCGCCCATACGGGATCTCCGCTAAAGAGCTCGTTGTAAGCGGGAATACGCGCGAACTTAACCATACGGAATTTCATAACGAGGTGATCGATAAGCTCCTGAGCTTCGACCTCGGTAAGAACGCCGCGCTTAATATCGCGCTCGATATAGATATCGAGGAATGTCGAAATGCGCCCAATCGACATCGCCGCGCCATTCTGAGTTTTAATAGCAGCGAGATAGCCGAAGTACGTCCACTGAACAGCTTCGCGCGCATTCATCGCGGGACGAGAAATGTCGTAGCCGTACGAAAGCGCCATCTCCTTCATCGCCTTTAGAGCGCGAATCTGGGCGGTAACCTCTTCGCGTCCGCGAATTACGTCCTCGGGCATGGAACCTGCGCCAACCATCGGCAAATCATGTTCCTTCGCCGCGATAAGGCGGTCGATACCGTAGAGTGCGACACGGCGATAGTCTCCCACGATGCGACCGCGACCATACGAGTCGGGAAGCCCCGTAATAATCTTATTTTTGCGGGCTATGCGCATCTCTGGCGTATACGCGTCGAATACGCCCTGGTTATGAGTCTTATGATACTCGGTGAAAATTCGGTGCAGTTCGGGATTAGGCGTATAACCGTAAGTGCGAAGCGCTTCTTCGGCGAGTTTTATACCACCATAAGGCATAAATGCGCGCTTAAGCGGCTTATCAGTCTGAAGGCCAACAACCTTTTCAAGATCCTTGTCGAGATAACCGGGCTTATGCGAGGTAATCGACGATACAATATCGGTATCCATATCCAAGACACCGCCCTTCGCACGTTCTTCGTGCTGAAGCTCTTGAAGCTTACCCCAAAGCGCATTCGTCGCCTCTGTAGCATCAGCGAGGAATTCGGGTCCATTCTCGTATGGAGTATAATTAAGACGCACAAAAACGGCTACATCAATGTCTTTTTGCCATTGACCACCGACAAAGCCATCCCAACTAGGCTCTTTAATTTCTTCGAAGTTCATATCCACAACCTTATTTTGAAGAATAAAGCCCAGGCGAACGACACATTCGAGTTCCCTCGATAGCGGTCCACGTGGTAAACTCCACTTCAGGCACACGCCCGTAATCGCCAGTCCCGCATGCCGAATATTATATCATAAATTCGACGATAAAATCAGGTGAAGAATAGAGAAATTTACTTCACTGCTCTTCAGACGCGATTAAATATACAACTTTCATTATATCGCGCCCAAATTCGCGGCAATTTTCAGGTTTTACGACCGTTCCATCAGCATTAGCGAAAGGAATTTCAAAGGTGCGTACTATCTTAAGATCTTTAACTGTCTTACCTACCCAAGTCGCAGCGGGCCAACCTTGGGCGTGATTCTTACCTGAATTCCAGCCTACTCCAAAAGGTATATCATTCTTAGCGCGATATTTCATCGAACCTGATTGGATTTTTTCCAATAATTCAGAAAACCTTTTCTCGATCTTAACATCAGGTAAAATCTTAGGATCTTTTAGCGGTGAATAAACCTTCTCATTCTCCCAAGCTCTAATCCAAGGACAATGAATATCCAAAAAGGTATGTAAAGAGCCATTAGCATGAGTTGCGATCCACTGCGTTATAGCCTTCGTCTCAGGATAAATAAACTGAAGATAATCGCGATTGTGATCATGAGGCCTACGACCTTTACCTTGATCTCCCGCCTGAGCACCGTCATAATCGACAAATGGCACAACCATAAGCTCCGCATTCTCACGAAGCCACTCACCTAACGCATCATCACCTAAAAACGTTTCCGCCGCGCCTTCGAGTACAAAACTGCCCATAGTCTCACTAGCATGATGACGCGCTGTAATTAAGAAGCGAAATTTAGGCGTTTTATTTATACATCCGAATCTCGCCGCTGGAACATCAGCGAGCTTACGCGAACGGCAAAGAGTCTCAAGAGCGATGTGACTACCTAAATATTTTTCGTGCTTTTTAATAAAACGATCCCAATCTGAGCGAACGTACGGATAACACTCATAAAACAATACATCCTTATCATCTTGACCAAACGAATATGTAAAACTGTCGCTTTTAGACTTACCATCCAATGGATAGCTGAAAGTCAATCCTCCATCCGTCGAAACTACAGGCCCTCTAACGCCAACAGGACCGCCCCCTTTTTTATTGGTAAAATCAAATGTTATTGTACGCCCTTGAGCGCCTCTTACTCGAAACGCCCAATAAAACCACTGCTTAGAATCACGCAGATCCTGTTGAATCTTAACAACACCATCTTCGATAGAATCTACAATTATATTACCAGCCGGCAATTCAGCGTCAATCTTAATATTCTTTAAATCGCTATTTACCCCAAAAGCAATATTAGAAAGAAATAAAGCGAAAAAAAAGGAAAATAAATTAATAAACTTATTCATTTTTAATTACAATTAATGAGTATTCAATCTATGACCTATTTAATCCTATCGACCATATTTAAAGCCGCAGCTGACTCTGCTTCGCGGCGAGAACCGCCTTCTCCGTTAGCAGAGCCCACTCCTTCTACAAACGCTTCAACAGTAAAAATAGGTTTATTACTAGTACCTGCGGTTTTAACTATGCGATATATAGGCATTCTAGGCGGATTCATCGCGTGGGTAAGATGTTGCAGCATTGACTTAGGATTACCATCAAGCTCCCCAAAACACGAATTTTTAGTTAGGCCCAAATTATCGAATATAATCTTCGCCGCCTCAAGCCCACCGTCTAGCCACGCAGCTCCAAGAACCGCTTCTACAGCATCAGCGACCGTCTTCGATTTTATAGACAGCTCTTGAGCGCCCTTATTACGCCGTAAGCGCGTTATAAAATCAGTACCATCTACCGCTTCACAAAGCGCAGTAGTAGAAACCATGTGTTGGCGCTTGCCTGTAAGTTCCCCCTCCTTAAGCGAGGGGTTATTAGCATACAGCCAATCAGTCGCCAACAATCCTAAAACGGCATCTCCTAAAAATTCCAATCGCTGATTATCCGCCGCCTTAGGAGTTGTCATTCTAAATGATGGTGTCGTAAGAGCTTCTTCGAGCAACGAAGAATTCTTAAACTCATATCCAAATATACTAGAATCTAACATTTGTATCACAATACAATTGCATCAGCGAGAGACTTCGAAACTTTCGCTGGATCGCACTTATCGAGACGCTCAAGAACTTTAGCCCAACGATATGCGCCGGAGCCTGCAACATCGAACGGACGATTGACAAAAAGACAATCGAACGCGCGGCGTTGCGAGCGATATTTCGACTGAACTGAAGCAAGAGTAGTCTCAAACTGAGCGACATAGGCCGACTTAAACGCGGCAGGATCAGTAACTAGCGAGAGACGACGACGAATAACATTCGCATAAGGTTCAATCGACTCTTCTAATGGACGCAAATAATCTACAAAGCTACCAGTATGCTCAGTAACTACTAGACGCGCCGGAATTCCATTCGAATCAAACTGAATAACCTCATAATTTTTATCGAAAAGATTCTCGTTAGTCTCTGTTGAACGGCGACCAACGATCATATCAACTGCCGCGGCTTCACCCATTAATTGAGCAAACTTCAATGCAAAGACAGGATTACGATATTTAGAAGTGGGAATCTTATCAGATGCAGTACCCGAGATATACGAACGCGCGAAATACGCCGTTCTTACGAGAGTGCCGCGATACTGATTATTACCATGATATGGTTCTGTAAACTGACCAAATCCAACATGTGTTGGGAGCTTCATACCTAACTGACGGCACATAAGACGACGATCTAAGATATAGTCAGAATAATCATTCGCCTCTAGCATCGCATGAAGAAGATCCTTACCCTCGTCTAGATGTTCAGCAATACCCCACTTTTGGAATCGGAACATATAAATGTGGGCTATGGGAAGACCAACTTCCTTACATTGCATAATATAAACATTGCCGCGCCTAGAGCCAGCTATCGGATCACGCGCGAGCGAAGATACAATACGCCCGACATTTACATAATCAATTTCGCTAAATACACGCGACAAATTTAAAATGATATTTCGCGCACGCGGATCACATATCTGAGCGAGCTCAGGATCATGAGTACGATCAAACTCCTCCCAAAGAGGATCAAAAATAATCTCACCGTTCTCAACTCGCGCTCCCGGAAGCCACTCAATCTGACGATAAAACTCAGGCGAAATACCTTGAATTAAATCACCCTCCTTTACAAGAGTATCATTCGGCTCGTGAGTTAAAACCTGACACATCGCATTGCGCCACTCGACATTATCAACAGTCTCTTCACGCAACTCAACAGGCAACGACATACGCCATTGAATATCGATTTTGCGGATCTCAGCCTTAAGCTCATCGACCGACATCGTTTCGGTATCAAGCGATTTAATACTTTGCTTAATTTCAATGGGAGTTGTAACAGGGAATAAATCAAGCTCAGGATAGCCGATGCGATTACGCCGCGAAAGCATTGTTTGAAGCTCTTTAATATTAGCCTTCAACTCATCGCCTGTAAGCGGAATAAGCAAATTCGACGCGCCAACCGTAAGATAACGCGTTCCTGTAGCGCTATTGTAGTAATAAATCGGTTCACCATGAATCGCTACCTTAGAGCGCTCTACAAGCTTAACCATATCCTCTGGCGAAATGGGAGAGCGCGACATACGCCAATTTTCGCCGCGCGCTCTAAGAGCATTGCGAACTTTAGCAGAATGAGTATTAAGAAAACGAATCTTACGTTTAGATACGATTGTCTGCAAAATTTCATCCGCCTGAAACGCTAAATCAACACGATCAGGATCAGGACGAATAAGAACCATATCGTCAGTAAAAATCAAATCGACCGAAAGAGACAACTCCTCTTCTTCTTCAGCGCGCGACAAAGGCTCTAAGCCGTCGGCCTTACGCTTTGAATTCAATTCATCCAGCCACATCATACGCTGCATAGCATGAACGCCATTGCGCGTTACTAAGCCAGACGTCTTAAGAAAAAGTGTACCAATGCGTGAAAGGAGTTTCCCTTCAGTATCTCTAGCAAAAATCGGCTCTCCAAGTATTTTCATAGTCCCTATATTATAGCACATCTTAACTTTTGTGGACAGTAGCGCACACTCTGAAATATCTGCCGCTCGTCATTAGCTTTTATTCATTCTGTACTACGAAGTAGACGGTACAAAATGCGTTAGATGCGCAAGGCGGCGCGTTTTGATGCGCTCGTGAGTGCGCTGAGAAGCGCATCTTAGACGTAAATGATGCGCTTCATTTCACCAAACGCGTATACTGTGCGAAATTGTGCGGAGCTTGGGCGAAATTGTGCGAAATTGTGCGCTATTTACGCGAGGTCACGCGGAGCTTGGGCGAAATAAGCTCCTAAAATGCGACCACTGAGCGTAGCGAAACCAAGCAAATCCAACCATGAAAACGTTTCATGCTTGGATTTACCAAAGAATATGCCTATATTTAACCATATATATAAACATAACGCTAAATATTAACACTTATAGAAGAACCCAAAAAATCCAACTATGAAAATCGTTTCAAGGTTGGATTCATGCTTGGATTTGCAAAAAATAGAGAGATAACTTAATAAATAATACTATATATATATATATAAATATTAAATTATATTTTTACAAAATCCAACCATGAAAAGAAACTACACTTTTTCTATGATGTTTTACCATTCATATTTTCATACTTGGATTTTGCAATTTTATTTCTTTTTATTTTTGCCTTTTTTCTTCGTTTTCTTAAACTTATCGTAGCCGTTTATGTGAATCCAAGCATGAACGTCACCCCACGTTCTCGCATACACCGCGGCGATTAAGTCAGCAGCCTTATAATTCTCAGAGCCGTCATACCCTACGATCTTTGAGCTCGTGAGGGTAAAAAATGCGGCGCCGTTTTCGAATAACGACACCGCTTTGAAAAACCACATTACCCTAATAGACTTTTCAGAGATTGCTAATATTATCATTTTCGCTCTATTTTTATCACTCCCTTAGATGCTGTAAATTTATATCCTACCGCATCCAAAACAAGCTTAAGCGCATCATAAAATGAAATATCATGTGCACCTATAATAGGGATAACAGGTACACTATCCCCTTTCTTATAATCAAAAGCAATCTCTAACTTTGCCTGCGAATCTTTAGCCGCTTTTCGAAAAAATTCCACTGCATCTACCAATGTTGTTGGAGGCTTAAAATATATTCTAGGCAATCTGAGTTTCTTCATAACCATTTCGCACTCTTCTTTAGCTCTTTCTTCTTCAGAAATATAAATAAGCTTAATCTCACCACGATCTATGCAAAACTTGCCGGAAAAAGGACCAGAATGATACTTTCTAACAGCACAAGATATCTCTACGCAAATTCCATCATTCCTGCTTTCGCAAAACGCATTATATAATACCGAACCTTCTTGCTCAATTAGATCTTCTTTAATTTCAAACTTCTCTAAATCCAACCATCGCTTAACTTGAGAACATGCACCTTCAAAACCTTTTCGTGCATTAAGTCTAGCCGCGCTAAAATCATCAAACATAACACTATTTTTTTTACTAGGTATTAAACTAATACTTTGTAAAATATCTTTTGTATTGCAATTAAATCTTATATAATCACAGTTACATATTAACGCTGAAAGCGGTTTAATATAAAAATGTTCGGAGGATTTAAGGAATTCTAAACACAGGTTACTTTCTATTTCACTTTTTAAAGGCTTAATATACTTCAATATATTATCACCAAATTTTACACCGAATACTTTTTCTATAAAATTACACCGCGAAATGTTTTGACCAGAATAATATCCTGTTTTTACAAAAATAGGTTTCTGATTAGCTCTTCCAACAATTCTATCGACATCCCATGTAATATTAACCCAGATTTCGTGATACTTCTCTGTTTTACGCCCTTTTCCAGTAAATCTTACAGTTGGTTCAATATCACCACTTATCTTAACTCTACCTACAGAACTATGACCATAAATCTCATTTTTACTACCTCGAATTTCGTATGGCCCAAAAAGAATACCACTTTTCGCCAAATCCTTACATATCGCGTCCAATTCTTTTTTTACCGCATTTGGCTTCATATTTTTAAATCTGGCTGCCGCAAAAACTTCCGCGAGCTTCCCATCCTTAAACGTAAGTCGAACATCCTTAAATTTTCGAAATGCCTTACGCGCACGAACAAAATCTTCCCCAAACTGTGATGGCATAGTTTTACACCTCTTCTCATCCTCACCAGCCCTAAAACCGCAAAAAGAATAAAGCGAGTCTGAGCTTGATGTATTCTGCGCCATAATTGGCGAAACGAGCATCGCTAAGAACAAAATTAAAAGATTTATCTTAATAATTCTCGCTATTTTTGAGGCTAAATTAAAAATCATTTTATCACCTACCTTACTTTTATTAACCAACGTCTTGAGTGTCTTTTTTAAAATTCATCTCAATAACAGAATATCCCTTAGTTATTCTAGCGATTATCTTAATTCAAGTAATAACAGTTATTAAAGAATTGAATGCGCTCACTTATGCTCACTATTGGTGAACCCTTGAACTGGGCGAACGGTCTGCCCATAGTAACGGATGTCGCTGTGCGTTACGCAATCGTTGTCCAAAAAGATACCCAACTCAAAAGCACTGTAACTATTCGAGTACGGCTCAGACGACCAAAAGCTGCCTTTCGAACCAAAATCATCAAGCGAAGCCTCTTCGCCATAGCCGGCAGCGGGAAGAAAGATGCTATTTGAAGCATAATCGCCTCTACCGCGAACAACATAGCCATTAACGCCATTCAGCGAACTCCAAGTCCAATCGCACATGAAGACGAGCTTATATAACTCTAGTTCTGTCGGCATTCGCCAATCGCCGCCCCATTGCTTCTGCGCAACATCATATTCAGGCGCCAGAACGTATGTCCCATCCTTCGATACTATCCAACCCTCACTTTGCAAAGTAGAGATGTCTTTATAAAAAGTTGGCGTATTACTTTCACTAAATGAGAAATTCGAATTAGATCCATCGCTTGCTATCCATTTCTCGTTCTCCCACTTATAACCAACTGTATCACCCCACCAGAAATAATAGCCAGAATCTTCTGGATTTTCAGCACCGATATTCGTCGTCGCCCAATATGGACCGCCCTCCCAAAGCTGAACCATATCGCGTGTAGCATTTGTATTCTTAGGGAACAACTTAATGCGGAAGAAAAATTTAGTAGGGAGGCTTGTCTTCAATCCGTCACTCACTACATTAGGCTCAACTGTAAACTTTAAATTACCTTTTTCTACCGAAACTACCTTTATCTCAACTAAATCTGTCGAAAAAGTAGCGTTTTCGAAATCCGTAGCACCCTCAATACCAAGGACTTTACGAATATTCTCTTCCAGAGCTCCATCACCAACCTGAATATCCTTAAGTTTAACAATAAACTCAAATACTCCATCAGTCGAAGATGTTTCGAATGTATCAATAACGATATCACCTTCTTTAGGCGCTGTAACTATTAGCTTTTCAGTATTAAGCGCGTACGAAAGCCAAGCATTAGGAGAAGATTTAACTTCTTCAAGTGCAACGTTCTCAAGGCTCAAAGCCCACTCACGAAACGCCGCGTATTCCGCCGCAGTCTTAATATTTTCAACGAGTTTCGCATCAGCCGAACCCTCAAGCACCGTAGCGACTTTGGAATCTTCAGAAATTTCAGGAAATACTTCATCAAGTGAAGAATCATTAGCTATAACAAAACGTAAAACTACAATACCCGAACCGCCAGCTCCACCATTGCATTTACGAGAGCCACCGCCGCCGCCGCCACCTTGATTAGCTAAGGCTGGCTTACCATTACCACCATATACGCCGTCACCCGCGCCAGTTCCGCCAGCGCCAGCCTCACCCCACGTTGAGCTACCGCCGCCGCCAGAGCCATAAACCGTCATAACACCAGTAATATCAGACGACAACCCTTCTCCGCCATTACCGCCTTTATAAATATCGCCCTTAGTACCATTACCACCAGTAGCAGTAGCACCTCCGCCACCACCAGCCGCACCATAACCATACTTATCATTCTCGACAGCGCAACCATTACCACCATTATTACCATATTTTTGGTAACTTAAAAGATAATTTTCAACTACAGTTCCAGGGTTAGCTACGCCACCTAATTTATTAGGACGTCCTCCTCCACCTGAACCACCAGAGCCGCCATCGCTACCATTCGTATACCCTAAAGCTGAATCTGCGCCCATATCGCAACCACCACCATTAGCAACAACAATATCAATATTATCAATATTTATTATAGAATTGCCGCCTTGAGTTCCAGCTCCATACTTACTATTATTAGCTTTACTACTAGCTATACCCCCTAAGCCGCCATTGCCTACTGTTATTGCAATTTTAGTCTCTTTATCCAACTTAGCTATTGTACCAACAATTACGCCACCACCGCCGCCGCCAGCTCCACCCTGGCGCGCGTCACCCGCATAATTATCAGCTCCACCACCGCCGCCACCACCGACGACGAGTAATTGAACATTCTCTATGCCTTTAGGTAAAGTCATCGACATTGACTTTTCGGTATTGTTTGTAAAGACAATCGCTACTTCATTACCGAGCGAGCCAAGCCCAGAAACAACATACCCCCAAGTTGAGCTAATTGCAGAACTAATTTCTTCCACCCCCGGTACACGATAAACGACCTCTAAATCCTCCGAACAGCCGTCAAAAACATTACCTTCCTCAACCTGTTCTTTAAGCGCTAATGGCAACGACACCTTAACCAAGTCAGCACAATCCTGAAACGCATACTCCCCTATACTCGTAACGCTATCAGGTATTGCAACGCTTGTAAGTGATTCGCAATAAGAAAACGCATAGATCCCTATACTCGTAACGCTATCAGGTATCGTAACACTCGTAAGTGAAATGCACTCAGCAAACACTGAATTCCCAATATTTGTAACGCTATCAGGTATCGTAACGCTCGTAAGAAAACGGCATCCAGCAATCGCAACATCCCGAATACTCGTAACTCCGTCTGGTATCTTTACATTTGTCTTAGTTCCAGGACATGCTACAAGAGCGTTTCCATCCTTGGAAAGTAAAAGTCCATCGATCGATTTGTAATTATTATTATCTTCTTCTACAATAATAGTTTGCAAAGAATAACAATCGCTAAACGCACCATCCCCAATATTTGTAACGGTATTTGGTATCGTAACGCTTGTAAGCGATTCGCAATAAGAAAACGCAGCAAGCCCAATACTTGTAACGCTATCAGGTATCGTAACACTCTTAAGGGAGCACTCACAAAACGCAAAATCCCCAATACTAGTGACTGTATAACCGCCTAAAGTTGATGGAATTATCACTTCACCCGAAACCGTCTCAGGAACGTATGTTATCGTAGCATTACCATCCGTTACAGTATACTCCCACTCAACAGGCTCACGATAAACAATCTCTAAATCATCAGAACAACCATCAAAAACATCCCTTTCTTCTACCTGCTCTTTAAGTGCAATTGGCAGCGACACTTTTACCAAGTCAGCACAACCCCGAAGCGCATATTCCCCTATAATCGTGACACTATCAGGTATTGTAAAGCTCGTAAGTGACTTGCAATACTCAAATGCTCTATCCCCTATACTCGTGACGCTATCATGTATCGTAATACTCGTAAGAGAATCGCAATAACGAAATACTTCATCCCCTATACTCGTAATACTATCGGGTATCGTAATGCTCGTTAGCGAATAGCAAAATAGAAACGCATAATCCCCAATACTCGTAACACTATTAGGTATCGTAACGCTCGTAAGTGAATCGCAATAATAAAACGCCCAATTCTTAATACTCGTAACGCTATTAGGTATCGTAACATGTACTCTCGCTCCTGAACATGCAATAAGAACTTTTCCATCCTTGGATAACAAAACTCCATCAATTGATTTGTAATTATTATTATCATCATCTACAATAATATTTTGCAATGAATCACAAGCACTAAACGCCCACGCCCTAATACTCGTAACACTACTAGGCAATGCAATGTTTGTAAGAGAACTGCAAAACATAAACGCCTCATACCCAATACTCGTAACGCTATCAGATATTATAACGCTTGTAAGAGAACGGCAAAACTTAAACGCACGATCCTCAATACTTATAACACCATCGGGCACAGTAACATTTGTTTTTGCTCCTGGACATGTTACAAGAACTTTCCCATCCTTAGTTAACAAAAGTCCATTGATAGATTTGTAATGATTGTTATCATTATCTACAATGATAGTTTGTAATAAATTGCAACTATTAAACGCTTCTTCACCAATACTCATAACACTATTAGGTATCGTAACATTCGTTAGTGAATCGCAATAATAAAACGCCTTATTCCCAATACTCGTGACGCTATCTGGTATGATTACGTTCACAAGCGAACTACAATCATAAAACGCATATCCCCCAATACTCGTAACGCTATTAGGTATCGTAACGCTCGTTAGTGAATCGCAATAATAAAATGCATAAGACCCAATACTCGTAACGGGATAACCTCCCAATGTAGAGGGAATCGTTATCCCTCCTGAAGTCGTTTTTGAAACAGCTGTCTTAGAAGACGAGCCACCACCTACACTCGCCTTACCATCCGTTATAGTATAAGTCCATTCAATACCATTAACAACTTCTGTTTCAGCCCATCCCGCAACTACCTGCATAGCGATAATCGCCATCAACAATACTCGTTTAGCCATTTTTATCTATCCCTTTATAACCCTTATTTATCTTCACTTAGCAAGGATCGGGCATTTCCTCACATAAGTATTGCTACTTATAGTCAAATACGAATTAAGGCAATAAAAAACCTCTCTTCGTATCTCAAGAGGGGTCGTGAGAATAACCCTGAAGGAAATACAAAGAGAGGAAACGCCTATGCGTTCCTCTGCTAAGTATCGTCCTTCTGAAATTTCTCACGTTCCTCTTAACGACCACTTTGCAGCTATGCAAATTGATTTAAACGCTTGGGGGTGGAAAACTTTTGGCGGTTTTGCCGCGCTTAAAGCAATCAGTTCCCAAGCTATAGCATCTTCTAACGAGTCAACTTCGCGCTTTTAACGCTCGTATCTCCATCAGAAAACATTCATATTATACCACATTTTTATCTTTATTAGCAAAACTCCTAAAATATAAATTACCTTTAATAGTGCTAGAAACACCTAACTACGTCTTAAATGCCGCGGGCTTCCATAATGGTGCGAATTTCGTCAGGGTTAATGCCTACCATAGCCTCGCCGAGACCTGACGAAAGTTCGGCTAACATCTTTGCGTCTTTCCAATTGGCGACCGCCTTAACGATTGCGGCTGCGCGTTTAGCCGGGTCTCCACTCTTAAAAATACCCGATCCAACGAATACGCCTTCAGCGCCGAGCTCCATCATAAGAGCCGCGTCAGCTGGCGTAGCTACACCACCTGCCGAGAAATTAACTACTGGAAGTCGCCCATCTTTATGAACCTTCTTTACAAGATCTAAAGGAGCAGCTAAAGTCTTAGCGGCATCATAGAGTTCATCTTCTCTTAACCCGACTAACCAACGGATTTCCTGTTCAATCTTGCGAAGATGGCGTACCGCTTGGACGACATCGCCCGTTCCAGCCTCGCCCTTAGTACGAAGCATCATTGCGCCTTCGCCCGCTCGTCTAAGCGCCTCTCCTAGATCACGAGCTCCACATACGAACGGTACAGAGAACTTACGCTTATCTACATGAAGCTTATCATCAGCAGGCGAAAGAACCTCACTTTCATCAATCATATCAATACCAATCGCTTCGAGAATTCGCGCCTCTACAATATGGCCTATACGGCACTTAGCCATAACAGGTATCTTAACGGCTTCTTGAATTGAGCGAATCATCCCGGGGTCACTCATACGACTTACGCCGCCAGCCGCTCGAATATCTGCGGGAACTCGCTCAAGAGCCATAACAGCGCACGCTCCAGCATCCTCGGCAATTCTAGCCTGCTCTGGAGTCGTTACATCCATAATAACACCACCCTTAAGAGTCTCAGCAAGATTTAAATTAGGAGTTTTCATTTTTTTTCATCACCTTTCTTATGAATGAATATTTGACGAATATTTTATCACTATGTTATAATCAATACATTTCAAATATTGTATGGATTACAAAAATCATGCCTATAAACGATTTTACCCTTCATCCGCTAAATTGGCAGCCAAATCCGGCGACTCTTACGCGCCCTCGTTATCTTTCGCTCGCGGCACAACTGGCGCATGACATTTACTCGGGCGTGCTGCCGCCCGGAACTTGTTTACCGCCACAGCGCGAACTCGCCGATTATCTTGATATAAACTTTACGACAGTAACGCGTGCTTACGACATCTGCCGCGAACGAGGATTAGTTTATGGCGTTATAGGGCGAGGAACGTTCGTAGCTTCAATGCCCGGCAAAACCGATAAGGAGAACTCTAATATACTAGATCTTGGCGCTGTGCAGGGATTCCCCGAGCTAGGAGAAAATGTTCTTATCGAGACAGCCCGCGACATTTTAAACCGCGATTACACGAGACAACTCTTTTCGTACTCTGAGCGAAACGGCACGATGCGCCATAGATCGGCTGGCGCACTATGGATATCACGACTAGGAGCTAAAATCCAACCTGATCAAACCGTAGTATTTCCGGGTGTACATAGCGCATTAATAACCATCATGCTAGCTTTCTTTGATATTGGTGATAGCCTCGCCGTTGACGAATTTACTTACGGTAATCTAATTGACGCTGCTCGCTTCGCCCATATTAAACTAGTACCTATTAAAGGCGACTTAGAAGGAATGCTCCCTGAATCATTAAAAGAAGCCTCTCAACACAACAAAATTAAGGGCGTCTTTCTAATGCCGACTTGCGCTAATCCAACAACGGTGACTATGTCTAAAAAAAGAAAGGATGAGTTAACTAAAATAATAAACGAAAATGAGTTATTGGTCCTAGAAGATGATGCAACGCTCATTCCTAATGACTCAGGTACATTTTTTGAACGATTACCGAATCAGACATTTCACTTAACAGGCGCTACTCGCTTTTTGGCAGCTGGCTTACGAGTAACATTCGTAGCGTCTCCAAAGCAATACTTAAAAAAATTACTGCATGCTCATCACCGATTAACTATAAAAGCTAGCGCTCTAGATACTGAAATTATGAGCGAACTAATTTTAAGTGGACGCGCCGAAAAACTCATAGTTCAAAAAATACAATGCGCGAAAAAGATGAACACAATCTTTAATAAGATATTCCCCGAAGAGCGCCGTATCGCGAAGGATATACCGTTTTTTAGAACCATTACTCTACCTTCGGCGCGGCGAAACGGGCCTGAAATTGAGCAAGAGCTACTCAATAATGGCGTTATAGTATGCCACTCATGTCGTTTTGCCGCGCGCAAAAACCCAACGCAAGCATTTTTGCGCGTATCATTATCGTCACTCGCTTCAAAGATAGAGCTTAAAAGCGCACTAAACACCATTAAGAAATGGCTCGGTTAAGTATAACAACAATACTTACTGAGGTAGACCATTTTGCTGAGCGACGAGCGCATCAGCGCCATAGCGCTTTCTTAAGAGAGGCTTTTCGATTTTACCGGTCGGATTACGCGGCACTTCAGCGAAAATAATCTTTCGAGGGCGTTTATAACGCGGCAACGCGAGACAGAAATCATTAATATCGTCCTCGGTAAGCGTCATTCCCTCTTTAACCGAAACAATCGCCGCGGCAATTTCGCCTAAACGCGGATCGGGCAAGCCAATTACAGCTACATCTTTCACCGCTGGATTGGCGCGCAAGAAGTCTTCGATCTGGACAGGATAAAGATTCTCTCCGCCCGAAATAATAACATCTTTCGCTCGATCCACGAGATAAATAAAACCATCGCGCTCCTCAGCCATATCACCCGTCAAAAGCCAACCGCCCTCCTTTAGGATCTCGGCCGTCGCTGTAGGATTACGATAATATTCCTTCATAACGCCAGGCCCCTTAAGAGCGAGTTCACCAACTTCGCCAGGCTTGACGGGTGTTACACCGTCGCTCGCGACAATCTTAGTCTGCCAACCATAGCCCGCGACACCAATAGCACCAACATGATCAATATTTTCAACACCTAAGTGAACAGCTCCAGGACCCGTAGATTCTGAGAGCCCATAATTCGTATCATAATCATGATGTGGGAAGATGCTCTTCCAGCGCTTGATTAAAGCGGGCGGCACTGGCTGAGCGCCAATATGCATAAGACGCCACTTACTAAGATCGTATTCTTCGAGCTTTACATCGCCGCGCTCGATCGCATCAAGAATATCCTGAGCCCACGGCACCAAAAGCCAGACAATCGAGCACTTCTCTTCGCTAACGGCGCGTAAAACCCATTCAGGCTTAACACCTTTAAGTAAAACCGCCTTACCGCCAACGAGGAAGCTGCCGAACCAATGCATTTTAGCGCCAGTATGATACAATGGCGGAATACAAAGGAAGGTATCTTCTTTTTTCTGACCGTGATGATTCTGCTCAACTTTGCAGCTATGTAAGAGGCATTCGTGAGTAAGAACAATAGCCTTAGGAAACCCGGTAGTACCCGATGAAAAATAAATCGCGGCATCATCTTTAGTCGCCATAGTAATCGCCGGCGCGCGCGATGACGCGTAAGATACGAGACTAGAATAGCTCTCTGCAAAGCTCGGGCAATCACCACCTACATAAAGTCTCATCTTTAAATGACGAATCTGATCGGCGATTTGCTCAACGCGCCCCGTAAACTCAGGACCAAAAACAAGAGTATCGGCATCAGCTAAATCGATGCAATACTTAATTTCCTCGGCTGTATAGCGAAAATTAAGAGGAACAGCCATACACCCGGCTTTAAGAATACCAAAATAAATCGGCAGCCACTCAATGCAATTCATAAGAAGAATCGCTACCTTATCGCCGCGCTTTAACCCTCGGCTTAAAAGGAAATTAGCGAAGCGATTCGCCTTCTCGTTAAACTCGCGCCATGTCATCTCGCTTCTAAAAGCTTCAATGGGGGAACTTTCAATAAGCGAATATTCGCGCCAAGTAGTATGACGCGATTCGAGTTCCTGGGGGTTAATTTCTACTAACGCTACATCATCAGGCCATGTCGCAGCATTCTTATCTAAAATCTCAGTTATATTTTGCATTTTTCTACCTTTTCAATTCAGCTTTAACAAACTTAAGATCAGCGATTGAATTCTTAGCTTCTTGGGCGATTAATGGATCATTGCTCTTGGAAAGATCTGAATACTGCTTAATAATGCTTTCCAATTTAGCTGATGACAATTTCTGCGCTGTACGCGAAGTTTTATCACGATCTTTAACAAGACGGGTAATTTCGACTAACTTAGCTAACCTTTTAATCTCACTATTCGCACTATACTCACTCAATATTTTAGAATACCTGGCAACATCGTCAGGATACGAGGATGATAACTCATTAAAAACGTTTTTATGATTCTTTTTAAGATCGCGAAGTCTTAAAAACGCCTGACCAGGTAAATTAGCTATTTCATAATCTAATATCGTCTTCCAATATTTAGGTGTCGAAGGAATGGTCGCCGCAAAAATCGCGCTACCTACTACCCCCATAGCTTGGTGAGGATCAAGCCCATAATAAAGGCGCTTTAAAGTAGGATCAAAAACATAAATGCCGCGCTTAAATTGTTGCAATGTACCAGCATCACTTTTAAGCGCTACTTTAGAATAAATAGGATATGCTAAATGACGTTGTTTAACTATGCTGACAACCTCGGCTATATCATCAGTTCCAACATGTGAACCAAGAGCGACGAAAGGCTTAGATTTATAAGCCGCCCATATTTCTTGAATTTTAGAAGTCTCTAGAGCATCACTTTCATTAGAATAATCGCGCACATCGAGTAATACGACCTTACCTTTTAAATAGCCGCACGACGCCATGCGCCCGCCAACTCTATTTTCAAGAACAATATTAGCCCATTCAGCGCCGAACATAACGCCTACAAAAAGAGATATAATAAAAAAGAATCCAAACTTACATTTCATATTTTAAATATTTTACCAAAAAAAAGAGATGAAAAGCGGAAATAAAAATAAAAAGGTGACAATCAATTCTCAGATTTGCCTCAAAACCCGAATTTTTGTTATAATTTATGTGTCGTTATTAGTCCTAGATTAACCTATTATTTAGATTCTATTATGAAGATAAAAATACTCAACGCTATTTTTGCGTCATTATCTATCTCTGCCGCGCTCGCCGCTCCCGTAGTCCCAGGCGAGTATACGGATCCCTCGGTACTTAAAAAGACGCTTGAAGTTGAGCAGTCTTACGTTACTCCCGTCGAATTTCAGTTCCCTTATATTTCAACTTACTATATAAAGCCAAACGTCTCCACCAAAGACAAAATCGAAATTGGCTTTTATGTAACCGATTGGGATCACTCGCTCGTTCGCAATCTAGATGATTCGCACCGCTTCGATGTTTTCTTAAACGTGGTGGCTCCTAACGGTAAAGTTTTTAAACGCACCCTTAATTCAGTTAAGTCTGGC
>JAGBTH010000136.1 GCA_017631385.1 Kiritimatiellia bacterium
CGAGAACTACCTTGTAACCGCAAGCTCTTAAAGCTTTACAAGCCTGGGTACCGGAATAGTCAAATTCACAAGCCTGCCCGATAACAATAGGGCCAGAACCGATAATAAGGACTTTGTCGACGTCAGCGCGCTTCATTTTATGTATATCCCTTTCAAAATGGAATTAAACCGCTCTGAAAGTATATTATACCAAAAATTTAGCTTAAATAACGCATCTATTTTTTATTAATGCTAAGTTAGCATTAAATTAAGTTTATACTCATTTTTAAAGCGATATAAAGCTATTCGAAGACGAATTTGACTTTAGCGCCGCCTCTACAAAGCGCATGGTACGCTCGCCCTCCTCCGCGCCTGGGTAGTCGAATTGACGCGCTTCTTCGCTAAAATCGACGCGCTTAGCGCGAACCGCCGCGCAAAACTCGGAATAAATATTCGCAAATCCCTCAATAAAGCCCTCGTGATGACCGGCCGGAATCCGCGAAGAGCGCGTCGCCGCGTCGGATATTTCCTTTACGTACGGAGCGTTTCTCTTATAAATGCGCTCCGCTTCGAACGGATATTTAACCGAAAGATAATTAGGCGACTCCTGATTCCAAAATAACGAAGCCTTATCGCCATATACTCTTAGGCGGACGCCGTTCTCCTCACCCGTAGCCACTTTCGATACTACCATCGAAGCCTTAGCCGTAATTTCGCCGCCCTCTTCTTTAGCTAAACGCATCAAAATCGACGCGTCATCATCTAGTTTATTGCCAGGCGCGAAAGACGATAAATCCGCTAATAGCGACTGAACCTTAAGCCCGGTCACATACTCAATAAGATGAAACCCGTGAACTCCAATATCCGCTACTACACAGCTCGCGCCAGACTTTTTAGGATCCATCTTCCAAGTATTGCGCTTATCCAAAGGCTTAGTAAAATCAATCTTCCTAAAGCTACCCTGCTGATATTCTAAAACAATTTTGCAAATTTCGCCTATTTCGCCTTTTTTAACGAGATCTCGCGCCAGCTTAACCATCGGGAAGCCCGAATAAGTAAAAGGTATCGCTAAAACTCTGCCGCGCTCATTGGCAATAGCCTTTAATTCGGCCGCTTCTTCAAGCGTCATAGAAAGAGGCTTTTCGCACATAACGTCGAGCCCCGCTTCAAGCGCCGCCTTAGTTATCGCATAATGCGAATCGTTCGGCGTACAAACGGCAATAAAATCAATGCGCGACTTCTCACCTTCAATGAGCGACAACCAATCTGAATAAACGCGGTCTTCCGCAACACCGCAATTACGCGCCGCGGAAAGATTATCATCCATATTGCGCGAAAAGCACGCCGCCTCAAGATCAGCTAAATCATCTAGCCTTATGGCCATTCGATGTACAGGCCCGATAAACGAGCCCTTCGCTCCGCCAATCATCGCATATTTAAGTCGACGCGATTGCATACTCGCTCCTAAGCTAGATAATTATCACATTCTGCCGCTTACCGCGTCAATAAGATCGCATAAACGCTTATACGCTATCGTAAGATCGTCGTTCGTAACCTTATACATATATTCACTGGCGCGCTCAATCTCACCGCCGGCATTAGCAAGGCGCTTTTCAATTACTTCTTGTGAATCAGTGCCGCGACCTTCAAGACGGGCGCGCAGTTCTTCCATAGAAGGAGGCATAATAAAGATATCAACATACCCGATCTTCATAGGATCGGTATTGGGGAGGCTACGAACATACTCGCGAACTTTCGCCGCGCCCTGAACATCGATATCAAGAATCATCGAATTTCCCTCAGCGAGAACTTCCTGAATCGGGCCTTTAAGCGTACCATAGTAATTACCGTGAACATTGGCGTACTCAATAAAAGCGTCCTCACCGATAAGCTCTTCAAAACGCTCCTTCTTCAAAAAGTGATAATCTAGCCCATCCTCTTCTTCGCCGCGGATTTCGCGCGTCGTGCAGCTAATGGAGTAGACTATGTCTGGATATTCCTGCAAAAGCATATCAATAAGCGTCGACTTACCACAACCGCTCGGTGCAGACATTACGATGAACAAGGGTTTTGTTTTAGCCATTAGTTAAACTCCTTTATCTTATTAAAAAGTCTATAATCACAATCTGTACGCACTAAAAGCGCTCTGTACATAATAAGAATGGTGGGCGATGGGGGATTCGAACCCTCGACCCCTACCGTGTGAAGGTAATGCTCTAACCAACTGAGCTAATCGCCCGAAACAAATTGGCATTAGTATACCAAAGAGTACGGGCGTTTTCAATAGCGTAAAAAACGTTACTTACGATCTTTGAGCGCAATATATGTCTTCGGACGGAATAGAGGCTTATACGCAGGGCGCATAATCGGCCCATTATTAATAAGCTCTTCCATACGGTGAGCGCACCAGCTCACGCAACGACCTACCGCAAAAAGCGGCGTATAAAGATCGCGCGGAATACCGAGCATATCATAAACAAAGCCAGAGTATAAGTCGACGTTAGCACAAACATCTTCGGCGCGTGGATGAAGCTCTTTAATAATAGCTGGGCCCATATCCTCAACCATCTCAAATAACTTCATCTCATCAACGCGATTCTTAGCTCTAGCTAGTTCTCTAGCTTTACGCTTTAAAAGCTTAGCTCGAGGATCAGAAATCGTATAAACGGCATGACCTAAGCCATAAATAAGACCTGTTCCATCGCCAGCTTTCTTCTCGACAATCTTTCTTAAATACGCTTCAACCGCCTTGGGATTACGCCAATCCTTAACATTCTCTTTAATCTCATCCATCTGCTTCATAACGCGCAAATTCGCGCCGCCATGGCGAGAACCCTTTAACGAGAGAACTGACGCAGCAATCGAAGAATAAATGTCGGTATGGGCGCTCGTTACAACGTGAGTAACGAATGATGAGTTATTACCACCACCATGCTCAGCATGGAGAATAAGCGCCAGGTCTAGCGTCTCGGCCTCGATCTTAGAATAGCGACCATCCTCACGAATAAGAGAAAGAAAGTTCTCGGCGCTCGACTTCTTAGGATCGGGATTACGAATCATAAGAGGCCCACCTAAATGATAATGAACCTTCGCCTGATACGCATACGCGGCGATCGTCGGCATAACGCTAATCATCGCGATTGATCGCTCAAGACACTTCTCTATCGAAAGATCATTAAACGCTTCTTGCTCAGGAACCTCTTCAAAAGCCATAGAGAATAAAATAGCTCTAGCTATAGCGTTCATAATATCAGACGAGGGATGGCGCAAAATCGCATTTTCTTTAAACCCATCCGAAAGTCTACGATACATGCCGAGCTTAGCCTTCCAATCAACTAGCTCACGCGCCGTCGGTAATTCGCCGAACATCAATAAGTACGCGCACTCTTCATAACCATAACGATGCTCCTTACGATCGGCAGCAACAAGATCCTTAACATTAATGCCGCGATAATAAAGCTCGCCGGGGATCGCTATTTTCTCACTCTCAGAAACGACGTAACCATGAACGTTACCAATAGTGGTAAGCCCAACTAAAACGCCGGTACCATCGTCATTGCGCAAGCCGCGCTTAACGCCATACTTACGATACAACGCTGGATCAATATAGTCCGCCTTACGAACTTTCTGAGCCTTTTCGGTCAACCATTCTTTATTTATCATCTTTATTATTCCACACTAAATACCAAAATTTTAGCCGAAATTATACACAATCTAGCCTTACTAAGCAATAGGTAATTATCTAAATTACTTTTTAGGCGTGCGATCAGTCGGTAATCTAAAATTGTCCGTGCGGAATAAGCCGCAAGGAAAGCCGGCTTTATTAAAGAAGTTTACGCCGCCATCCGAAGGATACCAGCCATATCTAACAGCTACGGGAACTTTAACCTTCGGTGACGAAACAACTACGCTATCACCTTCAATAACAGCTGTCGCAGCCGTAAACTTTTTATCAGCCCCAGCTACTAAAAAGCCGCGCAACGCCTTATCATCGCTCGATACTAACCCACCTCCTAAAGATTCGGGCTTAAATTTAAGGATAGCTTTATTATCAACTACACTCATTGAATCATATACGGGACCAGTATGAACGCCATTACCGCCATAAACAACTTTATCGGCTACCGCAGCTAAACGCGCGCCCAACTCAGGCTTTTTAGGCGGATGAATATCCTTTAAATCCCCAAGATCGAGAATCGATACGAGCTGAACCCCATCTAGCTTATTCGCGACAAAACGCTGAGAATCGCGCAAATCAGACCAAATATAATGGCTGCCATAATATGGTATTTCAACAACCAAGAATGGTAGCTTATCATTAGCGAAATGCATACGATATGATTTAATTAAAGCTTCTAGATATTCTCTATAAATGTGACCGCCCGCGAACATCGCGTCAGCTTCGCCCTGATACCAAATAACGCCAGATATCGGCAATCCTTTTAAGCGAGCTACACGCTCATTAAAAAGCCCGCTATATGATCTTAATGGATGGCGCGGCGGTTTTTTAGGATTTTTAGCCTTTTCAATCTCATAATTGGCTAACGCCTTTTTATATGGGTCTATTAACGTTTTCTTAGCATGAGGTAATTCAGCTAATGCACTTTCTGAAATCCAAGATCTTATTACCGAACCACCAACTGCCGATACTATTACACCAACTGGAATTTTGTGCTTCTTGTAAATCTCCTTAGAGAAAAAGAACCCAGTCGCCGAAAAATCCTTAACGCTATTAGCGCCCAAGACTCGCCACTTATCGTCTTTACGCATGTGAGGAGGCTGCCAAGTCTGCTTTTGAAAACGAATAAGAGGATAGTCACAATCCTTAGCCCACTCTACACCCTGTTTAAACCACCCTACTGTAAACTCAGCATTCGACTGGCCAGCAACGAGCCATACATCACCAACAGCAATATTTTTAGCTACAACGCTCTCGCCATCCGAGGCTACCTTAAGTTCAAAACCTTCACCCGCCTCACCGCTCGGTAAATACGCGCACCAAGCGCCCTTATCATCGGCCGTAACCGCAACTGTCTTACCGCGAAATGTAATTTCGACCTTAGCATTCTTTTTAGCATATCCTTTTATTGGATATTCAGCAATGCCACGCTGAAAAATGGCATTATCAGTATAAAGCTGATGAAGCTTAAGTTGAGCCTTAGGCGCAGCAATTAGACCTAACGATACAAATGCAAAAAAAGCAGCAAGAATATGTTTCATTACATGTTTCCTTAAGATTAGTATAATAAAGAACTTTTATTATACCATATAATTGTGTCTTAGGGCGCGGAAAAAGCCGTAGGCTTTAGAATATTCAGAACGACAAACAAATAATCAGCCAAATGCGCCGATGAATATGCTATAATTTTACGAAATGATGAATGTAAAAGCTATTCGACGCGCTACAAGTTGTGCCGCTAATTTTATAGCGGTACTGCTCGCTGCCATATTTTTGGCGGGGCCCGTCAGTTTTTGCCTTTGCGATGAGGATCCCGATAATTGCGGCGAGGCGTGCCATGATTGTTCAGAGTCTACCGATGAAGATTGTGAACATACGACAATTGACGTTGATGATTTTACCCTC
>JAGBTH010000137.1 GCA_017631385.1 Kiritimatiellia bacterium
ATAAATAAAACGGTCGCGATTATATGCGACCGTTTTATTTATTTATAATACTTGAACAAGCTCTATCTAATTCGCTATATCACCTACAAAGCGAAGAAGCGCTTCGAGCGTAGTCGCGGGATGAGGCGGACAGCCAGGAATATACAAATCTGGCTCTGCGGGATAAGTACCCTTCTCATAAAGCCCACCCGAAATCGCGCAAGCTCCCGCTGCAATCATAAACCTAGGCTCTGGCATCGCGGCATAAGTCTTATCAAGCGCGAGCTGCATATTCTTAGATATCGGTCCCGTTAAATAAACAGCGTCCGCATGACGCGGTGAGGCGGCGAATCTAATGCCAAAGCGCGCCATATCCCAAGCCGGAGTTCCTAAAACATTCGCATCTAGCTCACACGCCGCGCATCCACCCGCCGAAACTTCACGTAACTGCAATGAGCCTTTTAATTTTAAAGCCTCTTTATTTATTTGAATAGGCGGAGTATATTCACCCTCGCCAGCTCTAACTATGAGATCTTCACGCTTAAAAACGCCTAGACGATATTCTTTAGTAAAAGTTACTTTAGCGCATTTCGCCGCGCAACGTCCACAAAATATGCAACACCCCATATCAATAAACGCTTTTCCATCTGAAAATCCAAGCGCCTTAGATACAGGGCATACGCTCTTCATAACCTCTATATCCTCGGCTGTAGTCGACGCGTCAATTTTGGGACGCCCCTTAAAATCAGGCGGCAAATTCGGCGGCGAGGGAGGGAATGAACCAGTCCTATAACCTTCTTTAATTCTAGCTAAAAGTGCTTTAAACATATTCTTACCTCATTATCTGTCAGTTCCGCAGTATGAGAGGTTAAACGATTTATTACAAATCGGAAAGTTCGATATCTGCTCCCCACGCAACGCCCAAGCGAGCCCGGGCCAATTATGCGCCGACGGATCAACGATTTTATAACGAATCATCTTAGATTCAGGCGAAAATACTGCCGCGTGAACAAGTGGACCGCGCCATGCATTAGAAGTAGAGACAACAACCGTAAACTCACCTTCTTTTACACCATTTAAATTCTCGCTTTCAGATTCATTTAAAATGCCATCGATGAGTTTCGCGATTTTTTCGTGCGCTTCGTTAATCTCAATCCGCCTAATTAACGCTCTTGCCATAACATCGCCATTTAATTCAACTGACGCGCGACGCGCTACTCCTACGAGCCCAATCGACTCAGCTACTTCTTTAGGAACTCGCCCTGTACCATCAAATCGATCACATACCGAATGCTCATGAAACATAAGCCCTAGCGCTCGATCTAACTCTGGCTTTACTCTAGCTATCCATGACTTAAGCTCGTTATACTTTTTCGCCGCGTCTAGAATACGCGCTCCACCAGGCTCAATAGCATTTCGCCCAAAACGAGTACCACAAAGTAAAGCCGTCATATTTAAATATTCGCCGCGAATCCGACCACAAAATGACGCCGTTTGAAGAAACGCTACATCGCCCGCGAGCGCGCCTAAGTCGCCCGTATGATTAGCGATACGCTCTAATTCAATAAGAATACTTCTTAAACGCTTCTCCTCAGCATTAGGCGCAGGATACTCCTTAGGGAACGCCCTCTCCATAAGCTCCGCGAATGCATTCGCCGCGGCCGCTGACGTATCACCCGCACAAGTCTCAGCGAGCGCGATTTGACGCGAAAGATTACCCTCGGCTTTGACAATCGCCTCCTCAACGCCACGATGCTGATAACCTAAAAAAATCTGTAGATTGTAAACATCTTCGCCCATACATTGAAAGCGAAAATGCCCAGGCTCAATTACGCCCGCATGCACAGGCCCTACGGCTACTTCATGAGCGCTCGCACCTTTTAAAGGAACGACAAGCTCAGGATCACGATACCCACCAAGAGAATCGAGTTTTTTATTAGCTTCTTCAGCCGATTTAAAAGAAAATAATTCCGTCATATAAAGATGGATTTGAATTAAAAATATCACCAGAATCCATTGACGGGATATTATATCATTCTTCATTTAACAACGCAAACACGATACAAATAAATATTGGGTTTATACGCAAAGTTTGGTAAAATACTCGAATAATCTATTCTTAATAACATGTGATAAAAAAAAATATGAATAATAGCATTTCGAACGAGAAAATTCCTACACCATCTATTTGGCTGTCAATCATACCTTTAGTTGCGCTGATTACAATGCTATCATTCTCAGTAGTTTCGTTTGGCGTTAATACCCTTTCTGGCGCGAGTCAATTAACGCTCCTTATTTCAGCTGGTATTGCCGCGGGTATTGGAATGGGGGTATATAAACTTTCTTGGAAATATATCGAAGAATCTTTCGTTTCGAGTATTTCAGCAGTTATTCCATCTGTAATCCTTCTTCTATTTATCGGCGCTCTTAGCGGAGCTTGGATGTGTAGCGGTATTGTACCTGGCTTTATCTATTACGGAATGAAGATAATCCACCCTAAATTCTTCCTAGCGACAGCTTGCGTCGTCTGCTCAATCGTCTCGATGATGACAGGCAGCTCTTGGACGACTATCGCTACTATTGGTCTAGCATTAATCGGCATCGGTAGAGCCCAAGGATTCGACGCGGGAATAGTAGCTGGAGCTATTATCTCGGGCTCTTATTTCGGTGATAAAATGTCTCCACTTTCCGATACAACCGTCTTAGCATCATCCGTAACAGGAACACCCTTATTTAAGCATATTCGCTACATGACAGTAACGACTGTGCCTGCAATGACGATAACTTTAATTATTTTCACGATTTTGGGCTTAAACCACGAAATAACATCTACTAGCCAAATGGAGCTTATAAGTAATGGACTATTATCAAAATTCAATATCTCACCCTTAGTTTTTATCGTACCGTTTTTCACTATCCTTCTTATTGCCTTTAAAACCCCATCAATTATCGCGTTATTTCTCTCTTCAATTATGGGAGCGATATTCGCAATATTCTACCAAAGCGACGTTCTTTTAGAGATTTCTAATGGTGGTAGTGTAATTAAAGGCGCTGTAACAGCGTTATATGGTGATGCGACGCTTGATTATGCTGACAAGACGCTTAAAGAGCTAACCGAGTCCAGCGGCATGAAAGGTATGCTCGATACCGTATGGCTAATTATCTGCGCTATGATTTTTGGCGGTATTATGAAAGGCTGCAAGATGTTAGACTCCATTACCAACGTATTCATTCGAATGATCCGCGGCCGCACTTCTATGGTAACTGCTACTGTAGTCTCAGGAACATTCTTTAATACTATTCTCGCCGATCAATACCTCGCTATAATCTTAACCAGCGGAATGTATATGCCGATATATACCAGTAAAGGCTACGAAAATCGTCTTTTAAGCCGCACTACAGAAGACGCGGTAACTGTAACGAGCCCGCTTATCCCCTGGTCAACATGCGGCATGACCCAAGCTACAATGCTTAATGTACCAACAATTACATACTTGCCTTACAGCTTTTTTAACATCCTCTGCCCAGTATTTACTATCCTCATAGCAGCCTTAGGCATCGGTATTAAAAAACTTGCAACATCAAAAAACTAACAGAACAAAATTCTATTCGAAATCGCTCGCTTTAATGTTAAGGGATCTGAATAAGCGACTCCTGAGTCAGCCGGAAGTCCGAAAGCAAGGCGAGTTATTTTAACATTCAACGGCTTTAAAACTTCTGTTATATAACCTGCTGTTGCATCGCCTTCCATATCAGTAGAAAGCGCTAATAATACTTCAGTAAAATTCTCTCGCGCAACTCGTTCTTTAAGTTCCATTATACGTTGTTTCGCTAAAGATGAACTTTTAAGCGCAGAAAACTTACCTCCAAGCGCATGATATAGCCCCCTAAAAGCACCTGAAGACTCTATAGAAACAATATCAGAGGATTCCTCAACAACACAAACTAAGAACCTCTCGCGCGTCTGATCAATACACGTCTTACAAGGATTGACGTCTACAGTTGTAAATGCCCCGCAACGAGAGCAACAAGTTACACTCTCCCGCACAACATTCAATGCCGCGGCTAAAGGATCTGCCAGGCGAAAGCGCTCACGCACAAGCGCTAAGGCTGCGCGTGAAGCGGAACGTCGGCCGAAGCCAGGAAGCTTAGCTAAAACTTGTTCTAGCTCTCGTATTGGAGCAATCATATTTCTTAGCGACCAAAAAGCCCGCCTAAGCCCTCAGACTGCATCATCTTAGCCATTTCCTGCTGAGTCGTATCGCGAGCCTTCTTAAGAGCAGCGTTAACAACATTAAGAAGCATCGTTTCGAAGCGAGCTGGCTTACCGGCCTTAACTTCATCATAAGCCTCAGGCGTAAACGAAATGGACGAAATCGTCATATCGCCCTTAGCTGTAACAGTAATGCCGCCATTAGAATGAGTAACAGAAATCTTCTGAATCTCGTTCTGAATGCGCTTAGCCTCGGAGCGCATCTTCATAGCTTCTTTAATCTGATCAAACATACCCATAATTATACCTCTTTCTTTTTTTATATTTTAAATTTTACGGCCCGAAAGATCTTCGTAAGCCTTTATATAGATTTCGCGCGTACGAGCGACTACCTCGTCCGGAAGTTCCGGACCTGGAGGCTGGTGATTAAAATTAATCGAATCGAGCCAATCACGAACATACTGTTTATCTAATGATGGAGGATTGGAACCTACCGCATAACTAGACTCAGGCCAAAAACGCGATGAGTCAGGCGTTAAAACCTCATCAGCGAGGATGAGCGAGCCATCGTCATCCATGCCAAACTCGAACTTCGTATCAGCGATAATTATGCCGCGCTCACGGGCATACTCAGCTGCACGGGTATAAAGCGAAATCGTCGCCTCTTTAAGTTTAGCTGCAGTATCAGCGCCTACAATCTCAACCGTCTGATCATAATTTATAGCTTCGTCGTGATCTCCGATCGCAGCCTTCGTAGTTGGCGTAAAAAGCACCTCGTCAAGCTTAGAAGCATTCTCATAGCCTGCGCGAAGTTTTTCACCATTAACCGTACCAGCTGACTTATATTCCTTCCAGCCAGAACC
>JAGBTH010000138.1 GCA_017631385.1 Kiritimatiellia bacterium
ATTAACAAAATCTCTCGCCTTGCTGATTTCTTTACTGTCGGCAAAAGCTGAAAATTGCGCTATAAGCGCTATCGCGAACATCAATCCTGTTTTACTTAAAAAACAGTTTTTCATCGTTCATCCCCCTCGCACGCCATAAGTTGTAAATAAATCGGCGCGCCCTTCAACCGAACACCGTCCTTCGCGCTGTCCCACGTTACGCGATGCTCGCCCGCCTTGCGCAAGTCAGCCTTCCAGCCGAGGCGTTGCTCTTCGAACTTGCCTTGTTCATTTTTACCTGAATTCTTTACAAAACTCTTTAATTGCTTCGTTGCATTAGTGCCGTCTTCAATATACGACGCAATAAACACCAATCGATAATCAACCGCGTCCTTCTCAGAAACTGAATAGTCGATATCGACCAGGTTATTCCACGGATAACGCTGACGGACACGGATAATCTTAGTCTCCACCGGCGTAAAAATAGGAGTAATAGTAATATCACAGGTTACGGTAAATGAGAATATATACTGTTGCTCAGAGCCGGCAATCTTTTCGCCATTAATTATCCAGCCGTCGAGATAGTGGGCACTATCGGGAATACCGTGAACCGTTACGACAGAATTGGAACGATAGCTGTCATTATAAACAGTTACGCCCGAAACGCGCCCGCCGGTAAAATCGCCGAGCGTAACGACAAAAAGCGTAATATCCTCGCGCTCTTCTTCTTTCTCGATAACCTTCACTCCGCTCGCACCGATAAAGTTATTCTCAGTACGCGATGTACCGTCAAAACCTTCTTTAACCTTACAGGCCTCAAGTTCGTCAGCAGGAGGAACGCTGACTTTCTCTCCAAGGGCGACAACAACGCCATTGGTTTCGTAAGCCATGTGAATATGCATTGGTTCGTTAAATATTCCCTTGTATTCAAAATAAGTAGTTACTGAGTTGACAAAAATATAATGATTAGTCTGTTGCGAAAGCATTACAGGCGAAAGCGACCAAGAATCAGCATCCGTCTCCGTGCGAGAGACAAGCGGATGGTCGAACGATGAGGTAATGCCGTCTTGACCAGTAGCGCCCGCGGCGATAATACCGGAACTCTGAACGCTACCGAAGATTCCTTGATACTCCTTCGTTGTTCCCGTCATATCGATCTGAGGCAAACCCGAAACAGCGTCATAAACTGAGTGCTGCATAGTTGAATGCACTTCCTCCGCCTCACTATATCGACCAAGACTCGACGAAACGACCGCTTCACCATCATCGTAGCCGTTGTACGCCAAAATCGAGTTTACGATATGAACGTGGCTCGCGCCGCCCGCATTACCGATTGCGCCGCCGGCCATCGTGCCATACTCTTCTGAAGTAGTGACATTACCGGTAAACGTTGAATTCATGACGAACAGATCGCCGCCCTTACAGTTATTGATACCGCCACCGATTTCAGTGGACGCGTTATTGGCGACAACGCAGTTATTAAGGAGCATAAGTCCCTGGTTTTCTGCGGCGCCTCCGCCGTGAGCCGGACCGAGTGATTCATTCTCGGTTAAAGAACAGCCTTCCATAATCAGCGTTCCGCCGTTAATGTATTCATCAGATGTACCGACACGCTCACTAAAGTTGAGAATACCGCCGCCATACCAGTTGGCGTTACGAACAATATTACAATATACTAAAAGAGCACGAGCGTTAGGACGGTTTAAGAGAGCGGTTCCCGTTCGAAGCATATCGACGCCCTCCATATCAAGATAGCCATAGTTATCAATACCGCCGACAGAAGGATCATCGCCGACCGTACGTTTCCCCGTAAAACCGCCCATTTACGTAACGTGTATAATGGTAACTTTTGAACCCTTCTCAATGTGAAAGAGGTTATATGTTCTGTATTCTCATTCCGCCGGCTTAATGATCTGTGTAGTTTTCCCATCCGC
>JAGBTH010000139.1 GCA_017631385.1 Kiritimatiellia bacterium
AAAAATGTCTTCCCTTTTAAAATCAGCGACAATCAAAGCTACTCAACGGCAAAAACCCAACAGCACAAATCCAATCGAGCAAAACCTATCGGCAATCCGACGGTTTACTTTTAGAAAGTCAGTTTACTTTTGGACGTGACGAAAATTTAAAAAATAAATTTCTACTAGACTAATGACTGTCCACCATCAACTGGAATTATACATCCAGTCGTTGTGGAAGCATCTAGTAAAAATGCTACCGCTTGAGCGACATCCTTAGGCTCTGGACGCCCAAATGGAGTTCTACCCGCAGCTTCATGGACAGTTGTTGGCACGAGAACTGGCCCTGGAGCTACCGCATTTATACGAAGAACACCTAAATAACGCCTAGCGTATTCAAGAGTACACTCCTTAAGCGCTTTTTTAGATCTTTCATAAGGTGTTAGAGCCTCGTGATATAAAATTCTGGAGTCTAGTATATTCACAACAACACCATCTCGCGTCCGCTCAGACATCAACTCAATTAATCGCTTAGGCGCATAATAATTAAGCGCCATTACATCAGTATCATCAAGCGCAAAAAGCGCCGCGTTATTCACAATCGCATCAATTTTATCATCGCCCAATAAATCCTTAGCCGCCTTAAAAAGCATCTCAGGCCCATCCGGGCGAGACAAATCTACTACAATATCAGCTCCAGCGTCAGCCCTATGAGATGTACGAATAACTCGCCAAGATAACAACTCCAGATAATCAGCTATTACCGCCCCCAATCTCGTAGTGCCGCCCGTAACTAAAACAACACGCTTAGAGCTATTACTTTTCATGTTTAAATTACTTCTATATTACACTAAAGACATCAATAAATAGGCAAAATATAAAAACATCTTACTATTTAAAAAGATCTGTAGATAAATAACGCTCTCCAGTATCTGGAAGTACTACAACTATCGTTTTACCATCATACTCGGGCTTTTTAGCGAGCTCAAGCGCTGCATACAAAGCCGCTCCTGAAGAAATTCCAACTAAAAGCCCATCTTTCGCCGCGACCTCACGTGCCACATAAAATGCATCATCTTCTGATACTCTTACCACTTCCGAAATAAGCGAAGCATCCATCGTAGCAGGTATAAATCCAGCACCAATACCTTGTAGGCCATGAACTCCCGATGCACCACCCGAAAGAACTGCGCTATTCTTAGGCTCGACAGCGACACATTTTATAGATGGATTCTTCTCTTTTAAATAACGAGATACGCCCGAAAAAGTTCCACCCGTTCCAACGCCCGCTACAAATACATCTATATTACCACCACACGCGTCCCATATCTCAGGCCCAGTTGAATAATAGTGAGACGCTGGATTAGCAGGATTTTCAAATTGACCAAGTATTACGCCATTTTCAGATTTTGCTATTTTATGAGCATGATCAATCGCGCCTTTCATACCTAAATTACCTGGCGTAAGTTCTATCTTAGCCCCATAAGCAGATGCTAAACGTATACGTTCAACACTCATCGTCTCTGGCATAACCAAAATAAGTTTATAACCTCTTATCGCTGAGACCAATGCCAAAGCAATACCCGTATTCCCAGAAGTAGGCTCAATTATCGTAGCGCCAGGTTTTAAGATACCATTTTTCTCAGCCTCTTCAACCATAGCTAATGCGGCACGATCTTTAACACTCCCCGCTGGATTAAAAAATTCAACTTTCGCCAAAACTCTCGCGCCAGATTTATTAAGGCGATTTGAGATTTCAACTAACGGCGTATTGCCAATCGTTTCGAGAATAGACTTTTTAATACTGGACATTTTAGCACATCCTTTCATCCTCAAGCTTAAGAAGAATATCATCTATTACCATACCTGCTAAAGCTAATCCAAAAATCGCGCTAACATGCACTAAACTGCCATATGCGCGTTTTTCGGATATTGTCGGCGCGTCAGTAGGTTTACTTGGACTTTCTCTCGAATAGACACACTTAAACTTACGCTTAGGATAAACGCCGGACTTTCTAAATTTAGATCTTAACGATCTCGCTAAGGCGTCCCCCTTTATATTCCAAAACTCATCTTTAGTTATCGAGAACGGATCTCGCCTCATAGCTGCGCCCATTGAAGAAAATAAGGTAGGACGAGTTAACGAGGTAACATGCACAATAAGATCAGCCTTGTCATCCAATGAATCAATGGCATCGACTACACAATCAAAATTCTCTAACGAAAAATTTTCAGCCGTTTCTTTAGAATATCTCTCAACACTTAAATCTACCTTAAGCGCTGGATTTATCTCCAACAATCGCCTTTCCAACGAAACGACCTTATATTCACCAACCGTCTTTGAAGTAGCCATAATTTGGCGGTTAACATTCGAAGGCGCGACACGATCAGGATCTACAATAAAGATAGAACCTATACCTGTACGAGCTAGCGCCTCGGCGCACCAACCACCAACGCCACCAACGCCGATAATCGCTACACGCGCTTTAGCAAGTGCCGCGACTGCACTAGCACCTAGAGCCTGTTCGGTACGCACAAAAGCATCAGCTAAAAACGCTTTTTCTCTATCTTTATCTGTTCTCATAATTCTATTTTAGGATTATACCAAAATTCGATACTAGAAGAACAATTTTAAAATTATCAGCTACTTTAATAGCTTTATTTTAGACTCATTGGATATAACTTTACAACGAATCAATATTTCAAGCGCCTCATTGACCGATTCAACTTCTTCTTTAGGACCTGGATTATTACGATATTTTTCTAATGAAGAGTAGAAATCTTTAGCATACTCACCCTCATTCGCATACGAAATAACCTCTGCAAGCGCCTTAATAGTTTCGGCTGTAGCTGACTTTGGATTAGGAATCTTCGCATAAAGCTGCGATGCTGTCGCGCGGCGCAAAGCCATAACGTCATCACTCTTCGCCGACATTGACGAATGAGTAGTATTCGCCCAACGCGAAGCTAAAGGACGATACCAGATATTTCTAAACTGAACTACACATCCATGATCTTGCAACTGTAACGGTCCCTTAAGCGCATGAGGCGCGAGAGGTCGGCGCTTACAATGAGTAGTAAGCCCTTCCATCTCCCAATGATCTTGAACTAAAACGCCATTAAAGAAAACTGTTACCGAGCCTGGGTGCAAAAGCTTATCGCCATCCCAAACAGGCTGATGAAAGATGATATCATAAACCTGCCACTCGCCAGCAGGCTTAGCTGGGTTAACGAGCGGAGGATTTTCGGCATAAACCGCGCCTGCCTGACCATCGGGATAATTCTTAATTGACGCATCTTCTTTAGATGTATGATACGACTCAAGAACTTGAATTTCATAATTATCCATTAAAAAGACGCCAGAATTGCCGCGCATTTGGGGCCCTTTATCGCTAAAAAGCTCTTTAGGATCATGGCGATATTCTATATGGAGTTGGCAATCGCCAAACTCAGCTCTCGAATATATCGCCCCGCCATTTTTCCAATTTGGAACAGTATAAAAATAACCTTCGGGAGAATACGACCATTTAGACGCCTTACCGTCCTTATCGCGCCAATTACGCTTAAACGACTCTAAAGTCCCGTCAAATAAAACAACCGCGTCAGAAGGCGCTCCGCCCATTACTTTCGCTGGCGTTACGCGCGTTGGCAACGGACGATTCCAATCATGTACCGCCCAGGCGTGCTTCTCATCAGGCGTATCTCCATATAATTTGGCAAAGACTGACAACGGCATCATAAGTATGAAACCAGATAAAACTAAAAATTTTCCGACGTTCGAAAACCCTTTTAAGCAATGGGGATTATGAAATAAAATCATTTTAAAGCCTCCTTTTTGGGGATACCACCGTACACTATACTTTATCTTTTCTACTTAAAAATTAATGTAGAAACCGACCATTCTCCACCTGGTAATGGAAGAGTTTTATACTTACCCTTATATTTTACGACGATTCTGCGGCGTTGGATTCTACGAACGAGCGAGCCGTCGGACGCAACAACCAAAACATATTGACCATCGGGATTGCGAAAGAGAATAAGGCGAGTACCATCTCTAAAGCCTTCTACTTCCATAATGCGGGCGCCGCGCTTTACGAATGGACCAATGTGTCTAAATAATTTATACTGCGGCGAATATGTAACATCACTCGTGGAAGAATCTACGACCGTAAAGCCTCCACAAAGATGTGCGCCTGTAGCTGGCGTACCCAATTCATCAAGGCAGATATTCCACGTTGTAAACATCGCGCATCCACTCTGGAGCATACCGAATACTTTCGCCGCCCACCAGAATTCTGTCCTTTCCTTTATAACGACATGAGGGCCGTTCTCCGTATGATAAAAGCCCTTATCAGCATACGCCGCTTTTAGCGGAGCCATATTTTCAGATTCCTTAGGATTACAATAGCAATGCCACGCGATACCGTCAATAGCATCACTTACCCCTTCTATCGCCATTAACTTTTTAACGCGCTCTATGCCACGCTTATCGGGATCATGGTCATGGACCCAAATTTTAGTATTTAACCCAGCTTTCTTAAAAGCTTTAGAAAGATGGTCTCTAACGAATACACCTTCTTTCTCGGCAGTATACGTGCAACACGGATATTGCCCGCCTGTCTCGCACATGGTTTCATTCTGAGGCGAGACAGCCGAAATTTTAACGCCGCGCTTACCATATTCTTCTACATATCTTACAAAATAATTGGCTAAAGCCCCCATCGAATCATCTTTAAGCTGACCCGATATCATCAAATTCGAATTTTTCATCCATGCTGGCGGGCTCCATGGCGAAGCAAAAATATACATATCAGGCTGGATGGCTAACGCTGACTTTACCATCGGGACCAAATAATTATCATCGCGCGCTAATGAGAAATTTTTCATCTCCACATCGCCCGGAGTGTCATTATAGCTGTAAAGAGCCGTTGAATAATCGCTCGCTCCAATACAAAGTCTAAGCGTTGTTAAATTACACCCTTCAGGCGTAAAAAGCTCCTTCATTAGCTTTTCGCGCTTCTCTTTAGCCATATTCGCTAAGATCCAGGCCGACGCATCAGTCATCGCTCCGCCTAAGCCTAAAAACTCATGTAGCGTCTTAGCTTTATCAACGTCCAATGCGGGAGCTGCAGGATACGAATGAATCGTAAAGCCTGATGTTGTAATCTCACGAAAATCTTTAGAAGCAGTCGTCTGATAAAGACGCAATTCTTCACCGCCTTCCGAAGCAATAAATGCCGCGGCAATTATAGGCAAAATAGAAAGCATAAGTTTATACCTTATTAACGAAGTTTACTGTCAATTGCTTTTTCGCTCGCCCAAAGAGATGGTATTTTATCATCAAATGGCGTCTTAGATAATTCGTATCTAAAAAATCCTTCGTAAGCCTTATCACCATTAAGCCCTTTAAGCGAAAATGCAACCTCTCGCGTACCAACTGGGACACGCCCTACAATATCAATCATTTCGCCGCGATAAAGATTCTTAAGCATAACCGGATACGCCTCAGCCTTAGAATCCGCGGCAAAAACGACGCGTAAATCCGTCAATACAGGATCGCGAAAACGATCGCTGAGCTGCTCTAAGTCGCGCCCCGCATACTTACGCCAGCCTTCGTGAATAAAACTCTCACCGCGATTGCCGCGTGTTAAAACATCGATGAGCTCCCGATTAGCATCGTCCTTAACGCCATACATATAAACTGAAATTAAACCATCATTCAATTTAGTAAAACGCGAAAGAATCTGAGAAGTTTCTCTAACGCCCTTATTAGCGATACCATCGGTCACAATAAGTGCGATAAGCGGTCTCTTAGGATCACGCGGCAATTTTAATACTGACGCGGCAGACGCGAAAACATCCGTCCGCCCATACGCCGCGAGTGAATTTAACCAGCGCTCCGCTCTATCATAACTTTCTTGGCCGCAATCCTGCCAAGTTTTAAAAGCATAACGAAAATCATCTCTAAACGCCACGAGATTAAATCTGTCATGTGAATTCATGCAGGAGCGAAGTATCTTCTTAGCGTTATTGCGACAGCTTTTTAATCTATCATTCGCGATTGAACCTGACGCGTCGAGAAGAATAACCACATCTTTAGGAACGACCTTTAACTGAGAGCGCGGCAAAACGCTTATCTTAAAATAAGTCCATTCGCCTTGAGAAGCTGAAGTAGCCGTCATATTTACAAACGCGTCTAATTCCTTAGCGTCTCTAACATCGAGTAAACTGCGCACAGCCGCCTTCTCGGTCTCGACAATCTTTTCATCAACCTCAGCCATTACTTCGCGTATTGGCTCGAAGGGCTTAGCCGCAGCATTGGCCGGAGCTAAACTATCGGCGCCCTTAACCGCCGCGCCATCATCAATCTCAGACAATTTTAAGCCGCTTATTGATGGAGCGCCTACACTAGGAGCGACAGGAACAGCTATAGGCGAAGAGCTAACACGAAGATCGCTATCAGTTTTAGGCGAAGCCTCCCCGAAGCTAGATTCTAATTTAGGTGTCAATGGCGAAGTAATATTAGGTACTAGGCTATTGGAATTTTCAGTAATCGGTTTAGATAGGAGTTCCGATGGATCTAAGCCTAACTTAGGAAGAGGCGCGCTTTTTATCTCGTCAGCTATATTAGGCATCTTTACCGTATCAGTCATCGCATTAAGCGTCGAATCAGCCGTAGGCTTAACATCGTCAGTCTTAGCGTCGGGGAACTCAACTTGCGCTGCGACATCTTTAACTACTTCAAAGCGAACAGCTTCGGGCGATTTAGGGCGCTCCCGCATCACCATCGGTGCGCGCGCTCTTAAGCTCGCTCCTGAATACGCGATTCGCGTCATTACTTGGGGACGCATAAAAAACATTAACCCCACATGAAGCGCGAGCGACAATACAACCGCGAAAAATATTAAATTCTGACTCTTCTCATCCATTACTTAACCCCATCAGATGTAGAGTCTAAAATCTTTTTAGCCTCAGAAACTATTTCAGGATCGCTAAAAAGCGTAGTCACTACTGTCGCGTAATCTCTCGCGCCCTGATTATCTTGGGCGGCTACGCAATTTTTAGCGAGATATAAATACGCCTTGGCGCGAGCGAGCGAATCATTAGCATTAAGCTTAACGGCTTCTTTTAGCGCTATCTCAGCTTCGGCTGTCTCACCAGCTTTACAAAGTAAAACACCTAAATTAAGCGCGACCGTTTTTCTAACTAAAGTATTTACATTCTCAGCTAACGCCTGACGACACGAACCGATCGCCGCGGTAAATTCGCCTGACGCTTCTTCAGCCGCGCCTAAAAGCGCGAAAGCTTCTTGGCGCCACTCCTTAGATTCGCCCGCCACCTTTAAAAGAGCCTTAGCGCATTTTTTAGCTTCTTCCGTCGCTTTTACGCCATCTAAATCCTCAAGTAAAAAACGCCCGACCGCGCTAAGTTTCGCAGCTCCCATGCGCTCTACCGCGCCTTCATTAACGAGTGTTATATATGAAGTGCGCGCCTCTTTAACTCGACCCGATTTAAAGTCTTCATCAGCTATTATAAGTCGCGCTTCACGAGATGAATCTAACGAAAGCCCCAGCTTTAGAGCCTCTTTTAGATATTCAACGCCCTTTTGCTCATGACCTAAGCGAACTGCCGCAATCCCACGCCAATATAAAGCCTCAGGCTTACGGGCTGAATTCTTAGCCGAAGAGAGCATCTCGGCTAAAGCTAACTCAGCGGGCGAGAACTTACCAGCGCGAATATCTATCATCGCCTTTCGGAAAAGCGCTTCTGCCGCGTCATTGGTACCAGGGAACGCCTTAGATAGCGAATCGTACTCAGCACGAGCCTCGGCATCGCGTGAACTCTTTTCGTACGCCCAAGCGAGCCTGAGGCGATCGTGAGACGAGTTTGAAAGCGCTACACTGCGCCGCGCCGCTTCAACCATTTTAGGCATATCGCCTAATTTCTCTGCCTCATCAAAATCCATCCGCGCGAGGGGTAATTCTACAGATGAGCGATACTTACCGTTAGGAAATTTCTCTAAATACTGAGCCATCAACTTACGCGACGCGGCATGATCGCCCGTAGCGAATGCGCACGCAGCTAAAAGATACGCCGCATCATCGCTTTTACCTTCGCCGCAAAGCGCAGCCGCATCAGCATAACGCCCAGCTAAATAATCGCTCCATGCCGCGTGATATCTAACCGCTTCAGAACGGCTATCGTTAGGATAAACCTTAAGATAACGCCTAAAGAGCGTTGACGATTCGAGATAACGCTTATCGCTATAACTGCGCACCGCGGCGAAATATAACGCCTCACGAGCTAATTTAGGATCATTAGAATGATGGATTTCTAAAAATTCGCCAATAGCGCTACGACGCACTGTAGGATTAGGATCGTCAGCCGTTAATGAGGCGTGATGAAACTTAGCATAAAGAGAATATGGTCCCTTAGGCTCAAGCGTCACGCAACGCTTAAAAGCATCTTTATCATTCGTAGCGATACCAATATGATAAAGCGCACACGCTCTAACAGCTACGCGCACTTTATCAGAATCCAATATTTTAAGCTCCGATAATTTCGCATTCCCCTCAAGCGTCAAAGCGCGCATAAGACGCGAGCGATCGGCATGACGCGAAAGAGGGAATTTATCTACCAACTCAGTATAAGCCGCTCTAGCCGCCGCAGTTTCGCCGATAAGCCTATTACATTCCGCTAGTCGATATAAAAGCTCATCCGCGGCAATCCCCGTCGCTCCCTTAAGCGCATCATATTCCTTCTTAGCGCTGACATACTCGCCCCTGTCAAAAAGGCGATCGGCCATCGCCAGTCTATCAGACGGCAAAACCGCTGCTGAAGCGATTATAAGCGGCAATATCGTCATTTATCACTAGTTTCGTTAGATGTTGCGAGCGAGAAGTTCCAAACCCCAGCCTTACGACAAGTATCAATAACCTTAACGAGGTGCTCGTATTTAGTAACGCGGTCAGCCCTTATGATCACCGACTGATCGGGATAAATCTTAGCGAGTTTAGAAAGACGAGTTTCTAAATCAAGTAATTCAACATTCATCCCGTTAAGTCTAACAAAGCCATTATCAGTTACATTCACGATAACTTCGCCCGGTAATCTATTAGGCTCATCCGATGTTTCAGCCGTAGGCAGTTGAATCGAAATCTCGCTCTCCCACTGCGAATAGACACTCGCCGTCACAAAGAAGCACAGCAACAGAAATATGACGTCCAACATCGACGTCAACGCTAATGAAGCCGGCTTACTGTTGTTATTAGACGAAAATCTCATCAGCCTTCTCCTCAAGCGTAGCTATTAAACGCGCTGCGCGACGACGGAAAAACGCATGAGCTAAAAGTGAGGGAATCGCCACTACCAGACCAAAAATCGTAGTGACAATAGCCTGGGATACACCTTGAGCTAAAACTACTGGCTTAGCGCCCGCGGCAACATCAGTCGCGATACCGCCAAACGCCTGAAACATACCTAAAACCGTACCTAAAAGCCCTACGAGAGGAGCAATCGCCGCAATATCAGCGAGCCAGTCGACGCTCGCATAAACTCGCGTAGCGATTCTAGCACCCTCTGCTTCAGGATCTTTAGCCGCTTTTAAGCGTTCAAGCGAAGTTTTAATGAACGAGCCCTTATTATGCGCAAAAAAGAGGTAGAGCATAACCGAGAGCGCCACGACCGAAAACATCGCGAGCACCCACATTAATGGACCGCCATAATTCCACGCTTCACCAAATGTAATACCATTCATAAAGAACTTTCCTTAGTATAAGAAGGATATCGTTTTATTAGTGACGGAAGCTACGCTGACCAGTAAAGACCATCGCAACATTAGCGTCATTACAGCAGTCGATAACATCCCAATCGCGAATCGCGCCACCAGGCTGAACGATAGATGTAATACCTTCGCGAATACCGACTTCAGCGCCGTCACGGAACGGGAAGAACGCGTCCGAAACCATCGCGCAGCCAGGTAGACCACCCTTCTCAGCCTTAGTCTGCTCCATAATCTCAGCCTGCTTCTTAGCGCCGTCTTCTTCACCAAATACAAGGCGAAGATCATTATAAGGCTTTTGGTACTTCTCCCAAGCGATCCAATCGGCGTGTTTAGTATAAGCCTTATCACGTGCAATCTCAGCTACGCCAACGCGATCCTGCTCGCCAGTACCAATGCCAACGGTTACACCGTCTTTAACGTAAAGTACCGAGTTAGATGTTACGCCAGCTTCAACGAGCCAACCGAACACTAAATCCTCATATTCCTTCTCTGTAGGAAGACGCTTAATCTTATGTTCCTCGAACGTAACTTCGCCAGTTTCTTTATTGGTAATCTTACGATTGCAATAAGCAGGAATCATATCCTCGGGCTTACGAGCATTCGCAGAGAACGAAGTCTGAGCAACGATACCGCCGTCAATAAGAGACTTAAAATCAACTACATGCTTAGCGACGAACTCCGTAAGACGATCCATATTCTTAATACGGAAAACACGAAGATTCTTCTTAGTCGCGAATAAATCCATTACTCCAGGCTTAAAATCAGGCGCAACTACTACTTCAGCATAATTCTCAATAATAAGCTTAGCCGTCTCAATATCGCACTCGCGGTTAAGCGCGATTGCGCCGCCGAACGCCGCGAGACGATCGGCCTTATTAGCGCGGTAATACGCCTCAGCGAGAGTAGAGCCCGTGGCTACGCCGCAAGGATTATTGTGCTTTACGATAACAGCGCAAGGCTTATCCATTAAATAGCGAAGAATATTAAGCGCATTGTCAGTATCGGTAACATTCGTTTTACCAGGGTGCTTACCCGACTGAAGAAGCTCAGGAACTGACGCGAGATAACGCCCAGACTGAATCATCTCAACATCACCGAGAACGAGATTACCGTTAACGAGCTTATAAAGAGCGGCTTCCTGACCAGGGTTCTCGCCATATCTAAGGCCCTTCTCCTCGCCGACGATATTCCACGTTACCTTCTCGTAACAGAAAGTCTGACGGTCATCGCCATTAATGAACGAAATCTCCATCTTAGGCGCGAAATGATCGGCCTCGATCGTCTTATAAGCTTCTTTTAAGTCTTTCATAGTTTTATTATTATATCAAAAATAACGGTTAATCCTGTATAAAACCTTTTTATTAAATTTCTCGTTATGTTATACGCCTTCAGTTATTGCGACTATATGATCCTTACCTTCGGGCGAAAATACTCTATGATACATCTGCCCGTCTAAAGGCTCCGTATTCTCTACAAAAACGCTTTCGCCAACTAACGTCTCGCTTCTAAAAACGAGCTCAATCTTCATTGGTCTCGCCGCTTTCATCGGCTCTAAGAGCCACTCTATATAATGGACATTATTAACATGGCCATTAAGATCAATGTGCGAATACATCGCCTGATATGGACCTACCTTATTAAGCGTGACATCTGTAGGGAATTTTAAGCGAGCTGTAAATGGCTCTGGGCCTAAAACGCTTTGAGTACCGAATTCACAAGCGTTTAAAACACTCTCAGGAATCGAAACTATCTTTCGCGTCGCTAAATCGATAAGCATCCATTCGCTAGTCGCGAGCCCGATCACCTCGCCATTTTCCGCCTTAATTTCAAAATCTCTCCATGCGACTATCTTTCGTCCGCCGCGAGGAAATGTAATTACTTTTATATTCTCTTCCCAAGTTGGATAACGCGTCATTTTAACGACAAGGCGCGTTAAAACCCACGAAAGATTATTGCCCTGAGCGACAAAATTCGATTTCGAAAATCCAAGTTCCTCAGCATTCAAGCTCGCAGCTTCTTGTAAATAATTACATATTGACGGCAAAGATACCAAACCATCTTCGCCGCATTCATACGAGCGCACCTTAAAACTATATTCGCCCTTTAGCATTTTAAGCCTCTCGTTCAACCAATCGCGTTAACTAAACTGGGCATCACCTTTTCGAAAGAAACGCCATACCAATGATCATCAGACGTGGCGTTAATCGCCTCACATACGATATCCGCCGCGAGCGCTGCCGCTTCGAGCGCGGTTTTGCCGCGCATTACAGCTCCGGCGAAAACTGAAGCGAAAACATCACCAGTACCGTGAGACATACGAGCAAGACGCTGATTAAAATCATACTCAATCTTAGAGCCGTCACTAATCGCGCTACCTAACTTATCACTATCAAAACTAACGCCGGTTAAAATTACATTCTTAGCCCCAAGTCGATGAAGTTTAGCTATAAGGCTCTCAATCTCTTCTTGAGTATACCCAGAAAGCTTAACCTCGGAATTAGTTAAAAACGCAGCCTCTGTTAAATTAGGCAGAACATAATCCGCACCATCGCATAAGCGCGCCATTTTTGAAGGGAAGTCATCAGCAAAGCCAGTATAAAGCTTACCATTATCAGCCATCGCAGGATCTACAAATCTCAACGCTCCTTCATTGGAACAAGTGCGAACAATGGATAAAATAGGATCTATGTGACTTTCACAAACATACCCAGTATAAAACGCGTCGAACTTAATACCTTGCTCAACCCACTTTTTCTCGACATTACCTAGCTCGCCTGTTAAATCAGCGAAACTCCACGTTTTAAACCCGCCTGTATGGTTCGAAAGAATCGCCGGCGGTAAAATCGCACACTCAACACCACACGCCGAGATAAGAGGAAGTGCGACAGTAGTTGAACATTGTCCAACGCAGCTGATATCCTGAATCGTAAGAAGTCTTTTCATTTTTCTATTCCTCCTTTATCTCTAACTCAGCCAATTAACGATAGAAATTCCTGACGAACCTTCTCATCATTACGGAATGACCCTAAAACAGCCGAAGTAGTCATTTCGCTATTCTGCTTTTCAACGCCGCGCATCATCATACAAAGGTGTTTAGCCTTTATAACAACGCCAACGCCTTCAGCGCCAGACTCAGCCATAACAGCATTAGCGATTTCTTCGGTCATGCGCTCTTGAATCTGGAGTCTACGCGCGAACATATCCACAATACGCGCTAACTTAGATACGCCAAGAACCTTACCCTTGGAAATATAACCTATCGCGCACTTACCGTAAAATGGCAGCATATGATGCTCGCACATCGAATAAAGCTCAATGTCCTTTAAAATCACCATGTGATTAGTACCGCTGGTAAAATAAGCGCCATTAACTACCGTTTTTAACTTTTGGCGATACCCACGCGTCAAAAACGTAAGAGACTTAGCTACTCGCTCAGGCGTCTTTTTAAGACCTTCGCGCTCTGGGTCTTCACCTAGCTCTATTAACAAACTCTTTACGAGAGCTGCTATTTTTTTCTGATTTGGCTCTTTCGCTTTTTTCATAAGTTATACACCCCTTCTCTCATTCCAGCCGAGCTTACGAGAAAGAACCTTATAAGGATCATACCCCATAAGCTCGACAAGATTCGCAGTACGCGCACATTTTACAATTTCTATCGACTCGTCACACCCGAGTTTAATAACGCTCTCACCATCTGCATAAACACCTATATGCTCAGCTACGCCATTGACGCGACGACGCGATGTTATCGTAAGAGATACGTCATCATTAAGAACTATCGGTCTAACGCCAAGAGCATGAGGATTAATCGGCGTTACGGCAATAACCGGCGAATCAGCTAAAAGAACTGGACCGCCCGCCGCGAGCGAATATGCCGTCGAACCAGTGGGCGTCGCGACTACCAACCCGTCAGCCATATAGCGCGTAGCTGCGCGCCCATTAACCTCAGTTTCTAAAATCGCCGCGTGGCCTGACATTTCGCGCATAATTACAATATCATTAAGCGCTATAAATCCACTCTCGCCAGGCTTTTTAACCTCTAGCATCGTGCGCGGCGTAACTTTAAAGTCTCCGGCAGCGAGCATCTTAAGAGCCGTATCGAAATCTTCTTCGCCAACAGATGAGAGATAACCTAGGCCCCCTAAATTAAAGCCTAAAATATTGGCGTTATTAAACTCATGAACAGCTCTTAAAATCGTACCATCGCCGCCTAGCGCGATTAATACTTCACATTCAGATAGGTTTTCAGTTACCACTAACCCAAGAGCGTAAGCTTTTTCCGTCAAGGGCTTTAGAGCAGCCTTGGCGTTTTTCTTAGCTGTATTAACGTAAAAACCTATCTTCATTGATTTTATTAAGCTGTAGCTTCGGCTTTTTTGAGAAGTTCGCGATTCTTCTCTCCGAGAGCTGGTTTCTTCTTAAAGCTAGCTACTAACGCCGTCTCTAAGCTCTCGCCCGAAAGACCAGTGCAATTAAGTTTTTTAAGAGCAGCTAGCATCATCGTATTAGCGGCCTTAGGTACACCAAACTCTTCAGCCATACGAATAGCTGGCCAAACAACTAGCTTTACGCCGGCGGGAGGATCGACTTTTACGGGAACCGTCTCATCAACGATAACGATACCACCTTCACGAACATCGCCTACAAAGCGCTCGTAGGCTGGCTGATTCATACAAACAAGTACGTCAGGATGTTCAACAGTCGGCGAACCAATGGGAGTTCCGGAAACTACGACAGAGCAGTTGGCGCTACCGCCGCGCTGTTCAGGACCATAGCTCGGGAACCAGAGCGTATGACGCTTCTCTAAGCGAGCAGCTTCAGCTATGGTAAGACCGAGCGAAAGAATACCCTGACCGCCATAGCCCGCGAATTTAAAGCGACGCTCCGCGAATGTGTTATCATCAATAGCTGGCTCTATCGCATCCTTCTCTGCGAACAGCTCAGCGCATGAAGCGAAAAGAGGAACTGTTTTAGGCGCGAGAAGTGGTGAGGTCGAAGGCTCGACGGGGGAGGATTCTTCGGGCGCTTTAGTCGTATCGTCACGAAATACGCCAAGAGGAAATTCCTTTTCAATTTCATTAATACAAAATTCCGCCGCCTTCTGAGCGTCCATCTTAAAATTCGTAGGGCACGGTGCAATAATCTCGAGAAGCGCATAACCTTTCTTATCGCGCTGAATTTCAAAAACCTTGCGAATAGCTTGCTTAGCCTGCATAATGCGACGCGTATCAGCTACTGAGACGCGAGCGATATAAACGGGGGCTTTAAGCTGATTGAAAACTTCACATACATGTAAAGGATAGCCCGTAAGCGAAGTATCACGACCGAAGGGAGAAGTCGTAGTAGTCTCGCCCGCGAGTGTAGTTGGCGCCATCTGACCGCCCGTCATACCATAAAGCGAGTTGTTAACGAAAATGCAGCCGAATTTTTCGCCGCGGCTCGCAGCCTGGAACGCATTATTAAAACCAATTGCGCCTAAATCGCCGTCGCCCTGATAAGCGATAGTTACAGCGTCGGGTCTCGCGCGGCAAGCGCCAGTCGCTGCAGCACTCGCACGACCGTGAGCAGCCGAGATGTGAGATGCGTCCCAATAATAATATGTAAATACGCCGCACCCAACAGGATCTACGAAGATGGTATTATCCTGAAGACCCATTTCAGCGCAAGCCTCGGCAATTAACTTGTTGATAATGCCGTGCCCGCAACCAGGGCAATAATGAGTAAAGCTAACGTTCTTGCCGCTGCGCGGAAACTTAGCGTACATTCCTTTTTGTTCAATCGTAGCCATATTACATCATCTCCTTCGCTGCTGCAACCGCTTCATCAACCGATACTACCTCGCCGCCCATGCGATTAACCATCTTTACACCGGCAGCTTCAGCGCCAAGGCCCGCCTTAGCGAGATTAAGTCTAACATCATCAGCGAACTGACCGGCGTCGAGCTCAATCGTCATAATCTTACGACCCTTCGCTACGCTAGCTAGCTGCTCGCGTGGGAAAGGATTAAGCGTAATCGGGCGGAAAACACCAGCTTTAATACCTTCTTTACGTAATGTCTCAGCTGTTGTTCGCGCGATACGGCCTGAAATACCATATCCTACGATTAAAAGCTCAGCATCATCAGCGAGATACGCTTCACCCATTGCATCAGCAGCCATCGCCGCATACTTCTCCTGAAGATGGCGATTGAACTCAGCTTGCTGAGCAGCATCGAGATAAATGGATTTTACGAGGTTCTCACGCGTTTTAGCTTCGCCCTGAGCCGCCCAATCAGAGAAATCGGGAATAGCGGGGTCTTCATCAGGTAGAGTAACCGTCTCCATCATCTGACCTTGAAGACCATCAGCATAAACAACAGCGGGAGTACGCCATTTAGCAGACATCTCAAAAGCCTTAATGGTCAGATCAAACATTTCTTGAGCGCTAGCAGGAGCGAGCGTAAAAGTCTGATAGCTACCATGACCGCCGCCCTTAACAGCTGGAGTATAGTCAGATTGCTCAGGATATACGTTACCGAGACCGGGGCCTGCACGGTTAATATTCACAACTACCGAAGGTAATTCAGCGCCAGCTAAATATGAAAGTCCCTCTTGCATAAGAGAAAAGCCAGGACCACTCGTCGCAGTCATCGATAACTTACCAGCGCCAGCCGCGCCAAACATCATATTAACGCTGGCCGTCTCGCATTCAGCCTGAACGAATGTCCTACCTAACATAGGAAACCACTTAGCTGCACCGTGAGCGATTTCACTCGCGGGCGTTATAGGATAGCCGAAATAAAGCTCGCACCCAGCATAAAGTGCGCCCATTACTACGGCTTCATTGCCTTTTACGAATTTCGTCATTTTTTATCTACCTTCCGGTTCGCATTCTTTATGAACCAAAATTACAATATCAATATATTATAACAAAAACGGCAGCAAAATGGGAAATTCGCCCCCAAAAAAGTAATCAACTAACGGCGCGATTTTTGCAAATCGCGCCGCTTTATTTACTTTTCGAACTCTATCTCACCGTCCTTCACGGTTACTGATATGCTCGCGCCTGGAGGATAGTGACCAGCGACAATCGCCTTGGCTATTGGATTTTCAAGCTCACGTTGTATCGTGCGCTTTACGGGTCTAGCGCCAAAGGCTGGATCATAACCGCGCTCAGCGATCAACTCTAGCGCCTTATCATCCACCTTTAGCGATAGCTGATTATCCGATAAGCGCTTAGCGAAATCCGCGATTTGAAGTTTTACAATTTCACGGATCTGATCTTTACCTAACGCTTCGAACTCCAATATTTCGTCAAGACGATTTAAAAACTCAGGTCTAAATATCGTAGATAGCGATTCTTTAGGCGCGTTGGATGTCATTATAACAACAGTATTCTTAAATGATACTGTCCGACCATGGCTATCAGTCAAGCGGCCATCGTCTAAAACCTGCAACAAAAGGTTAAAAACATCACTATGAGCTTTTTCAATCTCATCTAATAATACTACAGAGAACTGCTTACGGCGCACAGCCTCGGTAAGCTGACCACCCTCATCAAAGCCAACATACCCGGGAGGCGCACCAACAAGGCGCGAGACCGCGAATTTCTCCATATATTCCGACATATCTATGCGCACCATCGCATTTTCGTCATCAAAAAGCTCCTGTGCGAGCGCTTTGGCGAGCTCCGTCTTACCAACGCCTGTAGGACCTAAGAACAGAAATGCGCCTATCGGGCGATTACGACTCTTAATCCCCGCACGCGAGCGGATTACCGCGTCAGAAACCGCGCTAACGGCTTTATCCTGACCAATGACGCGCTTATGAAGCGTCTCGCCTAGGCGCATCAGCTTCTCGCGCTCGCCTTCAACAAGCTTAGTCATCGGTATACCGCTCCAGCGCGAGACTACCTCGGCTATCTCATCAGCGGTCACCTCTTCTCTGAGAAGAACTTCGGCATTACCCTTAGATGAATTACTTTCATGGGACTTAAGACGTTTTTCGAGCTCTGGAATAACGCCGTATTTAAGACGGGCCGCCGTCTCGTTGTCACCTCTTGTAAGGGCGTTCTCATAATTTATTCTCTCCTGTTCAAGTTTATTGCGAACCTTGCGGACTTCTTCATGAGCAGCTTTTTCTCTCTGCCATTGAGAGGTCATCTTATCCGCCTTTTCCTTTAGAGAGGTAAGTTCAGCTTGCAATTCTGACAATCTTTTTTTAGATGCGTCATCTTTTTCCTTCTTAAGCGCGATTTCCTCGATTTCAAGGCGGCGAACATAACGGGATATCTCATCGAGCTCTTTAGGACATGAATCCATCTCGGTTCGAATACCAGCACACGCCTCATCAAGAAGATCAATCGCCTTATCGGGTAAAAAGCGATCTTGGATATACCGCGATGATAAGACTACGGAACTTACCAACGCTTCATCTCTAATGCTGACGTTATGATATTTTTCAAACCTCTCTTTAATGCCGCGCAAGATCGAAATTGTATCCTCCTCGTCAGGCGGCTCAACCATTACTGGCTGAAAACGTCTCTCAAGCGCCGCGTCAGATTCCATATACTTACGATACTCATCGAGCGTTGTCGCGCCTACGCAGTGTAATTCGCCGCGCGCGAGCATAGGCTTAAGCATATTGCCCGCATCAGACGAGCCTTCGGTCTTACCCGCTCCAACGATAGTGTGAATTTCGTCGATAAAAAGAATAATCTTACCGTCAGACTCCTTAATTTTCTTAAGAACTGCTTTAAGACGCTCCTCGAACTGACCACGATACATAGCTCCTGCCATTAAAGAAGTCATATCGAGCGAAAAGACGACTCGATTTTTAAGCCCTTCAGGAACATCGCCGCGATTAATACGTTGAGCGAGACCTTCGACAATGGCCGTTTTACCAACGCCAGGCTCACCGATCAATACGGGATTATTCTTCGTTTTACGCGAAAGTATTCTAATAACGTCGCGAATCTCCGTATCGCGACCAATAACGGGGTCGAGCTTACCCTCTTTGGCTAATGCCGTTAAATCTGTACCATATTTCTCAAGGCACTTCTCATTATCTTCAGGTGGTGTATAACTAGCATTCATAATTTCGCTCCTTCCTTACACTAAAAGAATGAGCAAATCTTATGCCAAAGCGTACTTACACCTTAAATAAAAAAGAACGAGACATAATGTCTCTTAAGCGAAACATTATGTCTCAAAAATAATCAGCTATTAAATATGTTAAATATTAAGCGGCACAACAAAGTTAAAAAAGGGCTGCCCATGCGAGGAGGGGTCACAAAAACTCCTTCACGGGCAGCGCAAAATTTATTTTAGAGGTCAGGAGGCCTTCTCCCCCTTCACTCTGTAGTTAGGGGCGAGGGGGACAGTCCCCCTCGCGTAGTGGGTTGTTATTAGTTAGCTGACGAAGCCTCGAAGACAAGCTTGAAGAGGACTGCGCCAGATTCGGGCTTATCAGAACCCCAGGTCTTAGTCTCAGGATAGAAGTACTTAACCGTAGGCGTAGCCTTAACGGTAAGCGGCACTCCGTTACGAGTGACGACGACCGTAGAAGCCGCAGGATTCTCGGTATTGACCTCAGTAACCTTAATTTCGATGTCTAGGCTAGCTGTTGTACCATCGATTGTAATTGCATCCTCAAAGTATGCAACTGCATCATTAAGAGCCTTAACAGCCTCATCACCCTTCAATACAACATTATTAACCTTAACACCAACAACACCTTCAGCACCTTGAAGCGCTGCGATTACCGCATCCGTGTACTCGATATTAAACGTGTCACCATCATCAATATCCGGCATAGGCGCAGTCCAGGAAGCAACAACAGTCCAAGGACCAGTACCCTCAACCGCATAACCAGGCTGAACGGTAGCGTGAGTGGTTGCAGAGGGATTGCATCCGGTGAAAGTGCCACCGAATACTTTTATTACGCCGCCATTAGCTACCTCAAATGTGTTTGCCGAGTAAGCGCTGAAAGTACCTCCGTAGACATTAATCTCAGAACCGCTGGCATAAGACTTAAGCACCCAGGTGCTACCTGTGTCGCCGTTATTGTAGAACTCACCGCCATATACATAGAACTTAGCATTTGCTTTAGAGGCATATATCAAGTTATATGTACCACTAGAAGAAGTTATACGATATGTACCGCTGTTAATGGTAGCCGTAGTTCCTGCACCGTTCAGACGAACGCCATGATAGTTAGACTCCATATTGATATCGGTCAACTCTAATGAGCCGGCTTCAATCTGAATAGCAGCCTTGCTACCTGTTGTATGGATTACAGAACCATTCTTAAGCTTAGCTTCGGTTGCATTGGAATCAATGCGACCCGTGAGCGTAAAGCCGTTAAGATCGATCATACCGGTGAAGCCGGCAGGAATGGTGATCTTCTCCTTTGTATTGGCGATGAGCGTAATGGTTGCGGCGAGATTAGCCTCAACATCGAGAGCTGCCTGAAGCGTAGCATACTTTTCAGCGCCAACCTGAGCGACAAACTCAGCTGGAATCTCTTCAAGCGAATAAACGCCATTAGCGTAAACAGGTCTGTAGCCTTCAACCGCAGAAACAACCTTACCTTCAGCGAGCTGAACGCTCGTAAGCGTTGCTGAAGTATCAATCGCATCATACGTATTGCCGAGAGCGATAGTACCATCGCACGTAAGCGTAGCACCATCTTCAACAACAGCATTGCCGCGGAGATTGAGCTCAACACCCTGAGGAATTACGAAGGTCGCGCCGCTCTTAATGGTGAGAGACTGCCCAAGAAGCGAACGCCAAGAAGCAGGAAGCTTAACCGAGCCGCCATCAAGAGAGAGAGAGTAATCAGCACCGATCGTCATTACAGCATCGCTCGTCTGATACAGAGCACCAGCAGGAGCTGCCATAAAGAAGTAAGTCTGAGTATTAGCATCCCATGTCTTAAGAGCACCGCCATTCATAGAGAGCTTACCAACAACAGCGAGAGCCTGAAGCTCATTACCGTTCAAGTCGAGCGTTACGTTGGCAGGAATCTGAAGAACCTCATTAACCGCCAAACTCTTCTCGAGAATAACGGTGTTGCCAGCCTGAGCCGCGGCAAAAGCTTCAGCGATCGTCTCGAAGAGGTTGTCGCCAACCTTAGCAACAACAATCTTGTCGGCGAGAACATAGGCACCCGCCTCGTTGAGAACGAGCTTCTTATCCTCGGGGATGGTGAGAGCGTCTTCGACTTCGCCCTTTACAGAGCCAGAGGTGAAGACAATAGCATCCTCAATCGTACCAGCCTCATATACGAAGTCGCCGCCCGAAACTTCAACCTTGCCAGCGATCGTGCCGGTCGTGTAGAGCGTTACGGTAGGCGCATCATAAGTAGAATACTTACAAACATCGAATGCGACCGCACCTTCGGGTGCAACAATTGAAGTCTCGCCCGTAAGCGCAACCGTACCTCTATTGTTCGAAAGAACGTAGATAGGCATATTCGATGGCTTAACAAGGTTTGTACCATCGAGCGTGACATTTTCGAACGTAAGAGCGCCGGTCACATAGTTGTTGATCATCATCTTGATCGGCTTTTCAGCAGTCAAATTAGACTCAGCAACATTGATTGTACCATTCTTAATGATTACATTCATAGCTTCCGCTCTGCCAGCAGCAGGGAGAATCTGAATACCGAGCGTCTCGGTACCAGTTGAACCAACGGCAGGAGGTGTAAGCGTAAGAGTTCTATCCTTAAGATCGATCGTGACAGACTTATTAAGAACAAAGCCGGGTGTCTCAAAAGCCGTACCTTCAGCTCTTTCATCAATGGTAATTTCACCGCCGTCCTCAACCGCGGCATAAGCGGCGGCAAAGGTCGCGTAGTGCTCACCATTAACAACAAAGGGATCATCAATAGCTTCTTCGAGAACCCACTTGCCATCGGTGTACGAGGCAAAATATCCTTCATTGCCGACCTGAACCGTAAGCGTCTCGGGAGCAGTGAGCGTACCAGCGCCGGGAACATCAGCCGCGTCAGAACCATTCTTAATGACAACAGTACCAGAAACAGTCGCAGCCTCAGCGATCGTCATAGCGCCGCTATTGTCGATATCGACAACTTCGCCAGCAGTGATATTCGCATTACCGCAGTTCCAAATACGACCGACCTTACCACCATTAACAGTCAACTTACCATAAGTCGAACCATTATAGTAGAAGTTATAGACAGAGGTGTCATCCTCGGCTACCGCGCCAGCTTCAATCGTACCGCCCGCAACAGTAACAGTACCATAGTTACCAACAACGATGCCGCCATCCGTCGCGATCTTACCGCCCGTAGCAGAATCAGTAATGGTGAGATTACCAGCAGTTCCGATATAAATTGCACCATAGCTGTCAGTGACAGTCTCGCTAAGCGTGCAGCCGTTAAGGTCGAGCGTTACAGCCTTCTTAACAGTGAGCTTTTCAGCGAGCGTAACATCATTGAGAAGCTTAACCGTCTCTCCAGCCTCAGCCGCGGCGAACGCATCGCTAAACGTAGCGTAAAGCGTGGAACCTTCAGCCGTAACGACCTCAGCCTCATAGACGGAGTAACGGAAGACTACGATACCAGAGCCGCCGTTACCGCCTCCACGGCTTTGATATCCAGG
>JAGBTH010000140.1 GCA_017631385.1 Kiritimatiellia bacterium
AATAACCTGCCGATCCGGAAACCAAGCCGCTATGATCGCCAACCGGTATTAAGCGCTGACCTTTGACCTTATAGCGCAATGTTCTTCCCACTATGTATACCTCCGAATCTTAATTACTTTTTAAAAAATAACCCCCGGGGAAAAAATGAGGACCGCCGCGATTTGGGTAGGGGGTGCATTTTTCGTGACCCCCTCCCGTGTCTCATTCCTCATCAGGGGTTTGTTTAGTTACTTTCTTGTACTTATTCAAGAAGTCGTATTTGATTATTTCATCAATAGCTCTTTCAATCTCTTCATCGCACTCCACTTGAGACATGTCGTCTTCAATGTTTGCGATTCTCATAAGAAGTGATGAACTATTGTGACCTTTTTCCATATCAAACTCATTCCAAAGGTCGAATTGTTCAAATGGATCAAAAGGATTGTCGAATGTTGTTAATGCACATTGCTTTGACATCTGTTAATTCGCTCCTTTCAAATAGTTGGATACAGTTGATGTAGATACACCTAGGGCTTTAGCTATCTCCGTTAAGCTATAGTTAGAGTTACTCATAGCCTTAGCTTTAGCTATCTTAGCTGTACTAAGTGTAGTGGTAGCTTTGGGGGTAGCTCTTGCTCTAAGGCTGTCCGCATCCGAGTATTTTAGTATCTTTTTAAGTGATTCTTCGCTAATAGCGCCTGCCTGTATTGCTTCCCACTCTCTATCTGTTATAGTGATGGGGTTTCTTTTAGCTCCTACGGTATCGCGGTACTTGGTAAGAGCCTGTTGCTTAGCTTTCTTTATATCACCCTTTTTCATGGTAGGATCTGAAGCAACTTTTTTATTAACATCAGAGGTGGCTAATAGCTGGGCCATTCTCTCACGTGGTGCGTTGAGCTCCGAATCATTAAGTTTGCTCATTAGATCATCTACTTCTTTCTTATAGATGGTCTTAGCAGAGGCCTTATATTCTATCTTACCTGCCCTCATCATTTCAACACGGGCCTGGTTAGCAAGGGACTTCATTTTATTTGCATAGTCCGCGTAAGCTCTTTCCTGAGGGGTGTTAAAATCTGAAACGAGGGTGTAAGCATCATCAGTTTCGGCCATCTTCGTACTCTGCTGGTGTCTTTTCTTAGTAACAAGTGTTACCTCGCCGGTCTTTTTATTGACCTTTTTCTGCGTGTAGTATAAGTCATCAGCAGGGCTATATATTAGAGAACCTTCAGGTCTTGTCGGATCATACCAACTCTTACCCTCAATGTTTACTTTAGGCGAGCCTTGTCTCTTGTCGACCGACACCTGTGACTTGGCTCTAGATATTAAGGTGGAAGCTCCACCAGAACCGTCGTCATCTTGGTGCTTCTGATATTTCTTTTTTAACGAAGCTATGTTGTTATCAATTTCACTTTGTTTATAGTCGAGCTTATGCTTCGCCGCGTCTATAACAACCATGCTATGACGAACGGCTGCTGCTAACTCGTCTGTTGAAGCACCCTTAAGGGTCATATCCGTAATAAGATTAGATATCTGTCCCATCTGAGACTGAGTGTTATCTTTTCCGGTTTTAGGATCCTTCATATATTTCATTCCGGGTCTTTCGGGATACTGCCCTTTTGGGTCGAAGCCTTCGAGACCTTTGAGTTTATCCGTAGAGGTTACTTTCACCTTTCCCGATTTGTCATGTGTGGGGATACACATAACGGTATCTCCGTCAAAGTCGGCACCGGATAATCTTTCAGCAACCTTAGCATTTATACATACGGCGTCGATCGGAGTTGTGCCGATTAACTTTTTACCCATAGGGTTTTTATTGTTTACGGTACAAATAGGAATCTCAAACGTTCCACCATGAGGATATCTTACTAAGGCTAATTTAGTACCCTGCTCGTAACCGGGTGCATATATCTCGTTATCCTTTAATGTATTATTAGGGATAATAACATGATATTTCTGACCAGGAAGAGCGGCTGCTTGTAAGTGAGCGGCTGCTTTATCGCAATCCTCAGCAAACGAATTTAAGAAATGCTTTTTAACTGTTGGATTGTTAAGCGACATGATCTCATCATATTCTGCTGTTTTATCCACAACTGCTAAATTTAACTGTTTCTTAATCATCGGCATACTCTGCTTAGATAAGAACTGAGATGGTAATTTATCTTGCCACTCAGACCAGTCACCTTCTTCTGCTCTTTTATTAATAAGAGACAGTTGCTTATTACCATCCTTATCGATGTAATAGCTTTGACCGTTTGCCTTAATGAGCGAGCCGAAGGGGTTGTCTGGATCGTTCTTTATATCTTTAAGAACATCCATCTTCGAGACGTTAGATTTCTTATTAGTGTTAAATATAACGTCGACGCCGTCGGGCATGTCGTCTGAATATACAGCCATACCCTTTATGTATTTAGTATCATCTACTAATATACGAACCTGAGCGTAACGCTTACCTTCTCCTAAATATAAATCATCAACACCTCTTCTGATCTCGACAACGCCATCCTTATCGATACCGCCATCTTCTGCATACCTAATTTGAAGACGCTTAGAATCCATACTCTTAGGATATACAAATTTGTCAAACGATTCACCGCCGTCATGCGATGTATAGTCTTTTAAAGAATGAATATTATCGGGATTATATATCTCTTTATGCTCGGTGCCGGGAGGACACAGAACTTTAAGCGTTGTGTGTTTTCCAGCATTGGTAACCTGCTCGATTCTTCCACCGTATACAGGATATCCTTCCAACTCCAGAATATTGAGCGCCTGGTTGAGTTTCTCCTTAGAAATATTAAGTTCTCTCTCAACGCCTGCTCCGACGTCAATCATACCTTTTTCTTTAACTCGTTCACGAAGAAAGTCGGCTGTCTCTTTCGCCTTGTTCATTCTTTCTTCCGATTTATCGTTAAACCAGGATCTGACCGTCGATTCGTTAACGCCCATCTGTCTACCTATTTCGGTGTCATTAAGACCATCGGCTCTTAACGATTTCGCTCTAGCTACGTTTAAAGCTCTTCGCTCAGCTCTTGCCAAACCTTTTTCGGTTCGGTATTGAGTGGTGGTTAAACCAAACTCCTCTTTTATATTCTCAGGGGTCTCTTTCCAACCGGTCTTTTTTAATTCCTCAACACGAGACAGAAAGTCTCTAGATCTTTGATAAGGGTCTTCACCAGAACCCCAAGGATATCGACCAGAACGTTTAGGCATTCCGTAATGCATTATCTCGTTCATTTCGTCCACAACGTGATTCATGATGTTAAACCCCCTCGTAATCTATTTTGTCTAGCATTTTATCCAAATATACGATTCGATCCATGACAGGTACGATCTCGTCTACAGTTGGATTGTGGTATAAAATTTTATCATTCTGATAGATTCTAAGTTCGATCTCTTTTAGATCAGAAGGTTTGATTTTATACTCCAAACAAAAAAGAGCAGTATATACTAATAGCTGCTCCATCTTGGCTGGTGTTTTACCAGTCTTTAAGTCATGTATTCTAAGTACACCATTTCTAAAAGAAATAGCGTCTGCTGTACCGAAGAATCTATCGGAATAATATAAGACGACTTCAGTGCTCATCTTAAATCCGATAGCGTCGTTTACATAAGCATACAGAGTCTTAGCCGACTTAGGCTGTTTGATACCCAAATCGATGGTGCTCTTAGCCCAAGCGTGAAGAATGGTTCCTCTTTCGGTGGCTTTCATTTCAGTATATGATTGTACGACTTTATCGTCGTCATACCTCAGCCAGCTAGATTTACTTGCGCTAAACGGCGCGTGTAAGCCTTCGTATTGAGTATGTTTAATAAACTTCATAAATATCTCCTTTTACTTAAATACTTTTTGAAGTTCTTTCAAAACCTCGTTTTTGTTCTCCGGATATATGAATCTAGAGAAAGACATTTTATTCAGTAGTTCAACATAGTCTTCTTGATTAGGCTGTCTCGCCGCGGTGGCATGTTTTTTACACTCTAAGATCGCCCACTTATTTTTAAACAAAATTAAAAGGTCAGGAATTCCTTGAATATAACTAGAATCGAGTTTCATAATAAGACAACCCTTAAATAAGTTTGTTAACTCTTTTATGAGATTGTCCTGAAATCCGCTCTCTAGTCTAGAACTTCGAGCCATAAGCGAGCCTCCTCGGTAATTTAATAAATGTCAAAAGAAAAAGTAGTAAAGGCGTATCAAACGCTTTTAACATCTCTCTTCATAACAGTCCATGTTTTTTTCGCGAATTTTGAGACAGCAAAAAATAAAAGAGAGTGTAAGTATTACTCACACCCTCTCTCGTTTTACTTTAGTGTTTTCGAAATGATCTCGCCATCCACATTGAAATCCAACAATACGGATTTTTCGTACCCGTTCACAAATCTTGAAGCGCCTCCCTCGGAAAGTCCGAAGTCTACATAATTGTCGCCGTTAGGATTATTTTCTTCATAAATCCAACCAACCACTTGTCCGGCTTTTGAGCGGGGAATACCCAACATGTCATAGACCTCGTTTAAGAATATATGACCCACCGACTTCAGTTTATCGTTTGCATATCGTTCCTGAAGTTTGATGAACGCCAAATTCATTTCGCTATTGTCATTCCACATCGGACTACTCTCGTCAAAAAACCGTGCGTATTGGCTGTATGTTTTTACACCCTTTGCCTCAACCTGTTTGACATCAACCTTTACCGGTTCGTCACTTTCAATTTTGATCGTGATAATAGTTTCCATAATATGTTCTCCTTTAAATATGTGATAGTGACCTTTCGGTCCATAAAAGGAGATGCTGGTAACGCGACTAAAATTTTGCCTAAAATTCGTCTTTGGTCATTTGCCCACTTTTATTTCTATATTATATATTTTTAAAATTTTTATTTTCACATAAAATAGGGAGAAAAAGTGGGTTTTTGACCAGAACTCAAATTTTTCTTCAAAAACACCTCAAAATGGGTCCAAAACAGCCCAAAAACGCCCTTTTTTAGCCTTTTTCGACCATTTTTCACGATTTTTCTCTGCCCACTTTTATTTTCAAAAGTGACCAAAAGCCCACTTTTTTTGACCAAAAACGGTCACCCTTGATCGAAACGCACACAAATGGTCAAATAAAAGTGACCAAAAGCCCACTTTCCAAATCAAAAGTGACCACAAATTTTTACTTCCCGAACATGTAAATATCCCGGTTTCCGAGCTTCGTAGCCTCCGCTTCAAGCCAGAAATCGTCGTACTTACCTAACCTGTCACCATAGCCACGACTCGTCATAAATATCCTGTACCAATATCTCAAAGCGCTAGCGATAGTGAAGAATACCATTACCGGACCGTACATAGCGTTCTGTATAGAATGACCGAGCTCGTGTCTTTTGGTCGCGCCATTCGCGCCTCTGTGAGTTATGATAAACATACCTAAGCACAACCCGCCCCAATTGCGTCCGATCTCGAAATGCCAGCAGCCAGCATACTTCCTCGGTCTTTTACCGATCAGTAACAAACCAAGTGCAGCGATGGCTCCGACAATATTCATGAGAAGACCCCATGTGAGATTGAGAGTATAATATACTCTACGGTACTCACTCGGCTTCACTGGTCTCGCCTTCGTCAGCGCTGTCTTTATTTTCTGAATCAGATTTCTCATTGAACTTCGCTATCTCCTTTCCTAAATTAGCTACTGCTTTGATTGCCCTAGCCGTTGTGTTTGCAAGCGTGTCGGCTTCCGCGGAAAGCTTGCATATAGAATTTATATCCGAAGTTTTGAATCTATCGGGATATGCCTTCTTGTACAACTCGACGTCCTGCTCCTCGAACGCGGGCTTGTCGTTCCGCCCCTCGAAGACCTTAACGAGCTCTTTGTTCGAGTACGCCTCTACATACTCGCCGTTGATCTCGAGTTTATTGTAACCATCGACACAGATGTCTGTTTTGTGCGTTACGACTTCATCCTTATGGATATAAGAAACAGTATAAGCTCGTAAGGGAATGAACTCGAAAAGTCTCTTGACCGCGTAGGTATCAATAACGTACTTATTACCATTGGCTTTTTCCTTAAATTCCAGAACCTTAACCTTAGCTTCGAGCTTATTATTGAGAATCTGAAGTGCTTTGACATCTGACGCGAGATCCCTAACCTCGTTGATCAGATTAACGTTTGTAAGCTCGAGGGATCTGATACGTTCCTTTAACTTCTTATTAAACATCTTTTTTCTCACTTTCTTTTATGTAATTTTTATAGAGTTCGAGATCGACCATAACGAGCTCGTTTTCCTGTACCTGATAGACTTCCAGAAGCTCGGGATTAGGACCGTCAAACCAGAATTCGAGGAATCGACCGTTTGCTACGGGTTTCACCCACTGTGAGGGTTTCGGTTGGATAGATACGGCGTGTAACTTGCGATCCCCGCCAATATAATTAACAACCCAGGTGTATCGGTGTACGCAGGCGCGTCGGAAAGTATATAACTCGCCCTTGGCTTCGTTTTTGAATTCGAGAATATCGCATCTTTTCGATAAATAATCTACCCTACCGTGCAAGATCGCGATTTCCCGTAACAACTTTTTCTTAGTAATCATATCTCCTCCTTAAATATATAAATAGAATGTTGATGTGAGATTGATGAGATCGTCCGTACGGTTTATCGCCCTAACCTCGCGATCTTTTAAGTGCGGCTCGTTGTTTAAGAATGCCTCTGAAGCCGTCCGTACCATGTTGTATTTACCCGGGAAGAAGTGATAAACATCGCCGGTGTTTTCGTCTACGATATATACTTCAATGTTGTTGTTTCTAGGAAAATCCTCGCTAGAGCTGTTTTGAACGAGAGTGTCGATTATCTTACTGTTCATTGTCTACTCCTCCGAACCAGGACTCGATGGACGCTCTCTGCTCGTCTGAGCACTCGCCGAAAATAACTTCGTCGGGTCGTTCGTCGATAATATAATCCATGATCCACGCCTTCTGCTCGTCTGTAAGATCGTCGAATTTTATTACGGATTTGTTCTCCATCTTTTTACCTTTCTTTTTAAATTAAATATGGAACCTCTATGACCTCGCCACGATCGGTAACGATAGATTGCATTACCTCTCCAGAAATAGGATCGACAAATATATCATCGATGCCGCAATTGTTATAGCGATAGTCGTCATAAATATTCCGCTCTTCTTCTAGGAACTCTTCCTCGAGTTCGTGTATAGTTTGGGTTCTAGTGAAACATCTACGACTCGTGTTGTTTGTCTCTTGTAAAGTGCGTAGAATATTCCACAGATCCGGGTGGTTGTAATATATGTGCTGTAGTTCACGCTTACTAGCGTTCGGACAGAAGAAACATCCGTTCCTGCCGGTTATCTTATAAATAGGAGAAAGTAATCCGGCCCGCTCGCAAATATCCATGGCGTCTTTTTCGGTGATACCGTACTTAGCCAATATGGATACTTTGTTAGTTCCTTCGAGTCTCTTCAAGCGTTTTGGCTCGTCGGCGGCTATTCCAACGTACTGAATAAACTCGCCGTCTTGCTCGCTTAGATATTTTCGTATGGGCGGAATCTTACAGTCTCTATTAATATTACAAAGACCCGGTATGGGGAAACCACGTAGTAACCCCATCGTTGAACCTCTAACTCGTACCGTGTGAAAATCATCCCACATTGTTTTGTCCGATCGCAGCACAATTGTGTTCAGACCGTAGAGCTCTTTCAACTTTGGGATCGCTACGTTATATATGAAATCTCTGTGTTCGGGAAACTCGCCGCTAATCTGATCGGTAAACATTACCTCAGAATATATAACCGCGTCGATGGGTTCGCCGTGCTCTTTTGCTACAATTATCTGAGCCAAGCTATCCTTTCCGAAACTACAGCTTGCTATGTATTTCATTCAGTGGGTTTGGGTTCGTTATAGCTTTTCCAGCTTATAGTGAGTATGAAACGGTAAACCGGAGTAAACAACGTGTCCCTCGACTCTTGCGATTCCGCATCGACACAATACCCGTAATCTTTCAAACGTTTGATTATACTATAACCACACGTCTTATAATCTTCCTCGGATAAGATATACCCGCATTCGTAATTACCGAGCTCGCACTCATGTTTTATACGGTCGCTTATTTCTTCGAGAAGCGTGTCGAGTTTTTCATCGGCGTATTGATTGGCTAGCTCCTTAGCTTCCTTCGCGCTGAGTAGTCTGGTCATTCCGTACCCTCCCTACCCGGCTGGTCGGCTGAAGATTCATAAACATCCACCACCTGCTTATAAAGCCGGAGCCGACGTGCAGCCTCATCCAGAAGCTCCGCTATATGGTAGAGAACTCCATCTCGCCAGAGCATCTTTGCTGTTTTTTCCAGCTTTTCGATTAATTCATTGGTATCCATTGTTATTCCTCCATTTCGGATTCTGTGATATATCTGTATCTGCGTCCTTTGTAGGGCTGACCGGTTCTACAAGCTTCATATATGCTAGACTCGTAAGCATCCACGGCGTGATCCGCGGCGCTCTTAGCGCTTATGAATATCTGGATAATATTGCCCTTCTCGTCGATTAAAGCGACGTGCTTATGTTTCTTGATCGGCTTCACCTTATGGTCGTCGCGGTGATTAAAGCAAGTCCAAGAGCAGTACATTCTTTTACGACTGTCCGTATATACGTGCTCGGGAGTCGGATAGAATTCCTTGCCACACATCGGACAGAATCGAGTTACAAAATTTTTCTTACCTGGCATTTTTCTTAACCTCTTATTTGCATTATTAGAATATAAATGGCTAGGGCGAAACAGTAGAGCCCCGCTAAAATGACGGCGCCACCAGCTATCGCCATAACGCATGAGAATATGATGTCAAGTGTGGTCATACCTCCATGATCCTTTCCGCTATATTGTTTAATAAACAGAACACTTCCGAAACAGACACCTTAGTCTTGTCGGTATACGTTCCGAAGTGTAGCTCGAAAGTTTCTCGCATTTTTAGAATAGTTTCGAGTTTTGCCTCTCGCATTGCTCTAGCTCTCCCCGCCTCATAACCGTTGCGATATGCCGTTTCCGCTTTGTCGGGTGTGTACATGTTAAATCCTCGCTTAATGATTTATATCAATGTCGGGTAGCGCGCCATAGAATTTGATCTTGTAATGATAAGGGTCGGTAGTTGTTCCGGTGATATCTTCAACCACGTAGATTACATACTCGTTGAGATATACATAGTTTTTCTTATACTCGTTCGCGCCCGTTTTGCAGGTAACAACAAGCTCGCGCGTAGAATTATTGGACAGACTCATGTAGCCTTCCAGCTCCATAACGATAAGATCCGTTCTAGCATTGTAAACCGTAATCTTTCTAGTCACCTGGAAATTGTCCGCAGCCTGGGATAAGTTATGATTAACGTTATCTGCCGCGGTGCAGGACGATAAGGAGTACATCATGGCGATGCCCCCGAGTGTGATGAAGATGTACCAAAGTAATGCGGAAATAATGCTTTTCATAATTTTTACCTTTCTTTTTTTTTCAAAATAAAAGAGAAGACACCGTGTTGATGTCCTCTCTCGAAAACTTAACTTCTCAGATATTCTTTGTCTCGCTTCTCGATTAATTCTCGTGCCTCTTTTCGAGATAAGCCAACAAATTCGCTCTCGGTAAATGATAGTTCGTCAGGATAATATACTCCTAAACAATAATCATGCGAACCATCATCAAACCAAACAGCTATGAACTGTTGTCTTATGTTCTTCCATATCTCGCATTTAATAATAATACTTTCGTCGCTCATTTTTGAAATCTCCTTTATTGTTTTTAGTTTTCATAAAGGAGTGTGTTTGCGACGCGAATATAAGTCACCACTTGACGTACTTACTCTCATTGAAGTTTTTCTTGTCACGAAGCGCGCGACTAATCATTAAATCGATACCGGAACGAGATTTCAGATGATAGTAATACAGATCCTTAAAAGGAGTGTTTAATCTATCAATTCGACCGGCGGACTGCTGCATGATTTTATACGAATAATTCTGAGAATAGAAGACGATCGTATCTGTCGTTATACAATTCCAACCCTCGGCTCCAGCGGTATACTGAACTAAATATACCCAGGTTTTACTCTCTGGTACCGGTTGATGTTTGTGACCATTCCACTCGGCTACATCAACGCCCGTGTTACTAAATATCTCTTTCAGTATTTCGAGCTCGTAGTCGAAGTTGTAGAATATGATCATTTTGGGATGTTTTTCGAATACCTCGAGCAGTGCTACTTGTCTGGATTGATCGCTGTTTACGATCCTACGCCAAACGTAACACAGCTCGGAAGCATTCTTAATCGGTGCGGGACGTTCTGATCCGTCCGGCCAAATCATAGTTTTAAAAGGATTTTTTCGTTCTTTAGTAACGTCTCTATATCTTTCGAGATCATACCGAACATATACATCCTCATGGTGCGACACGGTTCCTCTTTCGAACTCCATGTCTACCAAGATTTGATTTCGCTGACGGATTAGACGACCAGTATTTACATATCGATCTATCTTCGGATACTTGGAGAAACGAGAATATACAACGTGTTCGTCTATGAATTCTTGCTTTGTCTTGTAGAACCCATTAGCTCGGAACACCGGAATATAATCCGTCCAAGTATCGCCAGGAGTGGCGGATAGTAGAATCCACTTATTTTTTTTCGCTATCTTTAGGAAAGCTTTAACCCACGCTCCTGATCCAACCACACGCTGCTCGTCAAATATAAAGAATGCTCCGTAGACATTCGAATATTTTTTGATGTTGTTCCAAGAGTCTATAACCACATTTAAACTCTTGTAATAGGTGAGCTCTGGGTCTGGAGATATAAGGAATGGTGTGAGTTCTCCTTCCCATTCCCTAGTATCTCTTTTTCTAGCAGTGGTGATTATGTATAGATCTCTAGGATTGGTCATGGGTGAATATCGTTTGGGGTCTTCGATACCGCCTCCGCATTCACGGAAGTAATATGCGATAGCGGTTCTAGATTTACCGGAACCGACTCCTCCGCACAATATACACCCATTTTTCATTTCATTGACGGCTTTTAACTGATAATCTCGTAGATTAATAGCCACTAAGCATCACTTATCCTTTGTCGAGAGCCTCGCCAAGATCGCCGATGGCTGCTTCTATAGCCTCGATCATCTCAGCCTTGGTCGTTCTCTTTTTATTGAATATCTTAGTGAGTGCATCGTAGGCGTTGTTAACGTTTGTTCTTGCGGCTGTTGTGGTGATTTCGTCAACCTTCGCGTCATTGTCGTTGACCGCAGCCTTATAGAGAGCCTTAGCCTGTCTTCTGGACATAATGCTGTCAGCCTGGATCTTCTGGATAAAGCACTCTCTTATGATATCGTTGAATTTGTTTCCGTTACCGTAAACCTTCTTAGCGATACACATAACGATACCTACCTCGGGATTGTAAGTATCGCCGGACTGAGCCTTAACTACAGTCTTAGAGCCATCCGCCCAGATTACGATCGTCGCGGGGTTGTTGAATATAACCTTCTCGATCTCAGGAATGTTGGCGTAGTAACCCTTTACCGGTTTAGAGTTGGAGCACATCTTAGTGTACGCGGCGTACTTCATGGTGGAGGGCGCGGGCTCCTCGCATCTTATAATGATCTGATCAGGTACAAAAGGGTCGCCTCTCTTAACGTCGATGGTCTTAGGGGTGATTACCTTATCTCCTATAACTACTTTGAGGTTTGCGAAATCGTAAGTATTCATTTTTTTCTCACTTTCTTTTATACATTTTACTATTGTTTCCTGTATTGGATTAGATTTGGGCCATTTGAGGGCCGGCCATTTTTGTCTCTCGGCATCGGGTTGGATCTTTAACTTATTTGTTTCGTCGGAGTCGATCCAGACCGCACGCCAATTATCGCGATGAGCCATCTCACTGTTTGTCGATACGGTGTTGCCAGTATGGCCTATCCCACACGGTATTCCTAACGTGCGTTCTATATCATTTTTGATATACGCTGCCGCCTTAGCGATTTTACTATCGAGATAAGCTGTAGTTACAAAATCCGCCATCACTTCGTATCCTCGTCTTTCTTATAATTAACGGGTTTGTGCGAATATAGGTTTTCCGGAGTCCCTAAGCACTCGTTGCACGGATCTTCCGAACCACTGTCATCTTTATGTATACAGGTCTTACAATACTCGTGGAAATATACTTCCTTATATTGATCTTCCATAGTTTTCTCCTTTATAAATAGTAAAAGAGAAGACACCGAATCGATGCCTCCTCTTTTGTGGTGGTAACCTTACATCTCGGGATATCTCTCTGCGAAACGGTCGATTTCCTGAACGACGTGCATGTTCTGTAAATATGCAGTACGTCCCTTCGAACCGTTAACCTCCCAGTCATAAGGTCTGATGTCGAGGTCTACGCCGAGAATATCAATGTCGTCAAGGCAGTCAATACTTTCCTCGTCGAGAGTAACGGGAGTACTTCTGCTGGACTTGAGATATATAACGGGACCTCTGTCGTTGAATTTGATCTTTACGGGAAGGAACATGAAAGGCGTGTCGCCCTCTTCACGAGGAGGCTTAATCTTGATATTCCAACCAAGATCACTGAGAATATCAGCCACCTTTTCTGCCTCAACCCAACGAAGACGCGCGTCAAAGCGATCGTCGATTACGTCTTCGAATTCGATTTCGTTTTCGATAAGAAACTTTCTATCGATGAGAGCGTCTGTGATGAGTAACGCGAAGTTACGATCTCCCTCTCGATTAAATCTTGACTGACGGCCCGCAAAGTTTCTATAAGAACCGCCTACGAGTTTAGCGTCGTCAATCTGTAAAATGCCTCTAGGTGCAAATTCAATATGCATTCTGTTTTTCTCCTTTTGAATTATTAGTTTTTAGGTACAATTTTTCCACCCACGAACGGTGGTGAAATATAAGGCTCGTCGGAAACGAACCAATAGAAATCGCCGTACTTACCTATTGCGTCGATAGCGGCGTCTACCAACTTGTCATAATATGATCTATCGATGTCGGCTTCTTTTCCGGCATTCTTGACCATCTCTGACTCGAGCCAACGATAACCCTTCGATCCGGTTGCGGCTGAGAATTTGACATTACCGTCTCGATCCTTACCCTCACGAAGAAGCTCTCCGCCTCCGCATCCAGGCTTGATGGGACAGAAACTACCAACCTTTCCTACGAACTGATAGTCGTGGTCGTCCGCGAGAGTCTCGTTAAGATCCAAATATAGCGCCGAGCTTACGGATTTGGTCTCACACATATCAGTGAACTCTATAGGTTCTTTACTAAAGAGTTTCTTAAATACATATGGAACCTGGAACTGCGTACCGGTTGCGGTCCACTGTCCAGCTTCTTTACCGTCCTTATACTTGGCGATATATACCGCATCATTAACCAGACACATCCTATCGTAAGTAGCCTCATGCTCGAATGTGTAGCCGTACTGCTTACCATAGTCCATGATAAACTGAATTATCTCAGGGGTCGCATCGGGAATCTTGATCGAATCCGTCTTAATATGAGCCACGGTGTATCCTCTACTCTGAACCTCGTGCTTAAGGTTGATCATGAACAGAGCTCCACGCTTGGCTACGATATTATCGATATTTCTGGGATCGCGGAACGGATTATCAAACGCGGCTGAGGTCAGACCGTAAACCGAGTTGATGGCGATCTTCAGCGCCTGAGCCAGATCCTTTGCTTTAGATTCGTCGTCCAAATATGGAGCGAGCTTGCCGTCCAGCATAGCTCTAGCCTTGTCGAACTCGCCGTGTTTTATTGCCACGCGAGCGTCTCTTATTTCCTGGAACCGCCTGGTGTACTCTGCGCCAAATAACTGCTCGGCAATAATGCTAGCCGGATGCATCGAAGCAATATCCAGCAGCGCTACGTTACCGTACATACCCGGCTCAGAATATACGTAGCCACCCTCGCCTACTTCTTCTCCGCGATATATGGATTTACCGTTTTCGAATTTGTATCCGGGGAATATGGGTCTTCCGTCCTTGTCGAATACTGTGTAACCGTCTCCGAACTGGTTGTACCATACGTCATCGTCGGTCATGGTGAACCTATAGTGCTCCTCGGGCATTTCTCCCATATTTCTATAGTTGAATTGATCCTGAGGGTTGCGGTTGTTACCAAATATAATTCTGGTAGTCAGAGAGTTCGTGGTGTCATTAACACACATGCCAGCCACATCGGCTAGAATCTGTCTAGCGATGAAATCGGCTTTGAGGTGGTTAAATACCTTCTCGGTCGCAATAACGTCGTTATCACAATATTCCGCAACTTTGGTCCACATCGACTCCGGTACCGGCTTATCCCACGGTAAACCTAACTCTTGGTGGTGTATACCCAGCTCAATCTCCCATTTTTTCAGGGATTGCTTGGTGGCAGCAAAGTCGTAAACGTCCGTATACGATAAGTTATAAGCCTCTCCAAAGAATGCGTTCTTACTTCCGCTAATTATCTTTTGAGATAGACCGTATAACTGCTCGTTCGTATAACCCATGAGTCGAGCGTAGAGAATATGATTATCGTATCGTCTACAGTTGAATCCTACCAACCTGAACTTCAGAATATCTTCGATTTCAGAAGGACTCGGGTTGATCATTCGAACAACCGGCTTTCCTTCACCCTCGACCTTCCAGTTGACCAGGAATAAGTTCGGGAATACCTCGACGTCGTAGAACACGAGCATCGCATTGTCGTTTCGTACGTTTTCAGAAGGGTCGTCTGATTTGAATTGCATCTTGTTTACCAACTTGATACAATATTCGGCCTGATTGGTACTGTTTGCGGCAAACGCAAATATGGCATTGCGCATATCGGAAACGTCGTACTTCAAGCCATTTGCGTGAGCGTCTTCTAATATCTTATAGATAAAGTCGATACTCGGTTTGGTCCCAGGATGAATCTCTTTGTTAAGATTTCTCTTAATGAGAGTCCTAAGGCCTTTTTCGCTTTGAATAGCTTCGAAATTGACCAACTTACCATCTCCTTTCAGCGGTAATCCGGAGCTGATCGTAGCGATCGGTAAGTCGTTGCACTTAGTAAGCATTCGTCTCAGTGAGCTCTTCCCACTGAACACTTTTACTTCTATATGATCGTCATATATGCTGCTAAGCTTAGTGGGGTCACCAGAGTAAATATAATGAAGATGTATACCTTGGCCGCTTTTACTTACCTCGGCGTACGTAGGCGGCCATTTACTAGCCTCTTCAAGATTTTTTTCGAAGCACTTATTGCCGTTTTCGTCCGGAATATCAAAGTCTATAACAATATGGTTTTCGGGAACCTTTACGAAGTGGAGCCTGGAGGTATCCAAATCTTTTAGGGCGGTGGTAACATTGTCCCACTTCTTGAATGGCGTCCCTTTTTCACTGGCGTATTGCGCTGGACAATCGACGCATTCAGCATCCAATATAGACTCTATCTCCTCGAATCGAATACGCGTATCGGTAGATTTCTCCTTCTTACCTTTGGTTTGGGTGGTTTCAAATTTATCAGTCCTGAAACCGCTATAATAGCTGCGGACTCGAGAACCGTCGTCCAGGTTAAACCTATCGTTGAACTCCCAAAAATAGTTTTTAAGCTCTTCTTTAAAGCTTCTTTGTGATAACGGATAAGGAACCTTCGCGTCATCACAATATGTTTTGTACATTTCCCAGGCGGCCTTGAGTGTCGTGCCGTCCTCTTTTTTGAATACGTGATACGAGTCGATAACATAGTTGTAGAAATCGTTAGAAGCGCCAAGCATAGCTACGGGAATATAATTGTCGTACTTACCCGGATCGTCCAAATATATTTCCTTACAATGCCAAGCTATATGTCCTAACTCGAACGCAACCTGCTTCATTATCGTACTGTATTCTTTAGGGTTTAATTTTTTACCAGACGGAGTTACGTCGATAAGCCTTCGTATAAGACCCGACTTCGCGTCCGTAATTTTTACCGGTTTATTCGTACCCATAAATAAGAAGCTCATGAAGCGGGTTGTATACCGGCCTTTGAACTTCTCATTAACAGTCATTTCTTCGTGAGAAACTAAACTGTTTAGTCTAGTGTTGTCTTCTATCCTAGATAGATCTCCATCGTGCTGAATTGCTACTAATGGGTTGGTTTTAAATGCTTCCAACGCGAATTGGTCGCTACCCGAACCCAGGGCCCTAGCATCAAATACCGAATAATATCCCTCAAATAGTTGCTGAATAATATTCAAGATAGTCGATTTACCAGTTCCGGCGGCACCATATAGAACCATGAATTTCTGTAGATATTTCGATTCTCCAGATATAATTGAACCTATAGCCCACTCTATCTTATGTCTCTCTTCTTCTGAATATAAAGTAGATATAAGCTTGTCATAAGCCGTAATAGGTCCGGGTTCTAATGGATAGCTAAGCCGTTTGCTGGCGTAATCTTTTTTATTAGTATCGTCGTTCGAGAATACGAGTTTTTCATCCAATGGTCGGAAAGAATCCCTCATCTGTTTCTGACAATACTTATGCCACTTATCGATCATTCCACTGTCGGCGTCACACATATGCATGACCCTGACGGTGCCTTCGAATTTGTGCTTATTTTCTTTGTAATAAGCGTCAAGTTCTCGGTCGATAAGTTGCAAAGCATCTTGTTCTTTTGTGGACCATAAACCAAGATCTTCGAGCCAAATCGCATAAAAGTCGCGGCCTCGAATCATTAGATCAGAACTTTCACAAATCATAAACTTTGGATAGATTTCATAGACATCACGTTTTGGTGAGCGCGTTGAAATCTTCAAAAAGTCGATCATTTCATCCCCAATACTCCTTTCATGCAATTATTAAACGATGGTATCTAGATACCAACAAAGCTGCTGCCATATTTCCAGATTACGCAAGTCGCGATTACAGTCTCTGACAGTGAATAAGCCACCAGTACCATCAGGTTCGTAGTTCCGATCGAGAAATCGGTCGATGACAAAGTTGACCCAATCCTCGTCGTAATTATCATCCGTCATATCACCAAGATCTAGGTTCGTGATCATACCCCAAAACCATTGTCTAGTTCTATCTCCGAATTGAGGGTCGTCCATAATCGTTTCTTCACAACGGATGGCCAAAGCGACCATCATTTCCAAAACGCTACAAGGTTTGTCGTAGTCGAAATATGGATCAAATCGTCGCCTTAAATCCAAACCGTCATCTGCTCTGTTGCGGTCTCTCGGTAGCGAATATCTGAAACGTATAGCGTGTAGACGAGTTAAAAGTTTCCTGAAAGAAATTTGTTCGGAATATCTTTTTCCGCATACTAAATCGAATAACCAGTTGAAATATTCGTCTTTAGTATTCACCGTTATTCCTCGTCGCTATTGTAGTTTCTAGAATCGTATAAGATTTCGTAATCGTGCTTGGTCGCGTCGTTTCTGATAAATACAGAATCAGCCTCATACTCACCGAAATGCTCAGCGTAGTCTTCACCTACGGTTCCGTCGATATCGTCAACACGCTCGTCGCTCTCGTCCACAAGAACGCCGTCAGCATAGTGTGTGAACGTCTCTATTTCGTAATCGTCGTTCTCTCCGAATTCCTCGGGTGAGATCACATAGGGTTCGTCGTATATTTTTTCGTCTCTCACGGGCTCGTCGTCTCCTTTCTCAGATTCCTCAGAAGGGAGCTCATCGTCCTCGACCGTGTTGTATGCTCCTGCGAGAATTGCAGCCTGCTCCCTCTCATATTCTGCTTCCTCATATGCACGCTTTTTTTCAGAAAATATCTTTTTGACAGACTCGATCTCCTCGTCTGCGATACGTTCGTACTCGGCCTTGATGAGCTTCTGAGTGACGAGAGAGCCGATGGCGGCTCCCGCTGAAAATGCAAATATGCAAAGTAACTTGTTACTCATTTTTTATTCTCCTTCGTAAATGCGGTCGATAATTACTCCATCAACGTTAAAGTCAAGCAGGATGCTTCTCTCACGTCCGTTTACAAAATCGCGTCTTCTAGCGTTATTGTAATATCCATCGTAAATGCCGAAATCTACAAAGCTATCGATCGTAGGATCTTTCGGATCATAGCGCCAGCCTACAACCTGACCAGCCTTAGACTTAGGGATGCCGAGCATTTCATATACCTCGTTCAAGAATAAATATCCCTCGCGCTCGAGTCTCTTGCTAGCCTCGGCCTGCTGCATCTTAAGGAACGTGAGATTATAGCCGGGATCTTTGGTCCAGCCAGCGCAATACTCGTCGAAGAACCTAGCGTAATCACTAACGTTTCTAGGATCAAGCTCGTTTACGGTGGTTTTAACCTTTTTTTCCTTGCCGTTTTCGTCTACGACAACTTCCTCGACCTCTTTCACCTTGATGTTGTGTCTGAGTTCGCGATCGATCTCCTTGCCGAATCGGTCGACGACACGACCTCTATATTCCTTGAAGCTCTTATCGATGGTTGCGTAAGCAGCGGCAGTAGCGATGTAACGCTTACGAAGGATGCCGTGAGATGTCAGCATGCAGCCAAGGGATGCCGCGCCGAGAATAACCGCGGGGCCATAAAGCTTGGCAAGCTTGACACCCGTATGTGCGTATGTGATAGTGAGATCCTTTTTGCTATCTTCCGCAGTATATTCTCTACCATCGGCGGTCGCACCTTTCTCGGTGGCAGTGTGGATCTCTTCGATGGTTTTCTTTGATTCGGATATAACATCCGTGACCTTCAGCGTTGCCTTACAAGCCAGAACGGCACTCGCCACAACACCAACGGTTCCGGCTACTGCGAGAATCTCGGGACTATGTTTCTTGAGCTGGAACCCGGTTTTGTAAAATGCTCTGCTCACACCTGAGATAATTTGTGCTTTAGTCATTTTTATCATTCTCCTTTTTGTTTTCTTCTTCGAGTTTTCTTACGTGATCTATAAGATACTGAAGATACCACTTTGCTTTCTCCAGATCCTGAAGACCGTTCTTACCCTTCCATCGGCAAATATACTTTAATACGTTGCCGGTACAAACCGCCTCAATCCCCTTTAAATCAAACGTAAAAGCCTCGATGGCGGTTATAACCTCGAGACCCGTTTCGGACTGATAGTGGGGCGGATGCGATACCATTACGTCTGTTGAGTCGTACATAAATATCGCCTCCTTAGAATAATCTGCATATAAGCTTGACCGTGAGCGCCACTAAGAGAGCCATGGTGCATCCGGATACGGTTACGCCGAGAGCTACGCCTATAGCGTTTCCGATCTTTTTAGCTGCGGTGTTATTGGTTTCGCAGCAACGCGTGTCTTCGCTCTGATAAATATCCTTGTTGTTCATACGTTCCTCCTTATTAATCTATGGGTTTAGCTTTGGGTAACTTGATAATATAACCGTCTCTACCGCGGACGACTTCTGCCGTGGTGAGGTTTGTCCATCCGTAACGGTTACTGGTGTACGGAGCTGTTAACTCGGACATGTCGTACATGTCGGCGATGGTTACAAGCTTGTAATGGTCGATCATTTCTTCCATTCCGCTTAACACGGCCTCAGCCTCGCCTCGAGTGTCGTATACGATCTCGTCGACGTCGAAACGCGGTCTTGACGATGCGGCCGCTCGCCAATCGCCGTCTCTACCCTTATCGTAGTATGCTCCGTAAGATATACGGTCGCCGCTAGAACGCTTCTTAGAGCGTCCATTACTGCCATACAGAACCATGTCGATACCGTTGGTTACGATATCGGATATAGCCTTCTTTATTGCAGGTACAAGGACATCAAGTAATACGTAAGACTTTACGTTTTTGATATCCTCAGAAATAAACACACCAGCAAGCTTGGATACTTCGCTTTTCTTCTTAACCTTGCCGCTAGCTATTTTTTCCACCTTTCTCTCCTCGGTGGGTTCCGCCTTTGATTTGTGAGAGTTTGGTTTGAGATTATCTATATCCATTTACCAATTCTCCTTTCATTTAACAAGTTTTATTGGACCGGGCAATGTGATTCTGGTTGCCGGTACTCTATTATGTTTTGTTTTAAATTGATATGTTAGATTAGATCGCGCTTTTTCCTCCGACGGTGCGCGGGTGGTTGATGACCAACGATCCATAATCAATCTATCAAATTCATAAACCGGGCCATCATACGAATATACATGCATATAGCCTCCTTAAAAATAAAAAGAGAATACCTTGATTTAGTATCCTCTTTTATCGTTAAACACCTTTATTAATATTTATCACTTGGTGTTTTCGGAATCGGTCTCGTCAACGTCACCCTCGATATCGCCTTCGATGGCGTCCTTCTTAGCCTTCTTAGCCTTAATCATATTCATAACCTTCAGACCGAGTGCCGCTATAGTTGCGGTAACAAGTCCGAACGCTACAAACTTCTTAAAACCTCCGTTTGCGTTAGAAGTAACAGCCTCAACCGCTACATCGTTCGTAGTTTCGTTTACAATGATCTCGTTTTCCATTTTGTTTCTCCTTATGTAAAATATTTTTATTGGGGTGTTATCCCTCATAATACCGTTTGTTTTTTTCGCGTTATCATTCGAAATGGTGCTTTGGCGGACGTACATAATCAAGCACGATACAAGGTCTATCGTACTCGTCCTTACCCGGATTGTAGTCGATCTCGATGAGACCGTCGGCAAGATTCCAACCAATATAATCGCTGATATCGGTTTTCTCCAGACCGATCTCGTAATAGAAATCGGTTAAGGATATGGATCCGCTCATATCAAACATCATTTGTCGGTTGAGCTCATTTACAACCCTTTTGACCTTGTCGATATCATGCTTAAAATATCTTTTCGATACTGGATCGCAGAATAGTGTATCGCCTTTATCCGTGATATACACCTCATGCTTGCTTATCGGGTTTTCATCAAGCCTTTTCTGACTGACCTTTTCGCGAACCTCTCGTTCCTTTTTTTCACCGATCGTCTCGATGACTTTTTCTCGATATTCGGTAAGAGCAGTCTCCGAAATCTTATAAGCGGTTGCTAGTGCTGCGTTTCTACGAAGATTCACGGATGTAGCGCCGAATATGCAACCACCCGAAACCACTCCGATTACGGCAGCCGGAATATAACACCTCCAGCAGGTTTTGATGGTTTCTATCGGCGTTAACTCTTCCCTATCTTCCTCAAACTTACGATCGTCTATCAGCCGTAAAGCTTTTGGCGTAGCTTTTACTGCTAATACGGTCGAGGTGATCATACCAGCAACGCCAATACCGGTTAGGATTTCCGGACTGTGTTTGGATATCGACGACCCAACGCCTTTTACAAGTTTCGTGAAATTTAACTTATTCAATTAGATGACTCCTTTCGTAAAAATAAAAGAGTCCGAATAGACCCCTTTATCTGTTTTTTTATTTAGCAAGCTTATCGTCGATCATGCCTTCGACCAGTTTCAGTAGTTCTTGCTTATCTGCTTCTGCCTTCTGTACCTTAACCTTTTCGGCAATTATATTTCCGCCAAAAGTCATGATTATGCCAAGAACCGGTAATAACTTCTTAAGAAAATTAACCAACGCTATCGCCTCCTTTCCATAATATAAGTTGTCGCTTTCGCGGTCGTTAATATAAATACTCAATTATAGGGTCGTTGTCGATTATTACTATATAACCTTCCATACCGTCTGCAAATTTGACCTTTTCGTGTCTAAATTCAATGCTCGCATGATTATAGAACTCCCGCATGGAATCTATAGACCATCCGACCTCGGCGCCATACTCAGTTCGAGCGAGACCAACCATGTCGTAGAAGTCGTTTAGACAAATATAACCGCGGGTCTCGAAATCCGCATTAAATTGCCGTTCTACATTTAATAGATCTTCGATGGTTGATTCAAAGAATCGAAGAGAGTGATTATCAAAGAATATAAGATTTTCTTTGGTTACAGAATTTTCGAAATCATCATATTCGTCTTTCATGATTTCTTTCCGAACTCGATCATCGGCGTCATCGCCATATAGTTCCTTGACTTTTTCTCTATATTTTTTAAACGATACATCCAAAAGCGCGTACGCGCTCATTAAAGAAGCTTGTCTGTGTTTATTCAATATATTTGCCCCAACTATACAAGCCACCGTGGAAACACCGGTTATAACCGTCGGAATATATGCGGGACTAGCCGCAACAACGGTTTCTAGTTTCGTGAGTTTTTCGCCCTTATCGACCTCCGCCTCGACCACCAAGCAAATAGCTTTGGGTGTAGCTTTAGCCGCTAACACGGCAGTGGCAACCACGCCAATACCGCCTACGCAAGTTAATATAGTGGATGCGTTTTTATGAAGAAACTTACCGGCTTCCGACCCAATCTTTTGTAAAAATGACATGCGATATAAACCTCCTTTCAGAAAACTAAAAATAAGAGAGTTTGATCACCCTCTTATCTCTTTTTAACTTTTATAATAATTTCGTCGTTTTCGACATAAGCCTCCAACTTGACGTTCTCAGGATGGTCAAATACTTCCTTCAAGATAGGACACTTACGTTTAATTGTAATTAATCCTATTCTGCTTATTAAGTTCTTAAACCACTCCTTAATTGTCTCGATAGTTTTCATGCTATACCTCCTTCATAAAAGTTTATTTATTTCATAAAGGGGTATGTTTTTTTCGCGAGTCGACAGCCGCAAAAAGAAGAGACTTTATAGTCCCCTCTTTTTTATTAGTTTCTTCTCGCTCCTTAAGTACCTACGCGTTTTCTTCTCTAATTTAGCTACATCCTTATCGTGTCGTTTAATCATTTTATCAGCCACACGCTGTCCGAGCTCATATCCGGATTTAAACATGCAACCCAAAGCTACTATGCCTATTACGCACATTAAGCTTATAGAATCCGCATGTATGATAGGTGTTGCTCTAGCGGTCGAACTGATTTTTACATATTCGTCCATGATATTACCTCCTTAATTAAATTTTCGAACACATGGTCCTCATAAAATAGCCTGCGTTTTCCGCGACTTAAATATCGCGTCTATCGAAACAGGTCTCCCAACGTTCTTTTGGGATAGGCTTCATCTTCAAAGCCCACATCGTTTGACGAATTGTCACGGTTGGATATAACCCGTCCTTACTTTCTCCAGAACGATCGCCAAAGAATTCTTTGAACTTCGGGTGTAAATATATGTCGTCCGTTAACCAAGGATCTATTGCGTCCCACCAGGTGCTTTTAGAGCCAGCATCATATCGTTGCTGTATTATAGCTAAACCTCTATCTTGAACTTTAAGTAATGTGCATCTATCGTATACCGGATGATCGCAATAATATATGGATCCATACATAGACGAAAATATAGATGGTTTCTCGTAGTGGTATCTCATGGGTCACCTCGAAAACAAAAAGAAGAGACCGTTAAGTCCCCTCTTTTTAAGTTGTATTTACTTCGTTTTCGGGAGAAGTTTGTTAATAAATCCTCTTCCCATTATTGTTGTAACGCTTCCAGTCTCTTCAAACTTCAAAGATTTCAACGTTCCCCAAATCGTAATTAACGACGGAACCACGATGCCGGTTACCGCTATGATATTTCGAATCAATCGATCCTTATCCTCGCTCTCAGCCTGCTTAGCCTTCAAAGAGTTTTCAAACTCCGTAACAGCATTAGCGCTTTCGTTCTGCTTGGTCTTGAGGTCCCGCTCAAATTCGGCTGCTAACTCTGCAACCTTAACTTGACGCTCCTTCAATTCCCGCTCGATTTCAGCAGCTTCTTCTGCATACTTCTGCTTTTCGGCTCTCTCTAGGGCTTCGGCTTCAAGCTTATCTATCTCGATCGCTCGATCTACAAGCTTAACCAGTCCTTCGACCGTCACTTTGTACTCATCGGTACCAACGCTCATCTCCTTCAGATATTTCATTTCGTCCTGGATTTCGTCACGTAATAACTGCCTCATTTCATTATCCATGTTCAATCCTCCTTTTTAATAAGTTAATACGTCTCACAATAGAGGTTGTCATTATTGCGAAAGATCGGCGTTATTATCGACCTTAAGAACGACTATGCGTTTCTTAGGCAATTTATCCAGATCATCGACACAGAGACGATATATGTCTTTTTCCGGATTAGAATGATCGATCTTAAGAGTTCCGATTCTCGATTGGGCGACAAATATAATCCATCCAATAAGACATCCGACGATCATTCCTATTACATAAAATAGAAATTCCATGCTGACTCCTTTCTAAAAGTTTTTCGAAAAACCCAACCCGGGATTTTTTCACACTACTAAAATAGCACCGTATTCGGTAACCTACGTACGGGAAAATATAATCTAGATTAAAAACTTCTAACCTAGAATAAAAAGAAAGAGCCTAAGTTTTTCACTTAGACTCGATTTCTTTAGGCCTTTGTATCCTCTTTGGATACCAATTTATCGCCACAGTACAATTCAAATCCCTGTCCAGGCCATGTATCTTGGGCTTCCTGATACTTTGCTATCGCTTCATCCGTAGTTCCCTTAAACCACAGAATCCTTTTCTCTTTCAAAGTCTTGATTGTCCAATTGTAGACCTTATTGTTTTTAGTTACTGCCATCGTTAAATACCTCCAAAATTTTTATTATTGGCCATAAAAGGCAGTGCTAAGTTCGCGATGATTATAAATAAAAAGGAGAGACCTTGTTAAGATCCCTCGCTTTTAGATTGTTTCTTAAATATCGATTTAAGACGATTCTTTACTGAGTTGATAATTATTTGCTCTTTGCCTTCTATTTTTCCTTGGTATGCCTTAACGGCTAAATAACTAGCCAACGAGCACGCCGCGGATAATGTAATTCTACCTATAATTTTACCCATATAATATCGCCTCCTTTCATAAATGAGGGTGTTTGCTTCGCGAAAAGAAGAGGTCGTGTTTAAACCTCTCTTTTTCAATTGAACGTATATATAAAATCATCTTCCATTTATTACGGCTAACGATACGTATATAAACATCATAGCACCAACAACACCGTAAAATATATCTGTGATCATAATACATCCTCCTTTCATAAGAACCAATGTAAAAACCACGAACAAAAAAAGAAGAGACCGTTAAGTCCCCTCTTCGATACCTCTAATTAACATTAGATGATCAGGTATGCTAAATAATTGATTTGTAATTATTCGACGCGCATCATATAGTTCCAACAAAGTTGACAATGTCGCATATTACATCGGCAATAATCACAATGTGGCTAAACGCCGCACACAGTATAACAAATCCAATCACAACATTAAGCATATTAAAGTTTTTCATAATAGTTCTCCTTTTAGGTTTTGTTTTCATAAAGGAGCATGTTAATTTCGCGATTCGCTTAGCAGCCAAAAGAACCGTCTGTACCGATCGTAATACATATCTTTGCCACACGGAATATCCAGCTTAGTTTTCAAATACGTATAAGATAATTCCTCCGTAACCGCTTTTATTATGTATTCGTACAAATACGGATCAGCCTCTTTAGCACAATCCTCTATTATTCTGATTTTTTCAGAATAAAAAGTTTTAAGCATTGCCCTTTTCCCGGTTGGATCTCCAGGCAGATTGCTAGTGGTCATACCACCCACCATAGACAACGGTATAGTTGAGTCGGATATCTCTTCGTACGATTTCTTCCATAACGGGTATTGTAAACAGAAATGCTTTAGTTCGTAGTATCGATGTTTGTCGATCCAGTATTTATTTTTTGTTGATAGTTCCGCGCGTAATACTGTTGCCATTGGTATTCATCCTTCCCGATATAACTTTTCTCATAAATTTTTCTGTTGCAGTTAGTAATCTTTCTTGAAATTGGTCGTCATCAGGCATATTCACAATTACCTTACAATTCTCATAAATGTAAATTCTCCTCATAATTACCCTCTTTTGCTTAATTCAGAAATAAATTACTATTTAAATATAATAACAGACATCGTCACCTGCGTGCGGGTTTTTAAAAAAGTTGTAATTTTGGATATAATTCTGTAAAATGTGACTAAAGGAGGAGGTTATTAACCAATGTATAGGGAATATCCAACATTTACACCAGAAGAAATACTAGAATATGACCGGAAGTCTAGGTTCGACGACCCACTTCTATCGGTCGAGGAGCAGCTCGCAAAGCACGAACAAATGCTGGACGAATACGCTAGACGCTATTTTGGAGGACCAGTACCGCCGGGCAATAAATATAAGGAGGTCGGTAGCGGAGAAACCCTCAAATCAAGACCAGAAGTAAATAAGGTTTTACGACGTATCGAAAAGCCAGATATTAAAGGCGTATTAATCGTAGACGTACAACGTTTATCTCGCGGTAATCTCAAGGATGCTGGTAAACTTATTGAACTGTTTCAGTTTTCGAATACGTACGTAATCACGCCGTATAAAATATACGACATTCGCGACGAGTATGATCGTGACGCATTCGAGCGAGAGCTGAAACGAGGTAACGAGTATCTCGAATATTTCAAGAAAATACAGATGCGCGGTAAATTAGCAAGTGTTAAGGAGGGTAATTATGTGGGATCCGTAGCCCCGTTCGGATTCGATCGTATTAAGAAAATGTATCCAGACGGCAAACGGCACTATTGGACTTTAACCGAAAAACCCGAAGAGGCGGTGATCGTACGTACCGTATTTGACTGGTATTGTAACGACGGCGTGGGCGTATCAACTATATGTAGACGTTTGGAAAAGATGGGGGTCGCGGCCAAAAGCGGTAAAGTCAAATGGACCCCGGGAGCTATATACAATATGATAGAGAATGTGCATTATATCGGCTACGTAAGATGGAATTGGAGAAAGGTTATAAAAATAATAGAAGATCAAGAAGTCAAAGTGTTGCGTCCGCACGCTAAGGACGGAGAATATTTGATATTCGAGGGCAAGCACGAGGGGTTAATATCCGAGGAATTATTCAAGAAAGCAAAACAAATTAGGGGTTCTAAACCTCGCAGCCACGTAGACAACTCGCTTAAAAATATACTAGCCGGCTTGGTTTATTGCAAATGCGGATATAGTCTCGTTCATAATACGTATGTACAAAACGGAGTAGAACTCGCAGCGCCCAAACTAAAATGCAGTAATCAGGTACATTGTAAAAGTGGATCGGTCGACTATAAAGAAATCGTAGATCGAGTGCGCGAATCCCTTCATGAGGCTATCGAGAATTTCGAAATAAGAGTAGTAAACGACCAAGCAGACTCGGCTAAACTTCATAAAAGTTTGATAAAGAGTCTCGAACGAAAGTTGGTAAAATTAAAAGAACAAGAGCTTCTGCAATGGAAAGCTCAGACTGATCCAGACCCAGCCAAACGAATGCCGGAGGAAATATTCAAAACTCTGAATGAGAATTTGCGTAAAGAGAAATCCGATCTCGAAGAAGCGCTGAGTGAGGCGTACGAGTCCTTACCGGAACCTATAGATTACGAAGAGAAAATAGTTCAATTCACCGACGTATTAAATATTATGGACGATCCGAACGTGTCTGTTGAAGATAGAAATATGTATTTGAAGGATATAATAGAGCGCATAGATTATAGACGTGACCCATATATTCAAGTCACCAGAGATAATTATGAGAAATTAGGCGCACCGAAACCGAAACGAGGTTTAACGTGGTTCGCCCCACCATTCGAGATCGAATTACACCTGAGATAAAGCCTGATATGACGGGCTTTCTCATTTTTGGTGTCATCTCCACCCTCATTCATGGGGATATATATGATACCAAAGCAAAAACGAAGAGGGGTTGTAGCTTTCGCTAGCCCCTCTTTTTGTTATGGATTATCGGGCTCCGCATACAGGTAATCACCATGCGCCCTAACTTTGGAGTAGATTTCATGCACATACACATTACCCATCTTGTCTTTCAAGGTTGTCGTTATATACTGTCGACCGTCGGCTTCATACTCTGGTTCGATATCTACGGTATATTTCTTGGACAACGTTTTGGCGTATTTAGTACACCATCTCAGTCCAGTACTAGCCCGAGTTGCAAGAAACGAGAGTGCCTCGTCGGGGATCGTAGCGTTACCTCGATCTTTTTGAGCCTTCAACTGACGATACATGACAAGTTCGCGATGCGCGCGTGCATAGTGTTCGGATAGTTTCCGTACTTCTTTGTTGGTCTTGTAACCGAGCTGCTCTGGAGTACGTCTAACGCCCCACTTCATACCTTTGACTCCGTGATGATAGAGCACATTGTTATATATCCACATCATACCCTCCTTTTAGTCCCTAATCGGTAGTTCTTGGATCTCTTCTTCCATGTGGTCGATCATGCCGTTTCCGCCAAGGGCTTTGTACGCTTTATACATCGCCAACCCGTTTTCGAGTGCGTGCGGCGTAATATAACCCTCTTGCGTCCAGCGTTCGTGCTCGTCCATAAGGTGTTTTCGCAAGATACATACCAGACCGTTTTCGATAGCAGCTTCGTGCTTCGATTTTTGAGCCTCTTGCTCGCGTTTCAGCGCATTGTTTTCCCTGATCTTCTGTTGGAGAATATAAAGTAATACTCCGGCAACGACCGTGGATACAATACTCAGTAATATAGCTCCGATATCCATGTCACTCATCCTTTTCTACGGTTTCTTCGTCCTTAACTTCAGGTAAACCGGCTACGGACGTAGCAAGGGATAACACGGCAGCGAGAGCAGCGGCTGACAACGTCAACCCCCAATTTACCTCGCCGAGAAACGCGGCACCCATGGGGACCATTGAAAGAAATGTCTGAGCGAAAGTCTTAGCGGCACGTACGAGCGCGCTCTTAATCCATGATTTGAAGTTTTTAATCATTCTGATCAGTCCTTTCTTCTGTTTCTTTTAAAGATTTCTCGTAGTTGATCTTGTCCTGAATATATTCTTGTTCGAGTTTAGATTCTACAGCGACGAGAATATCTTTTAAAATAGGTTTTACTACTATTAAAGATAGTCCGGAACAATTCACCAGATCTATAGCCGCCTTTTCAAACTCTTTTACTCTTATGCTAATTGGTTTTTCCATATTGTTTTAGTCCCCTTTTAATCTACAAAGAATGTTGTGTGGAACGGTAACCATGTCGCCGCCGGAAGATCGACACACGAGGAGCCGTCGCTATATCGCGAATATCGTAACTCTCCTGCCGCAGTGATGGAGAACAACCACGAGTGTCCCCCGCTACCTTGAGCTCGTTCCGTTATGGCGTATGACGGTCTGTATCCAGACGGGAGCGTTGCGAAAACGTAATTGGTGGTTCCGCCATCCAACGCTTTCTTGGGTTTAACCGCTCCGACCACTTCAACCATTTTTCCGATTTTTCTGTATCGTATGTTGTCGGCGTCGCTATATACCGTAAAATCTCCGCTTGTGTTTATTGCGCAGGTTAGCCAACCGCTGTCCATAAGTTTATAGAAGTTACCCGTATCTAATATAGAATACGTCGCCGCGGTTGACGGATGGTTACGCGTTATGTAAGATTCCGTTCCGCTAGCAACCATGCCTATACTTCCGAGCACGCCGCTGGTGTTAGCGAACTGGATCGCGACTTTACCGGATACAGTACTCGTAACACATAGCGGGTTGTAAGTTCCCTGTATTTCGGTAGCGTTAGGCGTATCGATCACGAACACCGTGTCATACGAATACTTACTCTCATGACGAAGTTCAACGAGACCATTACAAAGATCGATCTTCGCGTTACGACTATGCTTTGCTAGATATAAGTAATCTTCGCCGAAGCTAGCTCTTACGTTCGTACCAGATCTGATATCCACGCTGTCGTTATCGATCAAGATATTCTTACCGAGCGTTGACGCGGTTAAATCACCGACGATCAGACCGTTAGAGCTAACATTCAGATAGTTCGTGGCGGTTTTAGAAGCGTCGATAATACCATTCTCAGTATTTGTAATGCGGGCCGTCAGTCCAGTAGCAGTTTGTTCAACCGTAGACATTCTGGTACCGAGGTTCGTAATATCAGTAACGTTTAGAACGATTTTATCGGATAATTGAGCGATGCTTGATTCGTTGGTCGACACTCTCGTAGAAAGGTCGTTTGTGTTAGTCTCAGCATCCTCAGGGGCCGGCGTCCAATCCGTAACCTTATTGCCACGTTCTAGTTTAGGGGCATACAAATATGCTGGGTTATCGCTAGAAGCACCGTCATATACTTGTAAGGTCCATTTAATAGTGCCGCCATCATTAATTAGATCGACCCAACCTTGTGTTACCGAAAACGTTATATGTACTCGTTGATCTTGTTCTTCTTCGGCGTTAGTAGTAACGATCGATGCACTATTAAACTGTCCGGTTTCGTAATCAGGATATACTCTCGTCCCGTCGGCAGTGTTACACATAGCATAAAAACTTAACTTACACGTGTCGGACGTTTTAATATTTACTGAATATGTAAAACTATCACCGACTTTACTATCTAAAATAAGTTTTTTAGCGTCGTAGCTCACACCATGCCAATCGCCCGTACATTTAAAAGCCGTAAAACCATTATCAAGAACCAATTTACCGTTATAGTTAGTAGAACCAGTCCCATTAAGGTTTCTAGATCCGAGTATAAAGTTTCGACCGCCTATAGATATATTTTCTATATCGGACATTTTTGCTACGGTTTCGGACCCCATTTTGATCGAGTCCGCTACTATGTCTACTTTATCGTTTACGGCATCGTATGTGATCGCGCCGCTACCGATAGAAACAGAGCCATCGTACTTAAGCCAAGTCTTACCGCCGCTACCCAGCGAAATATAATCCGAGCCGAGATATACGCCGTCTTTAGCGGTGTTATATGCCGAATGATCGTTGGAATATATAGCGTTGTTAATAGCAAAAGAGCCTATCTTAGCGACGATAGACTCGAGGGAGGTTACGCTTATTTTACTAGCGGTTACAGCGCCTGCCAAAATCTTATCAGATGTTATCGCCCCCGAATGAATTTCGTTGGCTGTTATAGATCCAGCCACAATATGATCGGCAGTTATGGTTCGCTCTTTGATAACCCCGCCTTCGAGTCTATTAAACTCCGAAGCCTCTAAGTCGCCGAGTTTGTTCAGCTCATACAGGATCGATTTGTCGTTGCCGGATATAACGAGTCTATCCACGGTAAGCGTACCAGTGTTAATATTATTGGCATTGATCTTTACCGCGTCCAAGAATCCGGTAACATGACCGTTCACCATAGTTGTCGTATCGATCAGACCGACTTTCGCTAAGAGCGAACCTATATCGGCATTTTCAACGTTCGCCAACTTAATATCGGCATATTTCGAATCTAAATTACCGAACTTACCATCCACGGCATTAAGCTCCTCCACCGTAGCATAGGTCGCGTATAAGTCGTTTATGGTTGCGGTGTTCGCTAACAGCTCGTCGATTCGGGCTATTTTGGCGTCCAACACGGTCGTGTCAACTCTATTAGCCTTGAGGGTGGCTATTTCGCCTTCGGCTGCGGTCAACAACCCGTATATCGAAGCTTCTCGGGCTACGAACAAAGCGGTCTCGACATTCGACGCAAATAGCGAACCGTTCACGAACAATGTATCTGCTACGATTTTTTTGAACATTCCGGCCTTGTCACCAAGTAATGCATTAAGGTCTTTAATGATTTGGGCGCTATTAAGCGCTCCGGTGTCGTCTACTAAATATTGGGCTAAGGCCGCAATAAGAAGACTTATGTCGTAGGCAGTTGTCGACGGTGACGTTATATTTCCGGTTACGATCGCTGTATGATTTTTTATCATGACGGTTACTCGGTCGCCAGCCTTTAAGCCGGTGGTCGATAGTACTGGCGTTACTGCGTTCGAACCGTCGATCTGAACACCTTCAACGCTCTCGATCACTTGACCCATAATCGTTTGTTTCTTCGTAACAACGGTGCCGTATACGGTGGACTCGGTCTTCTTTTTAGATCCGTCATTTGTGATTTTGGCGAATTGTGATATTAACCTGTCTGTTAAAGCCATATAAATATCACCTCCACAAATTCATAGTAAACGTTGCGGTCTCAGTAACCGGAGTTCCAGATTCGCACTTGATGGACTGACTTATAACTTTTGCTTTAACGTTATTGATGCCGGCCTTTGTGTAATTAAGACGCACACAGTCTCCAACACGAACTGGGCAATATCCGTGACTATACGTAACGGTGTATTCGAGAGTTGACATACTATCGAGGACCTGTTTGGCATAGTCGTCTATTTGGCTATTTGTCGGGTTGCCTATCAAGCTAGGGTCGGTAATTCTATATATAATTTCACGACCTCGGTTTGGAATTGAAACCGGGCTATTGACGTTTTCATTTTTAACGGTTGCCTGATAGATGCCGACGCCGCTGGAATATAAAACCTCGACGACATTCGGAATACCGTATAAATCGCAGTCGGTCGTGAAGTCCGGATATAGAATCGAACTGTTGCCATCGTCATAAGTCCATACGGGCTGTAACGATGCCATATCCTGTTTTGGCGCAAATAAAATACGACCCATCTCGTCGAGGTCGTAATTATAATTCGCATTAGCGATAAGGTCGGTTAAGAAGGAGCACCAGGTGTCACTCGTGTCCGCGACGAAATCGTTGAATAACTTGTCGGAAGACGAAGTTTGCACGACTGGCGCTCTTGCGTGCTCTCTGGTTAGTCGATATGCAATATCCATGATATTCGTATCCTTACTCACATAATACCCTATATCTGTTGGATTTTCTTTAAGCTCGAGCAATGGTGTGTAGGCATCTATGGATGTAGTGCTAATCTTACCATCGAAACGTGTTGACGGCGTTTGAATGAGAAACGTGCCCAATGGGAACTTCTCCTTAACGCCATCTTGAACCGTGACGAGATATACTCTCACGTACGTTTCGCCCAAAGACTCGGTTATGTCCAAGGTGGCTGATCCGAGAGTTTCTGCCGATAAATCTCGGTTTATAGTACAGCCCTTAACGGTTCGAATTATATTTTTATCCTTCCAAGTGTTAGGGTCGACGGTGTAGTACTCAAATGTTTGCCGCATTGATTTGGTCCAATCGGGCATTATTAAGCACCTCCTTCGACTCTAACAACTTCGATTGATACGGGTATGGTTAACTCGTTATGTGTTTGATTAAATGATACGGATACAGAGGCCCAATAACCGCTGCCGGAAGGCTCTCTTATATACACGTCACCGGGCCAAACTGACAGACGACGTAGTGCGTATAGCGTTTCAGCATCGTCCTTCTCGATTTCCATACTCCAGGTGGACGTTTCTCCTCTTTGAGTTCCGTAATAACTCACAGGGTGGTTACGTCCGATATATTCGACGAGAGATACGTCGGGTTTGTGGTTATCAGAGATATCAACGTTATAGTGGAGTTTGAGCATTGATCCGGATAGCACGGGACGCTCTAAAGCATCTTCGTTTTCCGCAACATCAAAATTAGACCAAGCCTCGCCCCACTGAATTATTACGGAATCACAACCGATCGGATAACTAGGCATATCGCGATAGCTAACAGCTCCTGTGTTTTTATCAATCGCTACAATTCTATATCTCGCATAATCCAACGCAGGGTGAGGATCCGTAATGAAAGTTCCGGACGTGTTACTTACTCCCGTTGCCAACTCGGTGAATCTGCCATCGAATTCGCGTCTGTACACAGATAATGATATATGGTTGACACGATCAATACCATCCTCTATACAGCAATAGACCGAAGCGCCATAAGGGTTCGTTGCGCTGTATACTTCTTCGCCGGTTTCCGTACGTATGCTTTTTCCAGTGTTCGGATCGAATAACAATGAGACATCCGTCGCATAGTCTATAATCCAGTCGGTTTTCCTATAAGTCTGGGGATATTTATCGACTCTTCGATAGATCGGTTTATATTTTCCCGCATAAGGACCGATACTCATCGAGTAATTGTCCTCGTCTATAAATAATTCAGCATTTATTTCGTATTCTTGATCGGTCCAGTTTACTGTAAATTCAAAAGATTCAGAAACAGTAAGACCGGAGTTCATTGCAACCAGGCAGGTTATTGTATAGCTTTTGTTGTTATCGAGATTAACATCGCTTGCTGATATGGCGGCGTATAGTTTCTTCGAAATATCGAAATGTTCGGAGTAAACTTCATCTCCAGGGCTAATTAATTGATCGTTACCAAGGTTATCCACCGTTTCATAACCCTCATTAGCGACTATTGTCAGGCTATAAGATATCGGGGTTTGAGTGCTCGGTCCAGCCAAAGCTGAAACCTCCAACGGAAATGATCCTAAAATGGCGACGTTGTTATTTACGATAAATTCGAGGGTTGGCGGAGCATAGATATTTATAATTCTCTGCATGGACCAGTCTCCAACGCTTTCGGTTACTCCGGCGGTTCTTACTCGCCATTTGATAACGGCGCCGTCCTGATACGAAGAGGTGTCTATCGAATACTCCAAGGTTTTGTCTTTATTTTCGCCGCTGTTTGTATTTCGAACCACAATAGATTCTTGCGGGACATCGTTGATAATCAACTCCAGCTCAGCAAATGTTTGGCTTGAGTTATCTTTCGCGTTATGAATCCAATATAACAGCAGAGGCTCGCCCACGACCGCACTGGTCGTCGATGACCAAGTCGTAGGAGCAGCCGGAAGACCGCCTATTGTACAGGAAGATATTTCCGACCAATCTGACGCTCCGATGTCGTTTTTAGCCCTTACTCTGATAAAGTATTCATTACCAGATACGAGGTTTGGTATCTCTAAGCTGGTGAGGTTTTCCAAATCGTTTATGGAATTAACTTCACCAGTTCCGTCAAAATATGCTCTGTTTAAAGTATACTGTACATCGTGCTTATTATTAGCCGATCCCGACCACTCAATGAAGATAGAGGTGGTGGAGCTAGCCTTACACTGTGTGAGCTTTGTTATTTTTGCAGGGACGGTTTGATAGTTCGTGGAGTAGGTAGTCCATTCGCTATATAAGTTTCCTTTTATAGCGCGGCATCTAACCTTATAAGATCCACCCGCAGTCACCGTGCACGAATAAGACGAAGTCTGGGTGTTGACTTTAGACTTTCCGGTTTTTACAACGGTGACGTCATCTTTCACCACCTCGAACTGAACGAGGTTGACTTCTTCATCGGTCACCGTTGCGCTCGCCGTTAGTTTAAAATCTGAACCAAGAGTTACCGACAAATTAGTCGGTGCTGCCGGGGGATACTGTATACTATGTATCTCGGCATTCGACCAGGTAGCGGTCCAGTATACAGTATCCTTGTCGTTTACTTTATGCGTCTCGGAGACAGGTCTGACAATGAATTTTACACGTTTAGCGTTACCCGGAGGGTTATATGTGCATTGCTTGTCGGTAACAGTCGAGGAATTACCAACGAACCAGATATAATCTCCGGTGTCGTAATACCATTTGACTTCGTAATGTTTTACATTACCTTTGTCCCAGCTCCAAGTGACATATAGCACTTTTGTTTCCGAGTCGCTCTGCTCTCCAAATACTTTGATCACAGCCTTTTCGGAAATGTTCTTCGCGGGAGTCGATACCGTTCCGTCCAATTTTATTTTCTGACCAACGACGATATAATCGGGATCTTTTATATTGTTTAACTGCACGAGGTAATTCATGTACGCCTGCCAGTTGGCGTATGATGCTCCGTACGAACTATACTTGTCGTAGGCAATCTCACTAAGTGTGTCGCCCCTTACAACTACATATTCTGCCAAACTTATCTCCTCCTTTCTATCTTCGCGGCTCTAACGAGCGCGTTGACCGCGTTGGAAACGCTGGTGCCATCATCATAAGTAACACCGTTAATGTTATATGACGTGTTGCCAACGCCCGCGAGGTCTTTGCGAAGTTTGTTGATTGCGGAAACTACGTCTTCGTTTCCTCCATTTTGATTTCTAGAGTTCATCATAGAACTTATAGATCCGACATTTGCCAGCACTCCTACGGAGGCATCGCCAAACATGCCGCCTATGGAATTGGCGCCAGACCTAATAGCGCTAAGATCGAGAACCGGACGAATTGTCGGTTGAGAATCGATATCGTCGTTAATGACTTCGGATATACCAGCCATAGACTTTCTCATGGAAGACAGGGCCGAGTCGCCTACGGAAGTGGCCGAATTAGCGACCACACCTGCGAACTTAGACAAGCCTTTCGCGAAACCTTCGTCCGAATATCTACCGATCTCCATAAACTCCCTCGAAGGCGATTTGATGCCGAGGAAGTTCTTGAGACCATTAAGAGCGTTCTGTCCGACCTCTTTAACTTTATTGACAACAGAGGTCGCGTTCTCTTTTATACCGTTAGCCAAGCCGACTATCATGTCTTTTCCGACATTTTTAAATTCTGACAATTTGGTCTTGATTCCCTCCAGAGCGTTCTTACCGACCTCTTTCGCTTTCGCAACAACGTCTGATATTTTATCGCCGATGCCCTTGATAAATCCTTGTACGGTGTCGTCACCGATGGATTTCATCTCTGTCGAGGGCGATTTTATACCTAAGAAGCTCTTTATACTGTCTAGAATATTTTTACCGAGATCCGACATCGCCTGTCCGATTTTGCTGAATCCTCCGAATATACCGTCAATGAAACCGTCAAGCAGCGCTTCCGCTAGTTCTCCAGCCGACGCTAATATACGGGATAAGCCGTTTTCGCTCTTTACCGCCTCGGTTAAACCGTCGATGAAGCTTATTACCAAATTGAATCCAGCTTGAATTATCTCTGGTAATTTTGTGCTAAGCGCGTTTAGGAAGTTTACAATAATATCGGAAGCGATCGTAACGATCGAACCGATGTTGTTTCGTATGCCGGCTAGCAATGCGAGCAGTAACTTGAATCCAGCGTCAACGATCATCGGGGTATACTGGACTAAGAACCCTAAAAGAGCTACTAGCAAATTACCCAGACATTCGAGCAGCGGACCGGTTATGTCGTTTATACATTTAAGTACGGCTAATAAGACGGTAGTGACCGCCAGTCCGATCGAGGGTGCCGCATCTATGATGATCTGACATAATATGAGCAGCGCCTCTCCGAGCTTAGCTACGATTACCGGTATCAAACCGGCAAGACCGGAGCCTATGGCTATAATTGCCGCCGTTATACCCGCAGCGCCAGCCGTTGTGGCGGTAGCCAATGCGGTGAGACCTACAGCTATCGCAGATAAACCGAGACCTAAAGCTAGTGCACCGACGCCAATAAGAGCGAACGCCGCAGCTAGTCCTATGATAATAGGAGTGACGGGACCTAATGCTAAGCCCGCAACGCCCAATATGGTAAATACGCCAGCCAACGTAACTAGGGATTTTAATATTGCTTCCCAGCTCATTGTTCCCAATAACATAATTGAGGGCGTGAATACACTTATAGCTGCCGCAGCAACAAGTAGAGCTGCTGATCCAGACAGCGTTCCGCTCATTGCGGCTAATCCGACTGCTAATATAAGAAGTGCTCCACCGAGAACGGTCATACCTCGTCCTATCTCTTCCCATGACATAAGCGCCATATTTCTAAGAGCGTTCGACAATATGACCATGGCGGCCGAAACTGCTATTAAGCCGATGCCGGTTCCTATAAGATTTTTAGGCATGAGATTGACGGCTATCGTTACTGCTGCCAATCCTCCAGCCATACCGACAAGTCCTCTGGCTATCTCTTCCCAGGACAAGTTCGCGATACACGACATTGCTGAACCGAGTATTTTGATAGCCGTTGCTATAGCAATCATGCCTATGCCGGTAGACATCATGTTTTTAGCATTGCCAGTTAATTTCGTAAATGCGGCTAGTTCGACGAGGAGTATTCCTATGGCAGACAAGCCCTTCACTATATCACGCGTAGCCATATTAGCAAATGCGCTGCAACTAGAAGCTAGTATTTTTATAGCTGCCGCCAATATGACGATTCCTGTCGCGGTGGATATCGCTTTACCGCTGAATTTTGCGGTTTTTAAGAATATAGCAACCTCAGCCAATAAGACGCCAACGCCGACCAAACCTTTACCCATCTCATTCCAGCTTAATGAGGACAGATCCTTGCAAGCAGAGGCGAGTATTTTAATGGCCGCTGCAAATATGACCATCTGCACGGCGCCTTTTATTACTTTTTTATCGCTACTAGCCAACGCTTTGGCCGCCACCACAACTATCGCGGTTAAACCCGCTACTCCGGCTACGCCTTTGATCATATCGTTAGTGTCAATTTTACTGAGCATCTTCAACGCAGACGCCAATAAAAGAACTGCCACGGATATACCAATCATGGTCGTGCCTATGGTCATCATTCCTTTGGTGTCTCCGATTCTGCTCAATAGGGACATAACTCCGACCAACTCAACAAATAGCGTGGATATGGCTCCGAGAGCTATTGCCAATTTGTCGTTGTCGATGAATGTCAGCACTAACACTGCCGCCGCTAAAATTCCGATCGCGCCAGCAATCTTTAACAGGGTTCCGGCTTTTAATTGATCCTGCCAAGCCGAGAGGCATCCTCTTATATCATCGAGAATTCCTTTTACACCATCGAATAAGTCCGCAAATATACTGGTTTGTTCTCCGCCTTTGTTTAAACCTTTTATAAATTTGATAAGGCTTATGCCGAGTCCTCCGGCCACGATGCTATTGACGGTATCTATGGCGCTTTTGAGATCACCATTGCCTAAGGCTTTTGTGATTCCGCTGGCAAGCGATCCGAACGCTTTAGCCAAACCAGAGCCTATAATTTTCATAGCGCCCCAGAGTGAGCTTATAAACGTGCCGAAGTTAGACGCGGTTAAAGCGCTACCTATTTTATTAAACGCCGACACTACGACGTTTTTCATTTTTGAAGCTATTTCACCGATGCCGGTCAAACCGCTACCTAGCTTAGATATCACCTCGCTAAAGCTTTCAAATCCGGGGAATTTAAATTTACTTTTTATAAAACCTATAACTGAAGCTATTCCATCGATTACCAGCTTTACAAAACCGCTTATCTTTCCAAGGACAACCGTAAATACGTCGCTACTTTTTACAAAGTCTCTAAGTTTCACAAGCCAGTCTCCGAAAGTTCCAGTGACCTCTAATATACCGCCACCGAGTTTGGCTACGCCACCTGTCATCGGGAATATAGCTTTTACTATGGCAGTGAATGCTTCTTTGACTATGTCTACAACGGCAAATAAGCCGCGGAACGTAGATTTTAGATTGCTAGATGCGGAATCACTCAACGTCAATTTCGACGTTAAATTTTTTAAGTTTTCTGTTATTTTGAACAACTGTTCGGCGGTCATGGGCGGAAATATATCTCTAAAAGCATCTTTTATAGGCGTAATGACACTCATGATGCCTTTAAATACATTTCCTATCGACTCGATTACATCGGCTCTACCGCCCATCTCTTTCCAGTTTTCGAGCATGGAATTACGAGCTTCCGCAGAAGAGCTTATCATTTCGCCGATCGTATCGGACACTTTCGTTAAGAGTTCCTTGGCTTCTTCGAAGTCGCCTACGAGAATTTCCCAAGTTTGAGTCCATCCGGACTGAGCCGCCTCCTTTAAAGTATCCATTAACTGCGAGAACGTTTTGACCTTCGTCGCAGCATCGTTCGCAGTTTTACCCATTTTGAGGATGCCCTGGATTTGCTCTTCGGTATAGCCCATCGTCTTGAGCTGCTCGGCATTAAGGTCGCCAGTGAACTTAGAAAGGGTCTCGGTCAATATCTCAGATGTCAACCAGCCCTTACTCAGTGTTTCTCGGAACGATCCTTCTTGTGCTATAAGATCATCGATCGCAATACCGTGTACTCTAGCGGTCTCTTTTAATGCGTCCTGGAAGACCTGACCGCCCATGCCAGCATTTACGACCGAGTTCCAGTCCATAAGCTTTACAGTACCGGAAGCCAAAGCCTGCGATAACTGATACATCGCGGTGCTCGCCTGCTGCGATGTCGAACCCGACACTGCCGCTAAGTTAGCGATACCCTTAATCGCTGATACAGAGGTATCCAGATCGACACCCGCTGCTGTGAATGTACCTATGTTACGGGTCATCTCCGTAAAGTTGTAAATGGTTTTGTCGGCGTAAGCGTTAAGCTCGTCCAACGCGGAATTTACATCATCCAGAGTTTTACCCTTACTTTCAGTATTTGCTAAGATTGTCTGGACCGCGTTAATCTGAGTCTCGTATTCTTGGAAACCCATCTTTATCGGGTCGATCGTCAATGACGATATGATTTTTTTACCATACATCATCGCCGAATCGGTAATTCTTCGGAGGGCCTGGTCGGCTATAGTGTACAAAGAGTTAAACTTCAAACCAACTTGATGGACCGCGTCGCCTATTATGCCGATATTACAGCTTTTAGCCGCTCTATCCACTTCTTCTAGACCTTTTGTGGCTCCATTTAAGTTAAGTTTTTGTTTAAGTTTGTCAAGAGTCGACATTGTATCAGAGACGTTAGATTCGAACTGTTTGTTGTCGAATTGCATTTCGACGACTCTTTGATCAATTGTTGTACTCATTTTCTAGTAACCTCCCTCCATATTTCGTTTGTGATTTTATCAAAAACAGGTCGGATAGAAGGGTTAATGTAATCTCTACCCTCTACCCAACCTCCGTTTCGAGTTCCGTGACCGTACTGTATGATTACGGCTATTGGTACTCCATTTTGAATGTTTGAGTTGTTGAACGTCAGTTTTAATTTACCGTCGTTATTAACTATCTCGTAATACCACGAATTGGCCGTTTTTCCACTAGCCACAGGAGTGGCAGCGGCAAGCGCCGCAACACCTTCGTTTGCATATTTCTCGATAATTCTGATATTAATGGACTGTTTAATATCTTTAAGATAGGTGGTTAATTTGGAAAAATTACCCCTATGTTTTATGCGAATCATTAGTAAATCTCCTTAGATCTTTGTTGTGTAATCCAGGGAAATCCATCCGACGCCGCTTTTTAGTTTCCCCCAACCAGATTTGGAACCTGGGCCATTAGCCGTTTCATTTATAGTGAATATGCCCGTGCCGGTTACCTTTCCGGTTTTGGCGTAATTTGTGCCGGGACCTTTGCGAATGTTTAAGTCTGAAATATAAACTCGAACCTTGTAGCTCGGGTTTAAACGGGAATTAACCTCTTTCGCTATTTTCCCATGCCGCGTATATAAATACTCGCCGGGACAATCCTTGTTAGCAAACCATCTATGAACCGTCATATTCTGTTTACTAACCTTGCCGATTAAGGACTTGTCGGCGTTCCATTTTAGCTCTTTTATTTCATTGCGTTTACAAATATCGACGAGTAAATCGATCAAAGCTTCATACGCCTTGTCGGTCACTTTATAGGGATGCGTGGTATCTGATGCGACCTCTATTGTTATGGCGCGATGGTCGTTAGCTCGATTTGACGTGCACCAAGAACGGTCTTTCTCCTCTACGCCCAACCCGATGGAACCGTCATAACCGATCGCATAGTTACAAGAAGACCCCGTTTTGGAATTGTAATTGACGAAATTACTTAAATTGAGAATCTTCTTAGCTGTAAACTGACCGACGGCGCAATGAATGCTGATCGTGTCGATTTTGTGATTTCTAGGACTAGTTCTGTTAGGACTAATTTTTCGATAAGTTACTAAAGAACTGTTACTCATTAGTTATCAACCCTTTTCAATGTTTTCGGACTAGCAATAACTATTAGGTTGGGTTTAACCCTTGGAATTTAATTGTTTTCTTCGAGCAGCATTAAGTGCTTGGTATCTACTCATCGTTTCTCTCTTACTCATCTTCTTAGGAGGAGCGTTCTTTATGTTAGCAATCCTAATCAAAGTAAGGAGTCTGTTTAAGTGCCATTTCTGGCATTCGAACGGGATGTTTAACGCAGTCATCCAGTAATATATAAGCTCCGACGTGACAATCTCGTTGGATTTTTTGCCGCCATTCGCTTGGGAAAAGGTAGTGGCTGTGGCGGGATGACTTATATAGTCGTTTATCCGCTTGATGTTGTCGTTGGACAATCGCAAATATACTTCCGGATTGACGTTCTGCGTTATCGTCATGAATTTTATATAATCTAGGATCTCTTCGTCGGTCTTTTCCGCTTTAGAAAGAAACGGTTTACACCACTTAGATTCCCATTTTGAAAGAGAGACGAGAGAATGTTCCAGCTGTAAAGTTTGTTCTTTTCCATAGATGAATTCTTGGTTTTTTTCATCCCACAATTCAACTCCCGGTATTATAATAGTAAGCATTTCTCGTCACCTCTATGATTTTCGTATTTACTTAGACGGTTGTCTTAATAGCGGCGCCGTCCACGATCTTGTCGAGATCGGAGGGAATAATGCCCTTGACAAATTCGGTTGCCGCAGGAACGTTTGTAGAGAGCTCCATGTACAGGATTGCATATGCCTCGGTCTGCGAGAATGCGGTGGAGAGCTCCTCGGACTTGATGAAGCGTCTACCGTCGGGACTCTTTTCGCCGTAAGCTTTAAGGATCATCTCTTTGAACACCTTAACAATGGTTGCGTGATCCTTTGCATCGATAATTCTCTGTAAATATTCCGAGAATCCACCGGTGGTGCCCATCTGAAGTTCCATGACCTCAGCCTTGTTGAGATTGAAGTGGAACGTTTCGGTTCTTTCCTCGCCGTTATAGTCCTTATAGGTGATAGTCTTCTTAATCATTTTTAATTCTCCTTTTCAAATTAAAACGAGGGCCGCCAGCCAAACTGAATACGACCCTCTAAACTTAACGTTAGTTTTTCAGATTATAGATTTATGCCGCAGGCTCGGTGTAACCGAGTGTCGAAAGGACCTCCACGGGAAGAGGAAGCCTAGCAGCTTTATCGGCGGTGCCATAAAGAATATCCTCAAGGGCAGCAAGCTTATCCGCATCCACCGTGGTAGAATCTATCTCGATATGAGCGAAGGGCTTATAGCCAGCCATGGCAATAGGAGTGGTAGTGAACTCCCAAGAAAGAGTAGTCGCCTCGGGCGACTCGTTAATAGACGTATTCGCCTTCTCCGAGGGATTTACAACGCAACCGTAAACGAGGTGAAGTTTGTAACCGTAATCGGTCGCCTGCTCGTCATTGCCGATAAGCGTCTTATATACGAGACCGAACGGCTTACGGGTCTGCTGTCTGATCTTGACGCCGGCTACGGGGCTCTTAGAGCCGTCGCACTCAGCGAATTCATCGGGGTATGTGTAAGCCTCGATGGTGCCGCCGAACTCCTCATTAGATCTGAGTTCAAGATACTTTTTGTTGTTAGCATAAAGAGGGGTTGCCTCCGCGCCGGAAGGACTTTCCGTTACGGAAATAAGACCATTCCATGCTGCGCCAGCAGGATATGTGCCGTTAACCTGGGGGTAGATGGCGGCCTGCTCGACACCAGTTTCATAAAGCTTTTCGCCGGTCTGGTCCCAGACGAGCTTTTTAGATGTTTCAGCCATTTTTTATTCTCCTTTTAGTAATATAATGTGTACACATCATGATAAAGATTGTCGGATATAAAGCGCCTATCGAATCTACAATATGGTAGAGCTAATAGTTCTGCATGTATCTCCGAGTCAGGATCTTCGTGAATGTGTGTGAGTTTGTAAGCTTTGTTTAGCTTGTAATTTTTGTTGTTAGCTTTTAGGGTGTTAATCCCGTCAAGCGAATAGACTATAGCGTCGTACTTGATCATCAGGGACTCGGGAGGTTGAAAGTACACATTTCTAGATCCGAGTATTCTTTCCAACTCACTTTGCAGATTAAGCCTGCTTGCCATTGTACAAACCTCCTATCGTCAAGATGAGTCTGGGGTACTGAACTCGAACGCTAGAAACTTTCCAGTTAGCACCCATAAACTTCACATAGCGTATCGACTTGACATTCTCATTAGCAAATGGATCGGCTACTATGCTGATCTCATTTGTAATATTAATGTTGTCGTTAATATCACCAGAGGACTCTGATCTACGGGTCCATTGAATTACATCGCCGCGATGGTCGCGCTCGGTGATAACTTCCTTCCATACACCAGGTTTAGTCTCTTTCAACACTGCGTAGCCGATAGGGCCAAAGAATTTAGCCATGTCCATTTACTCCATTTTGAATTTTAATTAAGCGCCAGCCTCAACGCACTCGAGAGCGATTGCAGAGTAGGGCTTGATAAGCGCGCCAGAGCAACGAGTCTCGATAAGGTACTTCTGCTGGTTGTAGTCGATGTCGAAGTCGTCGAACATGTTAACAGCGCCACCCTTATCTGCACCTACGTTGTAGTCCTTAAGGTTGACGATGATACCCATGAGGTCGCCGCCATTCTTACCCTTAGCACCCTCCATAACGGGAACCGTAACGATCTCCTTTACGCGAAGAGTGTTAGCGAGCTTAGCTACGGAATCATAGAGGGGATGACCGATACCGTCCTCGATAAGAAGGCACTCGGTAAGAACATCCTCGGTGGTGTAGAGTACGGGCTCGCCGGAACCCTTGTAGTTCTTTCTTGCTCTGATAGCAGCCTTGATGAACGCCTTAGCCTTAACATCTTCAGCAGCACCGTTGGCAACGTTTACTGTAGCCTTGATGGTGTAGAGGTCCTCATCGTTGAAGATGGGGCGGATGTTCTGCTCGTTGATCTTGTCGTCGGAAGAAGCGAGACGACCGTCGCCGATAAGGAATGCACGAGCAAGCTCCTCATCGAGCATCATTCTCATCTCGGCCTTGATCCACGCTACTACGTCGAAGTCGGTGATGTCGACTACATCGTCGCGATCGAGCTTCTGCTTCTTGTAGACCGTGGTAGGAGTAGTGGTTCTCTTAAGAAGCGAGAACACCTCATCCTTCTTAAGATTGCCCTTGATGTAACCCTTTGCTCTTGCGTCCTCTTCGGTGATGTTAGCGAACATGGACTTGATACGAGAGAAGGGAGTGTGGTGTACGGCAGCCATAACCTTAGCTACCCAACCGGTATCTCTCTTGATGAACTCGGGGGGAGTGTTGAGGTTCTTAGCCTCGGGGAAGAGCCAGTCGATATCCTCGATACCGTGCTGGAGTACAGCATCCTTAAGGCTGCCGTAGCGCTTTGCGTCACCCATGATTGCCTCGATGTCCGAGTGGGTGAGTACATTCTCGTTGTTTTCGGTCTGATCAAATGCGTTGTGCTTCACGTTAGTTTCTCCTTCGTTATTGTTATTGTTTTTAGAGTCTTCGATTGCCTGGCCGATGATCGCGTAAACTACGTTCTTCTGCTTCTCGGTCAGAGTTTCAAATACATCGGCAACGGTTTCTTCCTTGCCAGTATTTTCGGTCTTCTTGGTTTCTTCTGCCATGGTGGCCTCCTTTGTTGTTTCGGACTTTTCCGACTTTTCTTCGGCGTGAGACAGATCAATGCCTTCGCCGGTAAATATGCAAGCTTCTTCGCTATGCGCGAGCGCGTCGACCAGCTCGTCGTCGCTCATGTTATCCACATCTACGCCGTGGGCAAGAACATTTTCAATTCGTGCGCCCTTATTGGCACCAGCAAGAACGAGGCTTAATTCACGGATTGATCCATGGATCACGTTACTGCCCTGCTGTTTAAGCTCGTTGGCATAGATTGATAGACTTTTAACGTCGCCGTGCTGAACTAAAAGCTTGGCTGTCTTACCCGCTTCGGTGTCGTTGAACGAGCCATATGCGAATACGCCTTCTTCTCTATTCTCGAGAAGTGCATGTCCAAGAACCTCATTCGGGTCGTTGTGCTGGTGATTCCAAACTAACGGAACGATTTCGCCGTTGTTGTGCTTAAATGCATCTTTCATGATAACGCGTCCATCAGAGCATCTAATGTTAGCTTTGGTCGCCCAGCCGCTAAAATCATATTTAGCCATTTTGAATTTTTCCTCCTTCTTCTTTATTTTGCTCGGTTGCTTCATCTTCGAGATTCTCCGGAGAAGTCGGTTCGAGACCTTCTGTCGACTGGTTGATGTTGCTATTGATTAGCTTGTCAGCCTTCGGATCGTCAGAGGGTTGCATTCCGATGATCTGGCGGAATTCGTTCTTCGACATGATCTCGTTACGCGTAAACTTGTCCGCGATCTCGGCAAGATTGTCGATGGGGACGAGCTTAAACGGATCTCGGAAGAACAAAATCGAGTGTTTCTGCGATCGAGCGGTTTTTGTTAGAAACTTTCGTTTCATTTCGTCAACAATTGCTGATAATATAGGCTCAATAGTCCTATTGTTGTAGTTGAGCATTGTCTTCTCGTCAGCGGTTCCATCTAATACAGCTTGTGTCATTCCTAACTGGCTATATAGCATGCTCGTCAAGTATTCGATCTGCTTCATTAGATTGTTTTCCACTGGACGATTCAACTGTGTAATACGCTCTGTACCATCGGTATAAGCGATACCATACTTTGAACCTGCCAACTGCATCTCTATGTCTTTGCGCCTATTTTCGGCCTGTTGACGTCTTGTTTCGGTTTTGATGACGTAGGGTAGCTGAATGATAAGATCCAGCTTACCGGATCCGCTCTGTTCGTCTATTGCGTCTAGGAGGTTTAACTTTCTAGTCAAACGCTGTAGAGTTGAACTCGGCTCGTTCATCACCGCGAATAGCGGATTTTCTATGATGGCTACTGTACTTTTGGGAAGTATCAGCTCCTCTTTCCTACCAGTTCGGTCGTTATAGACCTGAAGTCTCACCTTACTAGGAAACCATTCCAGAATCTTACCGGTTCTGATTGAATGGATATCATACGATCCGCTAACTGCCGGATCTAGCGACGTGTCTATCGGGACTAGCGCTACGACACCTTCGTCCAGCATTGATAATACGCAGTCCATGATAAAAGCTCGCCCGGTCTGGTCCATATTAGCCTCCAGAGTTAGACACTGGTCCAAGCCATCGGTTATGTAGGAATTGAATCTGTTTTTATCGTCGAGCTTAACATGACGAATGTTTATTGCGGCAACATCCATCGCTATTCTGTTACAAATAGCCGTTATGATCGAACGTTCGTTACCCTTAGTTAGTCGCGGTCTATCGGGGCGGTATGTATTGCCGCTACCGAGATCGTGATAGTAAGCGGTGGGGTCTCGATTGAAGAAAGCGTTCCAGGCATGTCTCAACCTAGATCCAAATGATTCTCCCATTTTGAATTTTCTCCTTTACTACTGGTTCGGGTTAGCGTCGTCAACGTATAGTACCAAACATCGTATCTATAGGCGTACGCAAAAATTTAATCATATCGGGTACGGCCGATATGATATCCCAATTGTCCTTTGTAAATTTTGCCAGCTCGACCGTATCTGCTATGAGTTTAGCTCCTCCGATCACTCCCAACGCGGTCAAGGCGACGCGGGCGCCGCGGCTCATTTGGGTAGCGCGTTTTGCTTCTTTGTATTCAGCCTTTGCCGCTTTAGTGGCTTCTCTGAACTTCTTTTCCGCAGCTGACGATCGAGCTAAGTCTTCCTTCGAAAGAGTCTGACCTCTCTTATAAGATTTTTCGATATCGTTGATTTCGCGCTCGTACTCATCAAACGCATCTTTTGTGCGTTTCTTATACGTACGCTTAGCTTCTTTCCTTAAAGCTCTTCTTACTCCCCACTTCATTCCGGGTACGCCGTAATGGTAGAGTTCGTTAGACGTTGTATGGTTATAAGCCCACATTCGTGTTTTCCTCCTTTACTCAAAAGCATCTCTGTTGTTTTTATAAGCAATATACGCGTCCATCATAGCTGCTACTGCGTCTATCTTCTGGGCGTATCGCTTTTTGTGTAGTTTACGGTTTCCGTTTGTATCTTCGAGAGTGATACAGTTACCCATGGCGAATGACATGAGTTCTTCGTCAAATAAAAGAAGCCGCTCTTCGGACAGCTTTTTAAGCTCACCCAAAGGAACGGATTCCGTCTTTGCACCCTGTATTACTTTTTCAATACCAAAAGGACCGTTTTCTGCTTCCCATCTAGCTATGAAGTCTTTCGCGTTGTAAGGGTCGAAGCCCAAACATCTGACATCATAACCCGAGTCGGCGATGTGCCGGTCTAAGTCCTCGTAAACATCGATCATATCTAGAACCGTGCCGTCCAGCACGACCAAACTACCTTCTTCCATAAACTCGTTGTACTTCTGACGCATTGCCGACGGAAGTTTTGAAAGAGTTAGCGAAGATATGTAGTTACGAGTCTTTATACCGAACGCGCCGTTTGGTAATGGGAATAAGAATGTAAATGCGCAGAAGTCATCGCCTTGCGAAAGGTCGGCTCCCATTGCGCATGGCATGTTCCAGAAATCTCGTTTTTTATGGGGGAGGGTTTCTTCATATGTGAAGTAATATGTATAACCCTCCATCGGGATTCCGAAACGTTTTGCCAAAATATCATTTCGAGTAGCGGGAGCTTTCTCGGCTCTCTCTACGTCCAAGTGATAAGTTTCATAGGTTACTGTCTTACCGAGATTCGGATTTGCCTTGACCCACTTGTCGGGGTCCGCCACCTCGTCTACGGAATCCAGTTTGTAGTACCAGATTGATACGTGGGGGTTAATGTAGTCACCTTTTAAGATGTCCATTAACTCCATTTTGATTGTGTCGCCGGAGCCATTACGAACCGTACCCTCTGAACTGATCGCAACTATTAGATAGTCGTCGTTCTTCGAGGCACCCTGCTCGATAGCACCGATTACATCCTCGCGTATGTCTCCCGAGAGCCATTCGTCGACCGTGGCGATCTTACACCTTAGACCCTGGAGCTTATCAATGCTCATAGGTCTTACCTCTAAGAGCGAACCGGTTAGGAAGTTCTCAACACCCTTCTTGGTGGATGCCAACTTCACTCGATTCGACTTAGATCCGGTCGTGTTCTGGATGGAGCCTTCGGTGAGGAACTTAAATAGTGGTCCTCTGGCTCTGGTGATGGCGGTTCGGATCGGAGACATCACCTCTTCGGCCTGCTTCATGGTAGGAGCGGTCGTAATCTGGTGCGTGGTGGACGTGTCAACATTCAAGAAGTAGTTCTGAATGCACGACGCGTACATCGATTTGGCTGCACCTCTGGCTATGATGAGGTACTGTTTGTTGATGAGACGCTTCTTCGTACGCTTTGTAACATACCGACCGCCGTGACCATCCGGAGATGGCTGGTAGACGGTACGTTCGACGAAGTAATACCATCCGAATATCTGCTCAGCCCAAAGCTTAAAGGTGTCCAGAAGATGCAGATCTTCGCCATCGGTTAGCGTGAGCTCGTGTTCGCAGTACTTGACAAAACCCTCTACGGCTTTATCATCGTAGTAGATTCCCGGATTATCGATAAGATCGTCGATTCGGTTCATCTCCATCTCGATGGTCTTGCATACCGGGATCTCACCTCGCATTACGGCATCTCTGAACTGACCGTAATACTTTGGTACGGCTGTGTTTGATAATGCCATTTTGAATTTCTCACCTACTTACTTCTTAATAAACGCGGAAGCTACCTTTTTGCCGGCTTTAACCAGTTTGTTGCTGTTATCGTAAAGGGTGCACACCGTACCCATAACGGCAGCGGCGCCTATTACATAACCCCAACCCTTTTTCACAGCATTCGGATTTAGGCTCTTATACTCTCTTTCGAGTCTGGTTCTCTCGTTAAGAGCCCTGATTTCAGCATTACTCATCTGCTTGAGGCTTTTACGTTTCGTCTCGGAAGCAGCTCTGGCCTCGGAGGACCAGTTTTCCGACTCGGCACGACGTTTGTTTCTGTCGGCTGTTTTTTGACGTCTTCTCACACCCCATCGCATTCCGGGTACGCCGTAATGGTAGAGTTCGTTGTTGTACATGACGTGTTTCCCTCCTTAAATATAGTGAATGGATTTCAGCTTATCGAAGCTCCAGTCGAACAGCATAAATCTCTTATGCGTTCCAACATAGTCTTCTTTGTCCGACCATTCGTCTGTTTTATTCCCGGAAGAGAGTCTTCGGACCATTATTCCGTGAATATCGGTATCCGATTCACTATGAAGATGGCCGGCATGAACCTCCCTAATATTCGCCTTTGCGAACTGCTCTGCAAAAGCCACCGGGAATATAGAGGCTAAATTGCGAGGTGTTGCTTGCTTGGAGTCTCCGTGGGTTATCATGATCGTGTTTTTGCCGTAGCTTATGCACTTTCTGAACTCCATAGAGTCGTCTACGATATCGGAACCGTAACGCTCGAGGAGAACCTGCGTAAACATCCACGATATACTCCTGTCATGATTACCGGGAGAATATAAAACTTTAACATTGTTGGCATGACTAATAGCCGTATCGATAATGGCATACATAAACGTTTGCCCTTCCTTTACGGCTCTCTTCATATCAACTTTTTCGATAAGCGTACCTTTGGTGGTGTGCCCATTCACGATACTATCGTTATGGAAGAAATCCTGGCCAAACGGGATAAATATAGTATCCCAATTCCGACTAGTTATAAGTTCTAGGATTGAATTGAGAACCGGCCGATAGTGATCAAGGAACGCCACACCCCAATGCATGTCGAATAAGGGTATTTCCAACATGCCATGAGAATCGTTTCTCTCTACCGGAATGTAAGTATAAGGTTCGACTTTACCCTCGATAGCTTCTATGAATTTCTCAGGGTCTACATCGGTAGCCTTCTGTTTAATCCATGCTTGTACTATCTCGCCGTCGGCTGAGACTTGCACGGTTGCGTCGTGGGCTATAAAGCCCTTATACGTTCCCGCGGCTAGGGTCTCGTCGTCTGGGTACCCCTTCTTTTCCCATCGCCTTATCATGGAGTCGAACCCGCTAAAAGCCGTGGGTTTATCGAAATGGTGTTTGAAGTACGAGTCGTAGATCTCCCTTGTGGTGAGACCCTTTTCTCGCAGTTCAACGCAACTTCGCTTAACCTCGATGGGTATTCTGTTTCTTATCAATTCGCATCACCTCACTTGTCGGCGATCACGGACAGACGCCATTGCGCTTCGTCAGCCGAGCGTTTAAGAGCGTCCGCCATGGTTGAACTTTGAGGTGGGTCGAATGAGAGTTTTACTTTTGCGTAGACGAAGGTTTTCACCCTCTCTAATCTCAGGTCTCCAGAAGTGAAGTCACTCCATATCGAGGTGTCATCGTAGATTATGAATCCCTCGGGAGGACCCACTCCGATGTCGGTTAGGTCTCCCAAAGCGGAGTTGATATGTACGATAATCTCCTGATCGAAGTGGTCGTCTTCATGGATACCGAGCATTTGCTTAATCGTTGTAAGTATGCTCTCCATTTTGAATTTTCTCCTTATGTGTGTCGCCAAGGACACGTGTCGTTTCTCATTCTCTCGATCGGACCTTGGTAAAGCAACTCGTCGTTACCATAATGTATGGCGTCGTGAGTATTCTTTATGGTGCTTATTAGGTATTCCGGATCGAGAAGAAACTTAGTTCTGTATAACAAGTCTTCTACGGTTATGGGGTTCATATGATGGACTATAATTCTCTGTCCTTCTGCGAACTCGCGACCAGGCATGGCTAGATCGCAGCCATCTCGAATGATGACTTTATCGCGGACGGCTAGCCACTCTCTATCCCTAGTGTAGAATTCTTGGTTGAGGTATCTGTCGAATCCGAACGTCTCTTCTCCGACTCTACCTCCTAGCTTTAGGTATTTGTAACGGTCAATAAAGGTCGGGATTTCGATTAGTTCACTATAAGTCCTGATCTTCATCGTAATCATCACCTTGTCCGTTGTAGTTTCGCATAGCTTTGAGAGCATCTGCGTATAGTTCTTCGACCCTTTTCTGGGACTTTAGAGCCTCTGTCTTGGCGGTAATTAGCTCTTTCTGCTTTTCAAGAATCTCTTTTTCGAGTCTTTCTTTGGCAGTGCCAAGTTTTAAAAAGTGAGTAATTACCTGAGAAGAAGCGGTTCCATCTCTAAGTTGTTTCTCGGCTAAGTCGACCGCATAGGAAATCATCTGATTTTCCCTGGCTTCCGGGGATAGAGCCGGTCTTCTCTTTTGAGGTTCGGAAGAACTTGCTATCTTAGCAGGCATCTGTTATACCGCCTCCTTCTCTTTGGTTATGTTTTGGCTAACGCTCTGTCTAGCGGCTTGGAAGGTGTTAGTTTGTGATTCCGTGGAAAGCGTTCAACTTCTTTTCGAGGTTATAAATCCTTAGCGCTAGGCTATGCAGTCGGTTGATGTCAATAATAGAGGACGTATCACAAAGCCAATATACTTGGGTGGTATATCTGTCGAGGTCGCCGCCAAGCCACGAATCTTCTGTAATAAAAGACCCGTCCTTCTTCATCGCTTTAGGCCAGCCAACAGGCTCGTCGGCAATAGAAAACCAAACGTAAACTACAAGGTTTGGGCAATCGCGAAATACATTTTTACCCATTGTTTGCACGCTTTTCGGGATCGTTACCGCTTCCAAATTTGTACACCCCTTAAACGCTTCGTGTTCTATAGAGATTACGGTATCGGATATTGCGACTCTCTTAAGGCCCGTGCAATCCTTGAATGCGGACGCCTGAACGGTTCGAACATTCTCACTTAGAATAACTTTTTTTATGCTCGTACAACCCTTGAATGCCTCGGCACTTATAGAAGTTACAGGTACACCGTAATGTGTCGATGGGATTCTAATTTCCGTATCTGTACAACTGCCTATACCAGAAACCGACCATTCGCCGTCTGCGTTGACTGAAAGTAACAAACCATTACTCGCCCTGTATTCCGCGCCAGCGTAAACCGCGGTTCCTCCTTGTGAGACTTCAGGAGCATTATAATGCACGGGGTGTCCGTCCTCTGATACGCCCTCTTGTCTATTCCAGCTACCCACCCAACCATCGGGCACGCTCGGCATACCTCTGAGATATACTTCGACTTTTGGGCAATTGTTAAATATACATGGTCCCATTATTTTTACACTCGCTGGTATGGATACGAATTCGAGACTTTCGCAGTATTCGAATACGTATCCACCGTTGGAGCCGATATCTGTTACGCCGTGTGGTATTGTTACACTCTTGAGTTTTTTACATTTATAAAACGCTTTTTCATCTATAAATGTAATACCAGATGGTATCGTTACGCTCACAAGGTTCGGACACTCTTCGAAGGCGTGGATGCTAGTATCACGCGGTGCGCGTATCTGCGTTACGGGTTTACCTTGATGCGTCGACGGTATTATCAGGTTTGTTAACGAGTTTTTGACTCCGCTGTCTTTACACCATACTGCATACGTGCCGTTATTTAACGCCTCATACGACAGACCTGGCGTGGCTACTTCGGTAGCTGCACCTCCGACGTAGCCATCATCTCCAACATCAATCTGTATTGATGTTCCAAGCACATTCGCCTCGACCCACGTTGCGTCGCCCTGCTCGCTGATCGATTTACAAAAATAGAATTTACCTTCTAGTTGACAATAACACAGAGAGCCGGGTACAATCGTGCCGTAGGGAACTCCGAGACCGTCCTCCGCCACTTTCAATTTACTTAAATCGGCCTTTTCCGCAACGACAAAGTAACCACCTTGAATGTATTTGGCGCTTGTTAAATAATTATCATCGCCCGTAGGTCCTAGTTCATCATATAATGCCATTCGTATTCTCCTATTCGACTTTGTATGTTTCAGTGCAAACCACTATCTTTTTTCTCGTTCGATAAGCGTAGTAGGTTCTACCCGAGCCATTAAAATCGTCGACCTCGAACGGACCTCTCGTTAACGAGCTCTCCCATAGATTTTGCACTGGGTCATACAAATGCCAAATTTGGCTGTACTCAGCGCTTTCCATAAGAAACCAAAGATACACCGACTCGGAGTTCGACAGGGTATGCTGCGTTTCATTGCCGATTGATTCTGCCTTAATTATCGTGTTCGTGGTCGACGTCGATTGAGGGGGAGTATTAGTGTCTTCGGTTCCATAAAATATATAATTACCGGTTGTCGGGGTGGTTGCGCCACTATCGCCACTATCGCCACTATCGCCACTATCGCCACTATCGCCACTATCGCCACTATCGCCACTATCATCAGCATCAACGATGCGATACTCAACGCTACGATCAGTTATGTAATGGTATCCTCTATATGCGAAGTATGAGATTTCCAAACCAGTTCCTGTTATAAACGACTGAACGGGGATGGCATCTGATGTAATAGTAGGAACCCAAGACGAATCGACCTTATACTCAATTTGTTTCTTACCGGCATTCCAAGGCAGTAAGAACCAAATATATTCGGCTGAGGAGTATACGCTCGTAATCGTGTCGGTACCAATTTGTTTTACGCCCATTGTATCAGCCGACGTAGGGGGATTCTCGCCGTTTGACATTGCTATATAATTGTATTCATGAAACCAAAAATGGGCACTGCCCGATCGCGTATTCGTACCGTCACTCAACTGGCAGGTTATCGTGTTATAGCCGTCGGTGAATCTTGGCTTGTTTGTTAGCGTAATTGACTCGCCGCTTTTTATATTAGTACCTGAGGCGGTATATAAGGTTGCGCCATCGCATGTAATAATGATCGAGGTGACAGGCAAAGTGCCTTCGTCGAATACGGGGGTCACCGTAGAAACTTCTTTTACCGTGCCCTTCTCGAATTCTCCAGAGGCAGGATCAGTATAAATTTCGGGAAAACCAAACGGCTCATAATAGGTAAGCATCTTGCCTAATACCTCTGGCATTGATTTTCCAGAAAGGTCTTCACCTTGTACTATGCCGCCGAACGCGGTCATGGCCGTTAACGGTTTATTGTTTGCATCCTTTTCGGGTAAATAAATGTCCGCTTTCGTTGCGAACTTCGTGTTCACATAGAACTTGTTAACGCAAGCTTGCTGGCTATATACGTTAACGGTTTGACCCATTTCGTTTACCGTGGTGTCATCGTTAACGTTGCATCTTATCTCGCCGTTTGCTTTTCTTAGGGGGATGGTATCGGATTTCGATGTGAAATTTAGATCCACATAAGAATATTGAAGCTTGCTTTGTAAGGTTGCGAGGTTCACAGCGTCTGCTGAGTCTCTCGGTGTACCGGTTCTTACATTACCATCCATCGTTCTAACAACAATCGAGCCGAGTCGAGGGTGATAGGTAAGTCCCGTGTCTTGTGTGCCGCATTCGATATAATGCTTTCCTAGTTCTACGTTGAGCGAAGTCCATCCCTTTGCTTCTTTTAAGTCGTGAAGTGTGCTGTATCCACGGGGATCGAATACCTTCGAAGCATTAAAGTCAATATAGTAGTATGGGTTTATACCAGCATTATTCGCTTCCTCTACATATACCCTGCTTCGGTTTTCGGTTAGAGTGTTGAAAAGAACCTCATTAAAAACCGGATTGTTTTCATTTGCTTCTTTTTTTGCGGCGTCCACTTCGGACATGTCCGGTGCGTAATCATCGTGACTATGATCTTTAGGTGCGTAATCATCGTGACCATGATCTTTAGGTGCGTAATCACCTTCGCTAAAGTTCTTTTCTACCCAGCCAACCACATGTTCGTCGACTACCGAGTCGTCATAAATATAAAACTTTCCGTCGGCTTGACAATAACATAAAGAGCCGCCTACGATAGATGATTTTAACGCGTTTCTAGCTTCTATCGTACTAACTACGAAATAACCGCCTTTTACATCGGTGCCTTCACACAAAAAGCCGTCGGCGGTATTCGTTAAGGGCATTTTTGTATTAACTGCCATAAATATCTCCTCCTTATTTCAATCTAAAGGTTGCATAATCTCCGGCACCAGCGGTATTCTTAGTCCTATAAGCAAAGAACGTGTCTTCGACATCGTTAGCCTTAACGAAATCAATCGTTCCCATCAACTCCGTGCCACCCAAGAAAGAGCCCCAATCTTTTGCTATATCAGAATATGCTTGGATGGTCTTGGTCGGCTGACTTGTTGTGTCTCCCTTTCTTACAAAAATCCATACGTAAGCATTGGCGTAGTAATCGAACTTTGCGCCGGTGTTGGTCGTCAAGTTGGTAGATTTTTGAGATATGGTTATACCTTTAAGCCCATTAATTGTCGACGCGCTGTTGGAAATATAGTAAGGATAATCGACCGCGGTCTTTGAGAATGATGCGGAAGGCGAGGTACAAGAACCAGCAGAGATCTGAACGACGGGATTCGAATTATTTCCAAGGTTTGTTTTTGCTATATTACCCTCGGAATATTGTGCGGTGACTGACGCTTCAACTGCGGGAGACTGGCCCACAATATAGTCTTCCGTCAGTGTGAGTGTTCCCGAAGTTAACGTGGTAGAAGATGGCGTTCCGTCTGAGAAGGAGTACGTTCCCATCTTACAACCCGTTGTGTCGTTCGTGGAATAAGCACCGTCTTCAAATGTTATTGAGTAAGAAAGTGAGGAAATGGTGGTTCCTCTCTCATCGCTCTCGCTCGAACTTAGCGTGAGCCTAACGGAAGGATGTGTCTTAATCGTTGGCTGATCTTCGGCCATGACGAATAGATTGTTAAAAACATCCCGCAACGAATCGCCTTCTTCGCCGATGGGAACCGGGTTTGTACCGCTTGCGGTGGTGATTTTTCCGACATTATAGTGGGTCTTCAACTGAGATGACAGCTTTACATTTGTGTCCAACAGGTCCTTCGTTTCGTCTCTTTTGACATACCTACCGTCTGCGTATCCTTTGTTTATAAGGGTGTCGTTTGACGAGGAGTTACTGACGCGACCCTTGATCGATCCATCTGGCTTTCTCGCAACCGACGTATACATCCTCGGGTGGTAGCTGGTCGTACGGTCCGCAATTTTGATTACGTATTCGGTTCCTTCTTGCACTTTATCGATGTCGAGGTCTCGTGCGGCGCATAACTCGGCTAGTGACCGATAACCGTAAGGGTTATATATCGCCGAAGAGCCCGCATGGAAAACGTATAGCGAATTCAAGCCTCGACCGTTCTCTTCCGAGTTCTCCATATACACTCTTTCTTTTGCTAAAAGTTCCGCATAGAGTTCTTCGTTGAATACCCTATCTTCTTCGGGCTCGGGATCTCTTAATATCTGCTCATCGACGAATGACATCGTATCGGTTTTATGCAGGAGTCTCGTGTCGAATCGACTATACCACTCTTGAAGGACTTCGATACACGCGCTGATATTCGCGTCGATTATGACTGGCTTATTGTCGTAGCCCTCTTCGACGTTTGCCGCAGTAAGAGGTCTCGTGTTCCATACGTAGTCGGCATCGCTAGATGTCGTCTCTGGGTCGCCGCATATGAATTTAACAGCAAATGAGAGAGTGCCGGCGTACTTTGTCGCGGTGGACGATAACAACCAGCTAAATTCTATTTCATTGTCAACGACCTCAGCGTCCTTAACTGTGTAAATACCGGAGGATGTCTGATCTCCCGACGAGTTAACGTTTATGTAATGAATTTCAATCCTGTCGCATTCGGACATGTCATGACCTTCGATTTCCAGAGGAGCTTTAAACCTGAAACGCTCAGCGTTCTTATCACCTTGGACGATTATCTGTTGATGGCGCTTATTCGAACCATCGGTTGGTCTTTCTACAGCTCTAGTGTCAGGATTAATTATAAAGGGACTTTCGTCGTCGATAATATTACACTTATGTAATTCGCTCATGCCTACCTCCTTACTTTAATTTTTTACTATTGGCATCTTGCGTTATGCAAATCTGCCGACGGGTCTAAACCCAATTATCGTAGCCCTCTTCGACGTTTGCGCCGGTGACTGGTTTGGTGTTCCATGCGTATTCGATGTTGCTAGCCGGGGGCTGGATCGCATCGTTGATGCATAGAAATTTGACAGCAAACGAAAGAGTGCCAACATACTTTGTTGCGTTTCCTGGTATCAACCAGGTAAATCGGAGTTTCAGTTTTTCCAGATCGTCTACTGCGCTCTTATCTGTTACTTTAGCTCCGTTCTCGTCTACGACGTCCTTGTCGGTTACTTCGTAAACATCGGATGACTTCAGCTCGCCATCCGGGCTCTTGTTTATATAATGGATTTCGATTTTGTTACATTCGGACATATCATGACCTTCAACGATCAACGGTACTTCGAATGTGAATCGCTCCGAGTTTTTATCTCCACGAACCATAACTGGGCGGCTATAATAATCGTTCAAATCAATGGCCGAATTATTTATAACCCTTTTGTTAGTCTCGATTATAAAGTGATGATCGTCTTTGTCGGTGACGATACAATCATGTGTAAGAGCCATGACTACCTCCTTATTTTAGTTTCTTACTACTGATGTCTGACGCTCTGTAAAGGTATTGGTGGTGATGCTTAGACCTCGACCAACGCCAACTATACGAACGCCGAAGGATGAGCTAGTAAGGGCCTGGGGCGGTATCTTGCACTCGTCGTCGACGATACGTACAGGATAATCAACGGTTCCGTTTACGAATATGACTTTCTTTTCGCAACCCAACCAAAGTTCGTCGAACTCGAACTTGACGGTTAAATAA
>JAGBTH010000141.1 GCA_017631385.1 Kiritimatiellia bacterium
ATCAAAGCTACTCAACGGCAAAAACCCAACAGCACAAATCCAATCGAGCAAAACCTATCGGCAATCCGACGGTTTACTTTTAGAAAGTCAGTTTACTTTTGGACGTGACGCTGGGCATCGAAAAGACAAACCTCTTAAGCGTAACACAAAATCTACCAATTCCAATGTTCGACTCTCAACTTCGACTAACGACTAAAAAGGCCCGGGTTGCCCCGAGCCTTTTAGTTTAGCTATTTAGCCTTTTACTGATTACTTAGCTTCTGGTACTACAATCGGTGCAAAGTCAACAACGACCCTTTATTTACTTTAAAATATCGAAGCACTTGCTTCTCTCATAAAAATATGGTTTAATATGTCACATATCTAATGCGTAATTCTATTAATCATAGCCTAACAACACAAAAACGACACACTATGGACATAACAAATGAACTCCCTAATATCGCTTTGTTAAAAGAAATAGGCCGACGAATAGCTTATCTTCGCATTAGCTCACGAATGAAACAAGAAGAATTAGCGCAAAAGGCTGGTCTTTCACGCTATGCGCTCTCTCGTCTTGAAAATGGCGCTGGTGGAATTCACCTTGAATCATTTATCTCAGTTCTGCGATGCCTAAATGTACTTAATAAAATCTCTTTGGTGCTTCCACCACCAACCTTAACGCCGCTTCAAATCGCTGAACTGAATAAATTTAATAAGCCTGAGCCAAAACGTGTTCGTTCCAAAAATAATACTCCTCCAAAACGAGTCTGGGGCGATGGAGTACCGATAGAATAATCTCGAAAGAAAAGCGCTATGCATAACACAGCCAATGTTTATCTATGGGGAACTCATATTGGAACTGTTCTTCTTACCGAAGGTAATCCCATCGCGAAATTTCAATATACCGATGAATTTCAAGACTTAGGCATTGAAGTATCACCGATAAACATGCCTCTTAAGTCTACTGTATTTGAATTTCCTGAACTTTCCATTAAATCATTCCACGGCCTACCGGGACTTTTATCTGACTCGCTGCCCGATAAATTCGGCAATAAAGTCATCGCCGCATGGCTACGCGAACAAGGCTTAGGACCAGAAGATTTAAATACTATCGATCGACTTTGTTATGCTGGACAACGAGGCATGGGCGCGCTAGAATACAAGCCTGCGCTTTTCGATAAGGATAACACTAGTGAAATCCTTACCGTAGAAAACTTATCTCAATTAGCGAATAAAGTTCTAAAAATGCGAGAAGAGGCTAAGTCAACCTTAGCCCCAGGTATGAACAAATACTCCTCAATTCTCAAAGTGGGTTCTTCTGCTGGCGGAGCGAGAGCTAAAGCTTTAATCGGATGGAACGAGGCTACTGGCGAAGTAAGATCGGGACAGGTAAAACTACCAGATGGCTTTGGTTATTGGCTTATTAAGTTTGATGGGCTTACTGGTAATGGCGATAAAGAAGGCGACGACAAATGGGGATATGGTCGAGTAGAATACGCCTATCACCTAATGGCTAAGGCTGCAGGAATAGATATGTCAGAATGCCGCCTTTGGAATAAAAGGCATTTTATGACGCGCCGCTTCGATCGCCTTAATGATGGCAATAAACTTCACATGCAAACTCTCGGCGCACTCGCTCATTTTGACTTTAATAACCCCACCGCCTATTCGTATGAGCAAGCATTTCGCATCACTAGACAAGTAGTAAATCACGCTAAGGCAGATGAACAACTTTTTCGTAGAATGGCTTTTAATATCCTCGCTTGGAACTGTGATGATCACGTAAAGAACATTGCATACCTAATGGATCGTAATGGCAAATGGAGCCTCGCTCCAGCTTATGACGAATGCTATGCCTACAACCCTGAAGGAGATTGGACGAGCCAGCATCAAATGTCTGTAAACGGAAAACGAATCGACATAACAGACGAAGACATAATTGCTGCCGCGAGCTTCGCGAATATACGCGAGCGCAAGGCGAAAGCCATTCTAGATGAAGTTAAAGACGCTGTACATCAATGGTCCAATTTTGCGACCCAAGCTGAAGTGCGCGATGAATTTAATACAACAATCGCAAAGCAGCTTAAAATATAAACTAGCGACTAATCACTAACGACTAAAAAGGCCCGGGTTACCCCGAGCCTTTTAGTTTAGTTTTCAGTTTTTTACTGATTACTCAGCTACAATCGGCTTAAAGTCAACAACGACCTTGAAGAAGCCGGCCGTATCGCCTTCAGCGGGCGCAACCGTGAAGCCTGCAACAGGAGCTGTAGTTTCTACCGCCTCAACTGTCGTAGCATAGCGAACGCCATAGTTAAGACCAGGGAGCTCGTTCTCGATGTTGACCGTAACCTTACCATCCTCAAAGGTGAGAGCGGGAGTAACCGTACCATCATCATTGGTCGTCTCAGCGATTACAGGC
>JAGBTH010000142.1 GCA_017631385.1 Kiritimatiellia bacterium
ACGACTTATATCGACTTTTGTATGCTCCGGACGTACGGTAGGCTTTCCGTTGCGCCCCGGACTTGTCGCCTTCGGCGACGGGCGCAACGCAAGCGCCTATCCTCCCGTCCGTCCGTCGCATAAAGAAATTAGAGACTAACTAAGAACTGCGCAAGACTTGGAAGGAAGGATAAGGCGCTTAATCTCGTGGCGTCGGAGCGAAAGCGACGACAAGTCCGGCCACGAGATTAAAGCCTTCCTTCCAAGGCTTTCGCCAAAGTCGTTCCAAGTCGTCTGCCGCGGAACGCGGCAAGTAAAATAAAAAAAACCGCGCGAGGGGTAAAAATGCGGCGGTAGCGACGAGAATGGGAGCGAAAATAAAAGAAATTAAAAAATATTTTCAAGGGGGTGAAAAGTGTGTTTCACCCCTATTTTTATTGGGCGAAATGGAGTTCGGGGTATAAGTTAGGAGGGGTAGTGGAATATGCCCCACTTTACAAACAACCCCACAATTCGCTACAATATCAGTGCTTGTGCGGATAGTCGAAACTCGCGGTGAGTTTCATCTGTACAGGCAAAATGAACGAGGACAAGTTGGCGATCAGGGTATCGTAAATGAGTTTTCGTTTTTCAAAAACAATTCGGGCTGGGTCCCGGGAGGTTAAAATGAAGAAAATGATGCTTGGTTTGGCTGCTTCGCTCTGTGTTGCAGTAACGTTCGGATTGGAGTCCGCGAATATTGTTGGGTAAAGTTTCAAAAAGTAAGTTTCATTCAATAAAATAAGGGGTAAGAGATATAGCCAGTTGACTTTTACTGACGATTACTGTATCATTGAAGGCGTTGATTGAGCAATAAGGCTCGTTCAGCGCATTTTTTGTGTAAAGCGAGAGAAGCGAAGGAAAACGAGAGAACCGCACGGATACAGTAAATCGTCCCTCTGCCGATGAGGTTTGACGATTGTGTTAAACTGTGGTAATCGTCAGTAACAAGGAGGCCCCCATGGCAAGAGGTAAAGGTAAAGGAACTCTCCAACAGGAGAAGAACGGAATTTGGACGATCCGCGCCACCATAAACGGTGTGCGTAAAAGTAAGTCCACCGGGACGACCGACCGAAAGGAAGCCGAGCGGATTCTTGATGAATTTATGGCGCCTTATGTCCGTGGTGACGACATCCGCAGTTATCAGAATTTTCAAGCCGCTGTTGCGACCGTTGAGCAACGTGCCGAGATTGAGGAAGACGCTAAACCTCAGCTCAAATTATCAGAGGCTTTTGAGGCTTATTCAGTAAGCCCTTTGAGACGCGATCTTTCGCAAGCGACACTTGAGGGTAAGAAGGTTACTTGGCAGCACTTTATCAATTGGCTTAAGCTACCATATCCAGAGGCGATTGAGGTTCGTCATGTTAATGCAAAAATGGTAGAGGCCTACATGAGAGACCTCCGTGACGGTCGAGCGGCTTCTACCTACAACAATCGTCTTTGCGTTCTCAGAGAAATGTTCCGCGTTCTTATGCGCGTAGCGAGAGCTAAGAGTAATCCGTTTGACGACATCAAGCTTCTGACTGATGATAGCCATACGAGAAGAGAATTGACGATTGAAGAGTTGCAGCGTCTTGTAACTTGCGCTAATCGCGTCGGAGGGGAATGGCGCAAACTTTTCGCTGTAGGGATTTATACAGGGTTGCGTTTAGGTGACTGCTGCCGTCTTGAATGGAAGACTGTCGACGTTCCGCGTTCGATCATTCAGCTCATTCCCTCAAAGACCCGCAAGTATGCTCACGGTAAGCCTATTACGATTCCGATTCATCCCGTCTTAAGCCAGGTGCTTCAGGAAACGCCGATAGTAGAGCGAACAGGTTATGTCTTTCCTACGATAGCCGGGTATTATAATTATAGCCGTCCTAAGGTGAGCTATCAGATTCAGAAGATATTTAACGCAGCTGGAATTGTAACCTCAGTAACAGTAGAAGGGCGTAAGGCGAAAGCTCCTGAGGCTACGTTTCATTCCTTGCGTCATACGTTCGTATCACTCTCCGCGAATGCGGGAGTACCCTTGCATATCGTTCAGTCGATTGTCGGCCATGAGTCAACATCCATGACCCGCCACTACTACCACGAAAACGAGAGGGCGCTCCGACAGGCGGTAGCCGCGATTCCGTGCATAGGTGAAACTGAAATGGTGAACGATTCGCCTCTTCCGTTTTGTCCGCCTGAGCCTACAGCGGTGATACCTGATTCGATGCGCTCGTTCGATGCGGAGAATAACCGCTTTCTCGAAACTCCCAAGGAGGTTGTTGAAATACCTTGCGAGACTGTTGAAGTAAAAGAAGAGCCTGTAGAGCAGCTTCCCGCTCCCGTTGAAGTTAAACGCACGATTGATACCGACATTGGCCGTGAGCCGTGCTTACCTGGCGATCCGACCGTTCATCCGAGAGTAGGCGGCATAAAGGCTCGTCCGAGGCCGCCTAAGACTGAGTGGTTAGGCGAGGCTGTTAAGCGTTGGGCGCGTCGTAAGGGTACGGGCGCACTTGATGCTACGATGCAGCTTGTAGGCAATGGCGGCTATAAATTCCTTCAGGAGATTTGGAATCAGGGCGCTAATCTGCCGATGGGCGAAGTTATAGATATGCTCGAAGCTTATCTTGTTGCGAAGGATTGATACTCATGAGCTTCATCGGTAAGTGGCAGCATAAAACGCGCTTTTCGATGCGCGTATGGCCGCGAGGCGAAAAGGCGATAAAGCTTTCTCTCGCGGGCGAGAAGTGGTCTGTCGACGGTATGACCTTCAACGTCAACGAGCGTCTTGAAGTCGTGCATCGCCTCGACCAAAAGAACTTCGCCCCGTTTGAGCTTTCGGAGGATGACGCTGAGAGGCTAATGAGCGTAGGTGCGTCGGGCGCGAAGTTAGGCGATATGTGGATTCATTGCCCTGGCACTCTCGACTCAAGAGCAAAAAAGGAATGCTATCTTGAGGTTAACGTAACCGTTTATCCTCAGTGCGCCGAAGAGGTGAGACCTTTTAGTGGAGGGCGAACCGCTATTCATTGTCAGGAATGCGATATAGAAAAAGAAATTCGTAGGCAGTGGGCAGATGCGGACGATAGGACATATAAGAGAATCCTTAAGCATCATGGTAAGGCGCTGTCGTCGAAGTGGAAAGCGTCTCATGTTCAGAACGAATGGAACGGTTATACGCTTTATTCAAATCCTAAAATATTAAACGTCGATGTCGTAGCTCAAAATATGTTCGAGGGTAGAGTCGCGCTTTTTGATGCTCGGCATTTTACCGGTAGGATGATGGAGCATCTTAGAAAGAGACTTAATTATTATGTAGTACCTGATCGTGATCCTGGTGAGGAAGGCGGTCTTTTTAGAGGGTATCAGTTCGCGGGTAGGTTTTTCCTTTACTTTGAAGAGACTCCAAAGGAAGAAGGTGTATCAAAGAGGGCTTCTCATGTAGCCAAGATGAATGAGGCAACCCGCGAGAAAGGTCGAGCCTCAAGGCGTACGTACTTCGTGCGTAAGGTTATTGAGGGTATCGCGGAGAGATACGGCGTAAGTGTTCAGCGCGTTACAACGCGCTTTATCGAGGAGGGGATATTGGATTATCTTATCCGTTCGGCTGAGTCTGTGCCGTATGGGGTTGGTATAAGGCCGCGACAGGCGAGCCAATTTTATGGTGCTAAGATTAAAGAGGCTGTAGAAATTGTAAGCATCATCGTTGAGGGACTCGCAGCGATGGAGGGTGGCAATGGGATCTAAAAGGAAATATAAAACTCCTGAAGAGCGCGAAGCGGCGAAAAAGATTCAGGCGCGTAAATACCGCAAACTTCGTAAGAGCGGTAAATGGGTACGCAAGAACCGCGTTTTATCGCCGCGCATCCTCGCCAATATTGAGCGAGATAAAGAGATTGCCGCTAAGATGGAAGAAGAGCGTAAGATAGCACTCGCTGCCGAAGCTATCAGGAAAAAGGAAAGAGCTGAAGCTCGCGCAATCAGACAACAGGAGTTTGTTCTTCGCTCACGCTACAAGAAATGGTTTCGGGAGCTTTCGCTTTACACTCCCGAAGAAAGGGAAGATCAGATATACCGTAAAGCATATTCACGCTTCAAAGCGCATATAAACACCGCCGAGGGTTTTTGTGAGCGTATTGTAGGACATCTTGCTGGAGAGCTTAATATGGATGTTGAAGCTGTCGAGACGATGATTGCCGCAGCTGACGCGAAAGAGTTTCTTCATAAGGGGCGAGGTAACCGCAAATTTTCTCGCGCACTCGTACTTGATGCGGTTAATGCGGTTAAATTCCTTCTCGATCGTGATAACGCCGTAATCAGTTTTCGCCACCAAGGGCGTAAAAATAAAGGAGGCGACAACCTGATAGAGCCGCTCGAATAATAGTCAACGGCTCCATGTGCTTGGTGCCACTGCCGACGGTCGGTAGAGGACCATTAAACCGAGCAAAGGAGTCATATGACACTTACTGAAGAAGATCGTGACTGGATCTCCGCACTTTTCAGCGGCTCACAGGAACGAGCGGAGTATTGGTTTCGCAAAATCTATAAGCAGAATCTCGCGCAACAAAGCGAGATGAAGATACTAAGGCATATAATCCGCAGCGGCGAACAGCTTGAATTTCCGTGGTTTAAGCTTTCAGGCGCCCGATTGCGTCAGGTAGAAGCGGTAATAGCCTACCTTAAAGAGCATTCTAACCGCGAAATATACACGCTTCCAAGGGCGTGTCGTGAAACTTTCAAGTTTTCTCCCGATGGCTACCCTACGCATGAAGCGCTCGCGGCTTATTGTTACCGCGTAAAACTTCAAAGTTTTATCGACTGAATTACGCATAAAGCGTAATCTAATTTCATAGCTCTTTTGCGCGGCTCAAGGCCTTATTTACGAGGTCTTGAAGCCGCGCTTTACTTCTCTTGCGGGGCCTTAATTACGGTTTCACCGTAATGGGGCTTACAATTTACTCACCCCAAGGAAAACCAGAGAAAGGTGGTGAAAATGAAAAAATCAACCGAGAGCGCCGCGAGAGCACTTTACAGAACTGACGAGACAATAAACCCAAAACTTATAGAACCGTCGTTCGATGTTCTTAAAGGTCGTACCGCCGCGGGAATGATAGTCGGCAAAAAGCTCGATCCCGTTCTTTCTCGGCAACAGGTAGCCGAAATACTTGGAGTAACCACTAAAAGCGTAGACCGCTATTGCCGAGACGGTAGGCTTAAGCGCGTAAAAGGCTCAGGCGGTCGCGCCATCGGCATTCTCTCGTCGTCAGTTCGCCGCTTTACCGAGGAGACGCTCGCATGAAAGCCGAAATAGAAGCGCTTATTACAAACACAATTCGTCTCGATGAGACGATAACGCCCGAAATGGCCGCAACCGCGCTTCAGGCTCTACGCGGAATATCATTCGTCCGTAGTGACGACATCCGCGATGGAGTGAAGATAGGCCGGCTCTTCCGTAGAAAGGAATTGGCCGAGCGCTTCCGCGTCTCGGGAAAGACTATCAGCAATTGGGCCAAAGCCGGAAGGCTCGATACTGTTAAGGACTCTCGCGGACAGTCGTTAGGTTATACGCCTGAATCTGTCGCGGCAATCTACAGAGGTGAAAGATGAAAAATCCATGGAAAGATAAAAGAATCGTACGAACCGAATACGTCTACGACGGAGACCGTTGGCGCGTACCCAATTCGCATGCGACATATCTTTTGCGCTTATCCTACAGCTCCGTACACCGTCAACATTACGCGTCGCTCTACTACCAAGACGGGCGCAACGCTCCGCTAATTCTAATCCGCAGGTGGTTCGCGGGATTGGTGATGCAGGAGCTTAAATGTAGAATCGTCGAAAAGCGTCTCATTCCCATACATCGCTTAAAAAGAGACCGAATTAAAGGTCCATCCTATGAGCTTCGTTGGTATGATGACGAATGTGGATCATAAAAATGTCATGGGCACACATACAAGCCGCATTTGAGTTTACCGGAGAATGCTCCGCCGACGCGCTCCATGCCTTGCGCATCATCGCCTATAACATACGCGATAACGAATACGCGTTCTGCGGTACGGAGTATCTACGACGCAAGATGGGACGCAAATCCCGCAAGACCGCCCAAACGGCAGTGAATGAATTAGTCTCTCGCGGCTACATAATACGAGAATCGGGAAAACTCGCGGGGCATCGCAACCATTATTACCTCAATATACCTGGCGCCCCAGCTCCAATGGTGTGTAAAAAAGAACCTATGGTGAGTAAAATACGCCCTCAAGAGATGAGTATAAAATACCCACCCGTGAGTATATCACCCCAAATAAGGTGTGTAAATAACGCCGTCGGAAAAAGAAAAGATATACTTAAAAAAGAAAAAGTTATTCAGATTCCATTACAACCTACGCCACCTATCGACTCGCCGCACTTCAAAGCGCACGTCATTCGGATTTGCTATGATTGCGGTGCGTCACAACAAAAAGCTGTAGAGTTCTACGAACGCAATCAAGCCGAAAATTGGGCCGTTTTAGATCACCTCCCATTAGAAATCGCCGTTTCTCAATTTATCCAAGAATGGAAGAAGACTGATATGCGCTCATGGTCGCTTGAAGCGTTAAACAGAATCAAGAACGAATCCACTACGCCGCGAGAAGAGGATTTTTTATTCCCAAATACCTAAAAATTGAAGAAAATTGAAGGGTTTTGATGATATGTCGCAAAATATAACATTATTTCCAAACGATTCCGGCCAATATGGAGTAGTTCAACTTACCTTCGCGGAAGATAAATACTGCGAAGAGCGTGCGCTCGGCAAGAAAAAGCGCACCGCGTACCGCCTCGCATTCCCCGCCGACGCCAATTCTCCCGATAAAACAATCGACACCGCCGCATCGCGTCTCGAAGCGCGAGCGGAAATACAAGCGCGTATAACCGAATGGATATTAGATAAGACGGAAGACGAGAAAATCGCATTTAGAGCCGATAGACAATGGGCAATAGAAGAAACACGCGCACAACTTAAGAAATTGACTATCGACCCTATAGCATTCGCCAAGCATGGTATAAAGCTCTTGGAGTTCTTAGGCAAGCTTGAAGGATGGTTCGTAGAGAAATTGGAAGTTACAGCTACTGAGGGAGGTAGCAAGAATCAGTTGTACAGCGATGAAGCGAATAAGCGCTTTCAAATGCTGCTTGAGAAGGTAGCTGCAACTTCCAATGATGGGAACGGGGAACGGGAGACGGGGAACGGAGGGGATGAGGAATGACTAAAGAGCAATACGACCGCATCCACCGTTTACCGCTTCATGTCCTCGGCAAGCTCTATATGAGCATACGAGAGAGTGGGGATATTGCGCTTATACGCGATATGATATTAAACGACCGCTTTTTTCTCTTAACCCAAGTACTCGATGTAGAAGTAGCATGGCATCCATGGGTACTCCAACGATGTCGAGAAGTGGAGGAAGCGCCCGACGAGCATCTTGACCTATGGAGTCGAGGACACTTTAAGAGTACGATAATAACCTTCGCGGGAGTAACGCAGTATGTACTTAAAAATCCCAATAAGTGCGTCTGTATTCTCTCATACAAGTCCGGAGCCGCTCAAGCGTTCCTACAACAGATAATGACCGCATTCGAGACAAAGGAGATACTCTTAAAATGCTTCCCCGATATACTCTATCCCGAACGCAAGAACCACCAAGGAGATCATTGGTCCTCGTCTGACGGCATAGTACTTAAGCGCAACACTTCAAAGAAAGAATCGACCATCGACGTATCAGGTCTTATCTCAGGCATGAAGACCGGCGGCCACTATGACCTATTAGTTTATGACGATACAGTAACCTACGAGTCGGTAGGTACTCCCGAAATGATCGAGCGCACAACTGCGGCGTGGTCCATGTCGCTTAACTTAGGCACAGTAGGCGAAACTAAGCATTGGTACATCGGTACGCGCTATAGCGTATGCGACACATACGCGCACATGCTCAAGACAGGAACCATCACTGAACGCCGCCATATATGCCATGATGACGAAGGTAGGCCCGTACTCCTACCCCAAGCCGAGTACAACAAGAAGAAGCGCGAAATGACTTCAAAGGATTGGGCGTCACAGATGCTACAGATGCCCGTAGGCGATGGTGAGCTAATGTTTGAGCGGCGTTGGTTCAAGACATGGCGCGATGGGGACTTACCCGAGCGGATGAACTACTACCTATTCGTCGATACCGCGCTCAAGAAAAAGAAGGGTAGCGACTATACCGTTATGATGGTAATCGGCTTTGGGTCGGATGGTCGAAAGTACGTAATCGACTTTATACGCGATAAGATGAAGCTCTCCGAGAAGACGAGCGCGATACTTGAGCTTGCGGAGAAGTGGAGACCATCGGTTATCTTTTGGGAGGAGAACGCATCCGTTGAGGGCGGGGAGCATATCGAGGAGGTATTAGAGAAGCGCGGTTGGTCGGGCTTGGAGTTCTACGCCTTTAGGCAACCTACGAGCATATCGAAGGAGGACAGGATCGGTAAGCTCGAACCGGACTTTAGAGCGGGGAATATCGTCTTTCCGTATGATAGGTGGTACAAGGGCTACGACGGACAGGAAAGGGATTTGGTGAGGGACTTTCTTGAGGATGAATACTTGGTAATGACAATGGCGGGAGCGCCAAGCCATGACGATATGCTCGACTGTTTGGCGAATATTGAGAACGCGGATTTACTTAAGAAGGTTGTTTGGCCTATTGCACCGAGGAGGGAGCCAGAGGGCGGCGGGATGTATCGAGGGAAGAAGGTTGTACGGAAGGGGGATGGATTGTTTGGGAGGTGAAAAAGAAGGGATGAGGTATGAGGGATGCGAAAGAGGGGTTAGGGGGCAGGAGTTAGGGGTTAGAAAGACGAGATGAGGGATGAGAGGGGAATGTGGTATAATAGTGTTACTCATAAAGGAGGTTATATGAAGTATTTACTTTTAGCTTTTGTTGCTTTGACGGCTATCTTAAGTCATGCTAATCCCATTGTAGGATCGGAGAATGTTGTCATAACTCAGGGCGTTAATCGCTTGAAGATAAACTGGAGGCCTATGAGCCGGATGCCTAATAAGCTTCAAAGTGTTCTTAAGTTTCTACCTACGGATAATGTCATAGGCGATAAGATTGAGTTAGAGATTGAAGGTAAGCGCTTATCGTATGTTGTTGAGAAGTGGGACGCGGAAGCTTCTACTTATACCTTGAAGATGGATGGTAGCGCGGAATGCGTTACATTCGCTTCGTTGCCTTATGTAGGTGAGGTATATGTTAATCACCAAAATTCAAAGCAGTTAAAAGCGGAGCTTTCGGGGTATATTTCGGGCCAGCATTTGAAGAATTTTCAGAAGACCGAGAAGGAAAGAAGCGAATACTATAAGAGGATGAGAGAGAATCGAGAAAGAAATCGAAAGGCGATGGAAGCGCGTCGTAGGGGAGTGAAGTAAGTAGGATTAAATAGCTTTGTGCGCTTTGGGTAATATTTTGATATAATAACACTTATGAAACAGTGGACAGTAACATATCGTGAAAAGAGCGGCTTGAAAACTTCGGTTGTTATCGAAGCCGAGGATCGCGCTGGCGTATTCGCCGAATTGAAGCAGCGCGGCATTAACGCTATCTCTATCACAGAGGGAGCGGTTAAGGCGAAGCGCAATGCGGCGAGGTCTTCTTCACGTGAAGGAGTAAGTGTATCAAGGAGCGTGTGGGGGATTATAGCTACGGCTGTAGTAGTTGCTATTGGTGTAGTTGTGTGGTTAGCTATTTCAAAGGATGACACCCAAATAGTTACTGTAGAGAAACGCGAAAAGAAAAAAAAGGATAAGGATCCTGCGCCAATAGAGAAAGTTTTGCCTGTAGAAGAACAAAAGGATCCTCGGCAGATTGAGATAGAAAAGAAAAGGGCGAGATTGCGCGAAGAGTTGGCTAAGATGACTCCGGAGGAAAAGCGAGATTTCGCCATGCAGGTTATTAAGGATCGGGAATTGGATTTGACACCAACCACTAATAAGCCTTTTAGAACAACGACAGAGTTGCATTTGGCGAGAATTTTTACTACTGAAGTTGGAGAGAGACCTCCGCCTCCAATACCTAAGATACCTATTAGTGATATAGCACATTTAGAGCAGATATTAACTACGGGAAATCCTATTATCGAGGGTGATAGCGAGAAGATTCAAGAAGGAAAGCAGATGGTTGAGTTGGCTAAGGCTGAACTTCGAGAATATATAAAAGAGGGCGGAGATCCTGAAAGTTTTATTGATTTTTACTATAGTAAACTCGTTAGTGCATATCAAGAAAGGCAGTCTTACTTTAAAGAGGTTATAAAAGTAGGGGCTGAGGAGCCTGAAATAGTAGGAGAGTTTTATAGGCAAGTTAATGAAAGTTTAGAAAAAAAAGGAATAAAAAAATTAGTATTTCCTGAACACGTAAAAGCAAAATTAGGATTGGAGGATTAAAATGAATAGATGTATTAAGAAAGTTTTATTAGCGGCCAACATTATTGTAGCTGGTGCGCTTTTTGCTCAAGAGGTTAGTCCCCGCAAAGAGTTGACACCTGAGGAAAGAACTGAACGTTATCAAAAGATGATGGAACGAACTGGTGGAATTATAGATATGCCTGGAACAGGAAAGTTGTTGTATGTGAACTGTCAGTCAAGGGTCGTAGAATCTGAGGTTTCAAATCGAGTAGAAAAAATCAAGCGAACTTTGAAGTTCAATACGGAGTTGAGACAAGGATCTTGGAGTTTGCAGTCTAAAAATCCAGAGGATGCTACATTTGTTGTGTATATAGTAGATGATGAAAAACTGCCAATGTCGTTGGTGGCGGTCGAATCAAGGTGGGGTGTTGTAAATACAGCAACCTTGAAATTGGGAAATCGCTTTTCTAAGGAATTAACACGCGTTACAACCTTAGTGCTGGGCGCAGCACAATCGCAAATAAAGACATCTCCGATGCGGACAGTAACAAAGAGTTCAGATTTGGATCAGTTGTTGACTGATGGGTTTTGTCCGGATTCAGTAAATCAAATATTTGGCAATACGAAGGCTTTGGGCATGACGCGTTCTAAAAAGTCTTCATATATACGTGCGTGTCAGGAAGGTTGGGCGCATGCACCAACCAACCAATATCAAAAGGCTATATGGGACAAGGTGCATCAGTTGCCTACAAAACCAATGAAGATTAAGTTTGATCCTAAAGTAGGCCGGTGAAATATTTATACGAATATCGAACGAGTGATAACGTCATTCATGATGGCGTTATCAATGCGCGTACGCGAGAAGAGGCCTTTTCAAAATTAAAACGGGATGGTATTCGACCATCCCGTTTGCGCGAAGCTCCTGGAATTTTTAATAAATTATGGGGAAAAGGGAAGCGTTGGATTGCAATCTTTGTCTTGGCGGTGTTATCTCTTTTTTTTCTTATAAAGAACGCGCAGAGATCAACTGGAGATTTTGGCGGACCAGATGATGGGGGCGTAGATTCGGAATTGGATAAAGAAGTTGTGGAGCCCACAATGCGTCGTCAGGTTTGGGGCGATGCTGCGATAATAGAGAAGGGGTGTCGCACTGGATGGGAATTTGTTTTTTCGGATATGGGAGATCGTTTTTTGGCAAGTTTCGCGATTCCGGGTGTAGAGCCAGCTGTTAAAAATGTTGAAGAGAGGCTGTTGTATTCCGCCATACAAAGAGATGTAGATATTATGGAAGAAGATGGTTTTGAAGTTAGGCAAATCAAGTCAATGTTGCGCGGGATGAAGAAAGAGGCGTTGGCATACATAAAAGAGGGTGGTTCCCTTAGTTCATATGTAAGTCGCTTGATTGAAAGACAGGAATTTGAAATCAAAATGCTTGTGCGTGTAAAGGGCGAACTAAAAGCCCTTGAAAAAACAGATATTTCAAGAGAAGAATTAGAAGAATTATGGGAGAAAAGAAATGAGGAGTTGCGAATGATGGGGATTCAATCTGTTTCTTTTCCTGAGGCTGAGTAGATGAAAATTGATGATAAAAAAAAGGTGTAAAAAAATTGGTAAAATTTCTGGTTGCAAAGTCGGTAGAAAGTATGATATAATTGTGAGGCTTGGAGTTGTTGTCGAGAGTGTGACTTAAAGAGGTGCTTTAAGCGCAGTTCTGGGGAGCCATTCAAGTAAAAAAGGAGAATAAAAAATGAACATTAAAAATTTCGCGATGGCGAGCGTTTTAGGTCTCGCAGCCGCTGTGACGGTTAATGCTGAAGCGGAAGGTGTATCTTCTGCAAATATTGTTGGATATTCCACGCAGTCAATGCTTGCGGAAAC
>JAGBTH010000143.1 GCA_017631385.1 Kiritimatiellia bacterium
CTGACGATTGTAGGCATAATCCTTGGATTGATATACATATTCATTAACATCATTCAAGCCGTCACATCTGAACTATAAACTAACACAATAAGAAAGGTCAATTGATATGTCTTTTTGTAAAAACTGTGGAAACAAAATCGACGAGAAAGCTGTTATTTGTGTCAAATGTGGAGTACCTGTTCAAACAAAAGAAGTATTGCTTGACAGTGATAATGCAGCCATGCGTATATTACTCCCTGTGGGAAGATCTGGTCTCGCAATTGCAGCTGGTTATGTTGGATTGCTGTCGCTTCTGCCATTTGTCGGAATTGTTGCAATATTACTTGGTGTTTTGGCATTGCGAGATATTAAGTCTCATCCCGAGAAGCATGGTGCGGGTCGTGCATGGTTTGGCATAATTATGGGAGGAGTATTCTCCTTGCTTTATTTCATTTTAATGATCTCATAGTGAGAGGCAAACGGATTTATATAATTTTAAAGCTATTTATTGCGTTGGCGGTTTTTATCGTCAGCGCAATTAGTCTTATGATTCTCTATAATTTTGATCCATCAGCTTACAATTTTTATCCTAAGTGTCCGCTTTTTGTGATTACGGGTTTCAAATGCCCTGGGTGTGGCGTATCCCGCGCATTTTATCAAATTCTGCATGGAAATATATGGAAAGGATTAAGCTATAATCCTATTTTAGCTGTAGTTATAATTATAGGTATTTTTTATATATTATCGTCATCACATCAGAAAAAGATTGCATGGAGTATAGTTCTTTTAATTGTAATGGCAATGTGGTGGATTATGAGGAATTTATTTCATTTATAATAGCCTAGGGGAACTGGTCCCATTGGAGATAAGTGATGGAAAACTGCGATAATTTCGGTAGTTTAGAATGTTTTGTAAAGTGAGATTTTGACGCGGGAATTTTAACCACGGAGCACACTGAAACCGGCTCGCTTGGAGCTCGTCGGACACAGAGGGGTTGGGAAAGTTGCCTTCGGATAAAATAACCGCATGATAAAAAAGTGGACTGTCACCTTTGGTAGAGAGCTGACAACATTCAGTTAAGTTTAAGTTTTTTGAGTTTTTTTTTAAATATTTTTTGAGAAAAAAATCAGCTGAAAATATGCGGTGTCGTTAGGCGAAAAACGGCGCCGCATCATTTTACCCTCTCACGAGCTCGACGACGAGAAGTGCGCACCTTTTACCCGAGAAGTGCGCACTTCTCGACCGAGAGGTGCGCACTTCTCGGTTTCGAGCTCGTGGAGGGGGTGTTTTGGGGTGTAGATGATGTGTCGTGAAACTTAAGCTTTTTTACCTCCAAAATTGTGAGCTTTTTTTAGTTTCTTTAAAGGCTCATTTATCGCATTGAGGTTTTACATTGCCGAATTTTTAGCGGATTTAATAATAGTTGGTCAAAATCTATAAACCCGCAGGTGTTACATAATATAAGATAAAATGGTATAATTATGGCGTAAGTTTAAGAAGTATATGATAGAAGGCTAGAGAAGATGAAGACCGTAAAGAGTAAATTTAAGTTTAAAGGTGGGGTTCATCCCGATTATAATAAAGAGCTTGCTCGCGATAAGGCGATTGAGGTTATGCCTACACCTCAAGAGCTAGTTATTTCGATGAGCCAACATCTTGGAGCACCTGCTAAGTGCATAGTTAAGGTGGGTGATTATGTTCGCCGCGGTCAGATTATCGGCGAGCGCAATGGTTTTATTTCGGTATGTGTGCGCGCGAGCGCTGATGGTCTTGTAAAGGCTATTGAACCGCGTCTTGGAGCTTCGGGCGCTAAGGCTGAGGCTGTTATTATTGATACTACAGCTCCCGCGCCGGAAGGAGTTGACGAGGTTAAATCGTATGCTTTAAGTCCGCTTAATTGGCGCGAGGCGTCTAAGGAGGATCTTTTAAAGCGTGTTGAAGAAGCTGGTATTTGCGGTATGGGGGGAGCGGGGTTCCCAACTGTTGTTAAGCTTTCGCCGCCTCCTCAAAAAAGATGTGAATACCTTATTTTAAATGGCGCTGAATGCGAGCCTTATCTTACAGCCGACTATCGCATCATGTTAGAGAGAGCTGAGCGTGTTAGAGTTGGCGTAGAGATTATGCGTAAGATTTTAGGCGGACCTGCCGTTCGTATCGCTGTCGAGGCTAATAAGCCAGAGGCAATCGCCGCGCTTGAAAAAGCGTTCGCCGATATTGAAGGTAATGTAGAGATAGTGGTTTTACCAGTTCTTTACCCTCAAGGCAGTGAAAAACACCAGATTTACGCGACCGTCGGGCGGGTTGTTCCAGAACCTCCCGCTCTCCCGATAGATGTTGGGTGTGTTGTTGAGAATATTGGTACGGTCGTCGCTATAGCTGATGCTGTTGAGAAGGGTGAGGTGCTCTTAAGTCGCGTAACGACTGTTTCGGGCGATGCAGTTAATGAGCCTAAGAATATTTTAGCGCCTTTAGGAACTAAATATTCTGATCTTATTGAGTATTCAGGAGGGCTAAAAGAGGCTCCCGCTAAAGTCATCTCGGGCGGTACGATGATGGGCTTTACAGTATCGTCGCTCGATATAGCTACAACTAAGACGACATCAGGGCTTTTATTGTTGTCCAAAAATCGCGTTTTTCAGTATACGTCTCAGGCTTGCATAAATTGCGGTCGTTGCTTAAGAGCGTGCCCGATGAACCTAAATCCGGCTGAAATTTCTAAGGCTGTCGAGGCTGATGATGTAGCTGACGCAGAGCGCTCTCACGTAATGTCATGTATTGAATGCGGTGCATGTAGTTTCTCTTGCCCGGCGCATAGAACGATAACTCAGTTTTGTCGCCGCGCTAAGAATTCAATTCGCGCGCGCATCGCCGCTGAAAAAGCTAAGGCCAGTGCTGCTGCAGCAGTAGCAACTAAGGGATAGTTCCTAAGAGTTTTTCTTAAGGGCGATATAAAAAAAGCAAAGTAAAATTTTAGGAAATTGTTCGTTTAAATTTGGTATAATAAAGGGCTATGGAAACGAATGAATATCGCGAGCAAAGGCTCGTTAGTATGAGAGCTCTAGCTGAACTCGGCTTTGAGCCCTATGGTTGTAAGTTTGATCATGACGATCTTTCTAAGATTCGTGCGGAATTTGAGGAGGGTAAAGCCGCGCGTGTAGCTGGTCGTCTTATGATGATTCGTCGCATGGGTAAGATGAATTTCTGTACCATGAACGACGGTACTGATAAATTTCAGCTTATCTTTAAGCGCGATGAGCTTTCAGAGACGATGTTCGCCGCGTTTAAGCAGCTTAATCTCGGTGACATTATCGGCGCTGAAGGTACTCTCTTTACGACCCAGAAGGGTGAGAAGTCTCTCGTTGTAAAGGAGTGGACTATGCTCGCTAAGGCTCTTGAGCAGCCGCCGGAGAAGTTCCACGGTTTAGCTGATCAGGAGGAATGTTATCGTCGTCGCTATGTTGATTTAATGACGAATGATGAGTCGCGCAATCGCTTCTTTACGCGCTCGCGTCTTATTAAAGAGATTCGTAAGTATCTCTGGGATCGCGGTTTCGTAGAGGTTGAGACTCCCATTCTTCAGGATCAGGCTGGTGGTGCTGCAGCTAAGCCTTTCGTATCTCACTTTAATGCGCTTGATAAGGATTGCGTAATGCGTATTGCGCCTGAGCTTTATCTGAAGCGTCTTTTGGTCGGCGGTATGAACAAGGTCTTTGAGCTTGGTAAGGACTTCCGTAACGAGGGTATCGACCGTACTCACAATCCTGAGTTTACTGTTTGTGAGATTTATGAGGCCTATGGCGATCGCACTTCGATGGAAGCGATTATGGAAGGGCTTTTGCCGCATCTTTGCGATACGGTTATCGGTAAGCGCGAGATTGAGTATGGTGATAATAAGACTGTCATCAACTTTAATCCTCCTTATCGCTGCGTAGCTTATAAGGATCTCGTTAAGGAACTTATGGGCGAGGATTGGTTCGATCTTCCTTTTGAAACTCAGCTTGAGAAGGCTAAGGCGAAGGGTCGCGAGACCGAGACGAATCTTGAGCTCGACGGAGTAGATACTGAGCTTATGCTTACGCATGAAGTTTATGATAAGCTCATTGAGCGCAATATTATGCAGCCTACGTTCGTTACCCGTATTCCGCGTCAGTTCGTTCCTCTCGCTAAAGCGTGTAAGGACGATCCCACGCTCGTCGACGTATTTGAGTTCGTTGTCGCGGGGCGCGAGCTCTGCCCTGGATATACCGAGCAGAACGATCCCATCGCCCAGCGCGAGGCTCTCGAGAACCAGGCTGGCGAGGATACCGAGAAAATTGACGAAGATTTTATTTCGGCTCTTGAATGCGGTATGCCCCCGACTGGCGGCTTAGGTTTTGGCGTTGATCGCCTCGTTATGTTCTTGACCGGTTGCGATTCTATTCGCGATGTTGTACTTTTCCCACAGATGAAGAAGGCTTAATATGAGCGATAATTCTTTTGATTTTGGCGCGATGCTCGACGATCAGATGAAGGGCATTAAGCGCACGTATAAGTTCGGTAAGGCTTTTAACGACGATAAGCTTATTATCCGTCCTAAAAAGCAGGTCGTCGAAGTAATGAGCGACGATAATGCTACTGTTAAGGCTGCTTGGGAATCGGGTGAGGCGATTGCTGGTCTCGTTGAAAAGCAGATTAAGGGCGGCTACGAGATTACGGTCGCTGGCGAGAGGGCGTTTTGTCCATTCAGCCAGATTGATCGCTATACTAAAGATCCTGCCGAATATATCGGGCGTAAGTTTGACTTCCTCGTTTCGGATTATTCCAAGGATGAGCGCGGGCTTAATATCGTACTTTCGCGCCGTGCGCTCTTAGAAGTTCAGGCTGAGGCTCTTAAGGAGGCTATGCTCGAGCGTCTTATCGAAGGTGAGACTTTAAGCGGAACGGTTACGCGCGTACTCGATTTTGGCGCGTTTGTTGATTTAGGCGGTATTGAAGGTCTTATTCCTGTAAGAGAAATCTCGTGGGAGCGCATTGATAATCCAGCGAGCGTACTTAAGTCGGGCGATGGTGTTACTGTTAAGGTAATGCGCATTGATCGCGATAACGGTAAGATTTCTCTTTCGCGTAGAGAATGCGTCGCGCGCGTATTTAAGAAGAGCGCCGAAGAAGTCGCCGCTGAAGAGACTGCCGCCGAAGTTTCGGCTTGGATGAAAGAAGCTGAGAAGAAGAATGCTAATGTCGGCTCTATCGCTGGCGCGTTCGATAAACTTGGATTATAATATTTTAGCTTTTTTTTCGATAAGGGGTAGAGAGGTAGATGGCCAAAGATAAGGATAAGAAGGAGTCTGCGCCGCCAAGTCTTTTCGACAATCTTGAGTTATTCGCTGATGTTGCTAATGCTGGCGGTGAGTCGAATTCTGATAAGAAAGTTGAGAAGAAAGCGTCTAAAGAATCAGCGCCTGTAGTCGCGGCTCCTGCCGCGGGGCTTACGGGGTCTGGTCCGATGCGCGAGCTCTTTGACTTTAACTTTCGTCAATATTCGGCGTATGTTATTTGTTCTCGTGCGATTCCTGCTGTTGAAGACGGCCTTAAACCTGTTCAGCGTCGTATTATGCATTCTCTTTGGGAGAAGGATGATGGGCGTTATACCAAGGTCGCTAATATCGTTGGTCATGCGATGCAGTACCATCCCCATGGTGACGCATCGATTGGTGATGCGCTTTGCGTATTAGCGAATAAGCTTTGGGGCGAAGGTAAGGGCTATTTAATTGACGGCCAGGGTAACTATGGTTCGCTCTTAACGGGTATGCCTCACGCTGCGACGCGATATATCGAGTGTCGTCCTACGGAATTGGCGCGTAAAGAGATCTTTAATAAAAAGACTACTTCATTCGTTCCTAATTACGATGGGCGTAAAGAAGAACCTGTTTATCTTCCCGCGAAGATTCCTCTTCTGTTGATGCTTGGCGCCGATGGTATCGCCGTAGGTCTTTCGACCGCGATTTTACCGCATAACTTTATTGAATTACTTGAGGCTGAAATCGCCTGCATTCAGAAAAAGCCATTTCAGCTTTATCCTGATTTTCAGCTTGGTGGTACGATAGATGTCTCGGATTATCAAGATGGCTTAGGTAAGATAAAAGTCCGTGCCAAGATTGAGAAGGAAGATAAGAATAAGCTTATCATTACTGAATTACCTTGGGGCGAAACGACCGATTCGCTCGCCGAGTCGATTGAAGAGGCGATTAAGAAGAAAAAGGTACCTGTTCGTAAACTCCACGATTTAACGAATGATACTGTTAAGATTGAACTCGAGCTTCAAACCGGTGAAAGCCAAGAGAAGGCAATCGTCGCTCTTTATGCGTTTACGAATTGCGAAAAGTCGCTTTCATCGCGCCCGATTGTTCTCGACGCGGGCCGCCCGAGATTGATGACGATAACGGAGATTGTTCGTAAGAATGTCGATCGCTTAATGGAGCTTACGAAGCGTGAGCAAGAGATTCGTTTAGGTGAGCTAGATGATCTTTATCATGCGCGAACGCTCGATAGAATCTTTATAGAAGAGCGTATCTATAAGCGCATTGAGACCGAAAAGACGATGGAGGGCGTTAAGAAGGCTATTATTACGGGCTTTGAGCCGTTCCTTAAGGAATTGCGCCGCGGAATTGTTGATGAGGATATTGAGAGACTTCTTAAAATTCCGATCCGCCGTATTTCGCAGTTTGATATTGATAAGAATCGCGAAGAAATTGAGGGTATTGAAAAAGAAGAAGCCCAGGTTCGTGATAATATCGAGCATTTGCGTTCGTTCGTTGTTAAATATCTTAAGGGGCTTGTTAAGGAATACGCGAAGAAGTATCCTAGGTGTTCTAAGATTGAGTCGGGTGCGTTTAAAGAAGTTGATGTACGTGCGATTACTGCGAGCGAGCTTACGATTAAGTGGGATAAAGAGAATAATTTTGTCGGCTCGGGTCTTCGCGGTGGAGATGAGCTTTTTAAGTGCTCTTCATTAGATGAACTTATATTTGTCTGGAAGGATGGTCGCTTTAAGAAGACTCAGCCCGAAGATAAGATATTCGTTGATAAGAATCTACTTGCTGTTATTCGCTATAATCAAGAGAAAGATCGCGAAACTCGTGAATTTACTGTAGTTTACGAAGAGGGCGGGTATGGCTTTAGTTATATAAAGCGCTTTAGATTCGGCGGGCTTATTCGTAATAAGGATTATCGTCTCGCGCCTGAGAAGCCTAAATCTAAGATACTTTTCTTCCAAGAAGGATGTCCCGAGACGATTTATGTTAAGTTTAAGCCGGCTAAGAATCAGAAGATACATCAGCAGTATTTTCTGCCTAAAGAGCAGGTTAAGCGCGTAAATCCCGAGACTAAGAAGTTGGAGGATCAAGATGTAGTCGCTATACGAGCGGCAGGTACTAAGGGTAAGCAGCTTACTACTAAGCCAATCGCGCGCATTTCGTCGTCTAAAGGCTCTTGGTGGGATGACAAAGAGGCTCCTTCTAAAGGAATTTTAGATTAAGTAAAAATTTTTTGTCAGATTTTCAGTGCTAAACTACCTACCTAACTGTAACCGCCAAATGCGGAGAAAGAGAAGGTGCAAAATGAATAAAATAATGAAAGTCGCAGCAGTTTGTGTCGCAGTAACGCTTTGCGCGGGAACGACATTCGCTAGGAATCATCGTGGTCATAATCATGGTCGCGGACATGTAGTACATCATCATAACCATCGTCCCGTTCACCACCATCATCATCATGGTAGTGCTTGGGGTCGCGGCGGTAGAAATTTCTGGCCGGGTTTCGTAGGTGGTGTTGTAGGGGGTATTGTGGCTGATGCCGTGGTAAGCCGCCCTGTTACAACCGTTGTAACGACGCCGACTGTCGTAACGACACCAACGATTGTTACTACTCCAACTGTTGTGACGACGCCAGTAGTTACAACGCCTGTATATACGACTCAGAATGGTTGGGTAGAAGGGCGCTATGTTGATCAAGTTCAGCCTAATGGTACAGTAATTCGCGTTTGGCAACCTGGTCACTACGAGCAACGCCAAGTTCTAGTTCAGTAACTGTAAAATGGGCCGTTGTATACTGAAAATTTCAGTGTGAGGCAATAATAAAACGACCGTTCCCATTGATTTGGGAGCGGTTTATGGTTTTATAATTACTCTGTTTATGATAAAATATATCAAATATTTGTTGCTATAATATTAGTCAGCTATAAAATATAAAAAATAACTTTAGAGGAGTTAAAAAATGACATGGTTCTTAGGCGGTATTGCCTTTTTGATTATCGGTTATTTTACTTATGGTAAGATAGTTGAGAAAATTTTAGGTCCTGATGATCGTCCGCCGCCAGCTATTGCCGCGCCTGATGGTGTTGATTGTGTGCCGCTCCCGCAATGGAAGAATATGCTCATTCAGCTTCTTAATATTGCAGGCGTTGGTCCTGTTATTGGTGTTATTTTAGGTATAAAATTTGGTAAGATAGCTCTTTTAATTATTCCTATAGGTTGTATTTTCATGGGAGCGGTTCATGATTTTGTAGGTGGTATGATGTCGTTGCGAGAGGGTGGAGCGAATTTACCTAAAATCGTTAGAAAATATTTAGGTTCTAAATACGCTGGTGGATTTTCGTGGGTAATGGTCGTATTATTATTGCTAGTTGTTGCTGTATTTATTAATGTTCCGGCTAATTTAATTGATAAGACTGTATTTCCTGAAATATCATTCTTTTGGTGGGCAGTCGGTTTAATTTTCGCTTATTATATTGCCGCGACGCTTTTCCCCGTCGATAAGATTATTGGTCGAGTTTATCCTGTTTTTGGAGCGCTCTTGATTATTGGCTCAATAGCGATTTCAGCGGCGTTAATTATCGCGGGCTTTAAGAATCCTGAGATTCTCAATGACTGCGAGGGTTTTGCTAAGTTCAAGGCTTCTAATCCGCTTTTCCCGTGTCTTTTCGTGACTATTGCTTGCGGTATTATTTCGGGCTTCCACGCGACCCAGAGTCCAATCGTCGCTCGCACAATGACGAGCGAGCGTCAGGCGCGTTCGACGTTCTTCGGTATGATGGTTCTTGAAGGGATAATCGCCATGATTTGGGCGACTGCCGCGCTTGCGATTTATAATATTGATGGCAATAATCTTTCGCTTAATGGACCGACGGTATTAGGTAATATTTCTAAGTACTTTCTCGGCTCTTGGATGGGCGGGGTGACGATTTTCGCGATTGTCGTACTCGCGATTACGAGCGGTGATACAGCTTTAAGAAGCGCGAGATTGAGTATCGCCGAGATGTTCTCTATTGATCAAGTTAATCTCGCTCGCCGTATTTTAACTTGTGTTCCTCTAATTGTGATTGTATCACTTCTTCTTTGGTGGTCGAATCAGAACGCGAAATCCTTCAATAATCTTTGGAACTATTTCGCTTGGGGTAATCAGATGCTCTCGGCTACGACATTGATGGCTGCGACAGTTTGGCTTCTCCGTCAGGGTAAAAAGTGTGCTTCATTAGTGACGCTTTTACCGGGTATATTCATGACGATGGTTATTACGACATTCATTCTTTGGACTCCTGGTACTGGTGGTCAGCCTTGGGGTTTAGTACCAGGCGGGTTAAATCTTAATTTCGCAATTTCACTCTCGGCTATTGTCGCTGTAATTTTTGCAGTTTTCGTTTTTATTCGTGCTAAGAAAGGCAATGAATAATGGATTATGAGCTAAATCATATCGAGACGATAGCGCGCGGAGTCGCGATAAAGGACGGTAAAATCCTTCTTTGTAAGGCTAAGGGCGGCTCATCGACCTATTTGCCGGGCGGTCATATAGAGTTAGGTGAGACTGGGCGCGAGGCTCTAGTTCGTGAGATTAAAGAAGAAACGGGTTTAAATTCAACTACTGGGCGCTTCTTGGGAGTTGTCGAAAATTCCTTTATCCAGAAGGGTAAAAAGCATTCCGAAATAAATCTCGTTTATGAGCTTAATGTTGACTCTCCTGATGGGGCTGTAACCGCTGCCGAAGATTGGATTGAATTTGAGTGGTGCGAGCTTAATAAACTCGACGCGGCGAATCTTTTACCCGAGGCGTTTCGCGTTTTAAAGGATAATCCTAAAGAGGAGTTTAAGGTCTAATGCTCCATATTATAGCTACTCCCATCGGTAACCTCGCCGACTTAACGCCGCGCGCTCTAGAGGCGTTTAAAACTGCGGAACTCATAGCGTGTGAAGATACGCGGCGAACTTGGCAGCTTTTGACGCATTTCGGGATTCCTCGTCCTGAAATGATTTCGTATCGCCAAGGTAACGAAGAGCGCATTACTGAGCGCATAATCGCCGCGGTTGAAGCTGGTAAGGAGGTAGCTCTTTGTTCTGATGGCGGGTATCCCGGTATCTCAGATCCGGGTTACAGGCTTATTCGCGCGTGTGCTAAAAAGTCGGTCGCTTACGATGTTATTCCTGGCGCGAGCGCGGTTAATGTAGCTTTATTGATGAGTGGGCTTTCAACTTCGTCATTTACATTCCGCGGATTTCCGCCGCGTGGTCCGGGCGCGATTCGCAATTGGTTCGCTGAAGATAAGGATAAGGAGCATACTCTTATTTGCTTTGAGTCGCCGTTTCGCGTAGGTCCCACGCTAGAGGCCGCTTTTGAGGAATTGGGCGATAGAGAGGCGGCGGTTTGTATTGAACTTACGAAACTTCACGAGCGAGTCTCGCGCGGATATCTTAGCGATTTAGTAAAAGAATTTTCTAATGCTAAAGTAAAGGGCGAAGTCGCTATAGTAATCGCGGGGGCTAATCCTAAGTTCATACGTGAAAATTTAGGGTAGTTTTAGAATATTTAGTAATATTTTCGAATTTTTTAAGTTCTCTATTGACTTTGAAAGTTAGATTTAGTAAACTTTACCACATCTAACATTTAGAAAGAGTGTTCGTAATGACATTAGATCAACTTAAGAAAGGGCAGATTGCCGAAATTACAGGGTATAAACTCGGTAATGCCGCTTATCGTGCCAAGTTACTCGCTTTAGGGATGACTCGTGGAGTCAAGGTTAAGATTATAAATGTCGCTCCTCTCGGCGATCCATTCGAATTGGCGGTTAGAGGATTTCATCTTTCTCTCAGACGTGATGAAGTAAGCGTAATTAAAGTGAATTTGATTGAGAAGGGGAGCGGCAAATGAAGACCATCGGTTTAATAGGTAATCCTAATTGCGGCAAAACTACGATTTTTAATGCATTAACTGGTTCTCATCAGCATATCGGTAACTGGCCTGGCGTTACGGTTGAGAAAAAGGAAGGCGAGTTTTCGCTTCCTAAGTTCGGCGCGGTTAAGATAGTAGATCTTCCCGGTATATATTCGCTTACTGCCGCGAGTGAAGACGAGAAGGCGAGTTTAGAGTATGTTCTTTCTCAGGAGGCGGAACTTTACATCAACATCATCGACGCGACCGCCATTGAGCGTAATTTGTATCTTACGCTTTTGATGTGCGAGCTTAAGGTCCCGATGGTGATTGTTGTGACGATGATGGATGTCGCTCGTCAGCGCCGCACGGTTATTGATTTAGATCATCTTTCTAAGCATCTTGGCGTTCCTGTAATCGGTGTAAATGCGACGGATTCGCGCGATATCGCCCGCCTTCGCACGATGCTCGACGAGACGATCGCCGCGCCTAAATTGCCGCGCATTCATGTTGAGTTCCCTAATGAGCTTGAGCAAGAAGTCGATATTTTAGCTTCAGCCTCGGTTAAAACGGCTGAACATTATAAGGTTGATGCGCGTTGGGTCGCGATGAAGGCGATTGAGGGCGATCCTCTAATTCGTCGTCAGTTAGAGCGCCATCGCGACATGGCGCCCGAGGTTATTGACGGAGCGATTAAGCGCTGTACCGACGTTCTCGGCGATCCGCCCGACGTCGTTCTGGCGGAAACGCGCTACGGTATCATAGCGGGTTTAGTGAAGGATGTTGTGCGCACAGTAGCCGATAAGGTATTTCTCTCTGAGAAGATTGATAAGATTGTAATTAACCGCTTTTTAGGTATTCCGATCTTTCTCGGTATGATGTACCTTGTATTTTGGATTACCCAGATTGTGGGAGGGGCGTTCATTGATTTCTTCGATATCGCGGGCGACACGCTCTTTGTGAGCGGAACGGCCCACCTGCTCGGTATGGTTAACGCTCCTGAATGGGTCGTCGCTCTTATTTCGAACGGCGTCGGCACTGCGCTTCAGACTGTCGGAACGTTTTTGCCGCCAGTAGGATTTATGTTCCTCTGTCTTTCCATTCTTGAAGATTCGGGATATATGGCGCGCGCTGCGTTCGTTATGGATCGCTTTATGCGTTGGATAGGCTTGCCGGGTAAAAGCTTCGTGCCGATGCTCGTCGGTTTCGGGTGCTCCGTTCCCGCGATTATGGCTACGCGCACCTTAGAATCGAAGCGTGACAGATTCTTAACGGTCTTTATGACACCGTTTATGAGCTGCGGAGCTAAGCTCCCGATTTGGGTCTTGTTCGCTGCGGCGTTCTTCCCGCAGAATCCCGGTAAGCTCGTATTTTACATTTACATTACCGGTATTGTCCTTGGTATTGTAACGGGCCTTATTCTTAAGCATACGCTTTTCCAAGGCGAGCCTACTCACTTTATTATGGAGCTGCCCCCATATCATTTGCCGCGCGCTCGTCATATCTTCCTTCATACTTGGGAGAGACTTAAAATCTTCATCTGGAGAGCTGGTAAGTTTATCGTTCCGATGGTTTTAGTTCTCGGCATCCTCAATACGGTCGGCACCGACGGGTCAATCGGCCATGAGGATAAAAAGGAGTCGCTCCTCTCTGTCGTCGGAAAGTCGATTACGCCCGTATTTGAGCCTATTGGCGTTGAGAGCGATAACTGGCCGGCGAGCGTTTCGATCTTCACTGGACTTTTCGCTAAGGAATCGGTTATTGGCACGATGAAGGGGCTATATGGCCAAGACGATGCGAATCTCAAAGCCGACGAAGTTGATTCTTCCGCCGAAGAGGCTGAAGAAAAGGAAGAGTATTCTCTTGTCGGCGGACTTAAGGAAGCGTTCGCTTCGATACCAGAGAACCTTTCCGGTGTCTGGGAAGGTCTTGTTGATCCTCTTGGGCTATCAGGTGCCGAAGAGGAAGCGTCTACCGAAGAGCCTGAAAATTCTGCAGCGATAGATTCGCTTAAGCGTCACTTCCCCAAGGGCGTTCATCAGATGTATTCATTCCTACTCTTTGTGCTGCTCTACATTCCGTGCTTGGCGGCGACTGGTGTAGTATTCCGCGAAATCGGTAAGCTCTATGGAACGATTTTTGTAGGCTACTTAACATTGCTCGGTTGGAGCGTCGCGACGATCTACCACGCAGTAATGGTCAGTGGTAGCGGAATGTGGCTTATTATCGGGACGGGCATTCTCGTGGCGATGTTCGGAGGGTTCTGGCTTTACGGTAAGAAGCATAGAGTTGATATGATTTAGTGGTTAGGGGGCAGTAGTCAGGAGTTAGGGGCTAGTGGTTAGTGATTAGTCGTTAGTGGCTAGTTGTTAGTTGTTAGCGAATGAGTGGAAGGTTGAGAAAAAGAAATGTAGAGTTGAAATTAGCTTAAGCAAAGTTTTAGACGAAAACAATATAAGGAAAAACAGCAATGAACAATAAAGCAGTAATGAACAATATCAAAATAATGTATACCGTACTTTTGGCTGGGTTGGCATTTGGTCTTTTCGCGTCTGAGACTGAGTCGTCTAAATTTACATGGGCGGCGGGAGAAGGGGTATCATTTGATGAAACGCCGATTGTAAGCGCGGAGGTTTCGCTTTCGTTAGATTCGCGCTATATGACATACGGTGTAATCGACGGTAAGGATCCTATTTTCACACCTGGCGCGACTGCGACGTTTTTCGATTGGGCGTATATCGGGGTAGAGTCGATCTTTGACGTAACCGACGGCAACGGTAAGCACGGCGGTTACGGTAAGCGCGGAGGAAAATACACAACGCTTGATGCGTTTGTCGGTCTCGCTCACGAGTTTGACTTAGGCGATACTATCGGAAAGCTCGGGGTAGACGTTGGCTACATGTACGAGTATCTGCCGCGTTATCAGGGCGAAGTTGGCGACACCCAGTACTTTACGGCTGAGCTTTCATTAGGCGGACATTGGCTCGAGCCGAAGCTCGCTTTTGAGCGTGACATTATGGCTGATAACGGAACGTATGTCAATTTTGAGCTTGGTCATACCTTTGAAATCTGTGACGGCCTTACTCTCCGCCCGGCGATCGCTCAGGGCTTCGGCAATTCTCTTAGAACCAATGGCTACTTCGGCGAGCTTGAAAAAGTCGAAGGCTTCGATCACGCTGGTTTAATGGATACGACGATCAAGGTCGATCTCGAATACGCGATAAACGATTGGCTCACACTTGGCGCTTATGTCGCATATTACGATTACCTCTTTGACGGCAAAATGCGCGAAGCCGCTGCTGCGTATAACGGCGAGTGGGGCGCGGGCGAAGACAAGACCTGGAACATTGTCGGCGGTCTTTCGCTTACCGCGACATTCTGATTCCTTAAAGGTGTTAGTGCTTCGCAAAGGAACGCTGTTGCTCGATCTCGTTGTTCGGTTTTGTGCTTTTACGCATAGATAAGATAGAACGCTTATTTCGGGGATGCCACATTACGCTTGAAAGAAGGTGAAGGTAGGAGGCGAAGGTGAAGAATGGAAAATATCCTCTGTTCGCCTTCACCTCAAATCTTCACCTAAACTATCAGGACAGAATGAGGGGGACTGTTGGTATTATATTGCGTGTTCCCCCCAAAGGGAATAGTACTCGGGGTTGAAAGACTGCCGTGTATTAGAGTATGATACGGAGCAGCAGGTGTATGGTTAACACTTGCTGTA
>JAGBTH010000144.1 GCA_017631385.1 Kiritimatiellia bacterium
CCCGAGAAGTGCGCACTTCTTGACCGAGAGGTGCGCACTTCTCTGTTTCGAGCTCGTTACGAGGGGTTTTAGGGTGGATTTGGGGTGTAGTAAAAATAGGGCTTTTTTGACCCCAAAATTATTAAGGATTTTTCGCTCGTTTTGAGACCTCGTTTACGTTTTAAGATTTTACGTTTCTAAATATTTTCGCGGATTATAGAATAGTTGAGAGAGTGTGAGGGGGTAGTAGTCGAAGTGGAAGTCGAAGTTGAACATTGGAATTGGTAGATTTTGCGCGTTGCTTAGAAGCGCATACGCGCGACCACAAAAGCTGAGGCGGTGACGAATCGTGCGTTTGCACGATTAAATCGTCGCTGTCCGCCCACACTTTGAGGCTTCGCCTCAGTGGTGCGTCCATCTCCGATTCACCCTAACGGGTTTCGCCACTCGTCTCAGACACAAAAGCCCTACGGGACTCGAAAGCGTCTCCTTCGGAGACTTACACGAAAGATGCAACAATTGAGAGACTGAGTACAATCTGTGAAGTTTGTCAATTTGGGCACAAATAGGTCTTGTTGTGGCAAAATTTAGGTTGGGGAAGTGGGATGTTGGTCCTTTTTGTGTCAAAATTTTTGGTGGGAGTGGTGGATTTAAGTAGAATTTGGTATAATAATCGCATCTTGCGAGGCGCGTGACGCGGCGCGAGATTATAGTTCGGAAAACGGGAAACTCGCCGAACGTTTAGTTGATTTAGCATCTAAGCTAACAAGTCGTTCTCTCGAAATACTACCACTATTTCAAATCACAGAACGGCATGATAGTTGAGATGCGTTCGTTTGGGCGCATTTCTTCTTCATGTATTCTGTGATAGCCTGTGGTAGGGCTTCGAGAGAGTGCAAGAAAGAAATCGCGCTCTTTTTTTATGCATTGAAGATGGTCTTCGGCGGCTAGTACATGAGTGTAAGTAAAGAGCCTCAAGAAATTGTGTGTTAAGGCTTGTAGAGAGGGTGGTTTATGAGAACTATTTTTTGTTTTGTCTTCATAATGATTTCTATATCTACTATTGCTGACTCTTATAGTCCTTATAGGTTAGAAAGTCCAAGGATGACAAGAAGAAGTCAGAAGTTGCAAGAAGCGCGAGAGAGAAGATATAGACAAGAAGTAACATATAAAAAAGAAGAAACTAAAAGTATTCGAAATGATAAAAATGTTAGAAAGGATATAAAAGTAGCTGACACGAAAAAGTTGGCTATGTTATATCAGAGTATGTCTAATTTATTTGGAAAGAAGATTGCAGAGAAAGTCATGCTTGGTCAGTATAGAGAACAAATTAGTTTCTTCCCAAATGAGACCTTTTTAAATACGAAAAAGGAATTGAAAAATTTTTACGAGTATTTTGTGCGAGTGACACCTAAGACGCATCTTATTTACGAGATAGTGGCCAAATCAAAAAATGCCTCTTGGGATTACAAGCAGATTGATTATTTGAGAAAGGCAGTAGAGGAACGATATGGTGCCTCTATGGCGAAGTCGCGATATAATGAATATGTCTTAGAAGGTAAGGATGGTCCTAGAAGTAGAGTATTAAAGATTGTTAGTAATAGAGAATATTTGCAGTTATCTTTATTAGATATAGAAGGACAAAAACAAGCTGAAAAAGAAAATGAAGAGATCGCTAAATTTAGGTACGATGAGTTGTCAACCTTGTTTGGTATAAGGTTGGGAGATAAGATAAATGGAGAGCAGAATCAAGTGCTGATACCCATCTATCCAAAACGAAAATTTTTGCAATACAATGATTACTACATAAAGATTACGCCTAAGACACATTTAGTTTATGAAATTAGAGCAAAGGCGGAAGTTGATATTTCAAGTGTTTTAGAAGACTTCGAGATTCTTACAAGAAAAGCCGTTGAGAGTAAATATGGATTTTATATGAATGAAAAGAAAAAAGATTATTCTACCGATAAAGAATATAGTTTGGAAGGTGTTGATGAGAAAAAACGTAGGCTATTAAAGATTATTAAAGATTATAAAAAAGTCGAACTTTCGCTTGTTGATATAGATTTATCGAATTTGGCTCATATAGAAAATAAGGAAATAGAAAACGATATTAAGACTCGAAAAGAGCAAAGTAGAAATTCTATTGCAGAGGGTGCGGCAGATGCACTTTAAAACGAAGTAATATTCAAGAGAAAAAATATAAAGGAGATAGCATGTCCGTATTTAATTTTATTTGTTCTTTTTGTGGCAAAGAAATAGAGTCAGAAGACTCTTGTTCTGGACAGAAAGCTGAGTGTCCATATTGTGGGTCTAGCTTGACAATTCCTTATCGTGGAATAGTAAAGAAAAGGGGCGTTGCTATTCCTGAGAGGTTGCAAGTTCCTAATAAGAAAGAGGGGGAAAGTAAGAGGAAAAGAAAAATATGTATAATAACAGGATTGATTGGATTATTTCTTATTGTTGGGATAATGTGTGTATTCGCATGTATATTTCTTAGAGAGAATATAGGGTTTAACAATCATAGAGATGATATAAAGTTTAACGACCCAAGGGTAGAAAAAGTTTTATCGAAAATTGAAAAAGAAAAAAGTAAAGCTGCATTTGAAGAGTTAAAAGTATTGGCGCAAGAAGGATTTCCTAAGGCTCAACTTTGCTTAGGGGTTGCATATGCTGAAGGTGAATTTGGCCCAAAGGATGAAAAAGAGGCTCTTAAATGGTTTAATGAGGCGGCAGAATATGAACTTGCTGAGGTACACGCTTTCTTGGGCCTTATATATGCCAAAGGGTGTGGATGCATTGCAAAAGACGAGAATGTATCTAAAAAAAGGTTTTCTAAGGCATTAAATTTATATAGAGAATTAGCGGAGAGTGATGATGTTAATATACAACTTTGGTTAGGTAATTTATACGAGAAAGGCGATATTTTATTTGGGGTGCTAAAGGATGAGGTGGAAGCTCGAAAGTGGTATGACAAGGCTCTTTGTATTCTTCAGAAAGAGGCATTGAACGGAGATGTTAAGGCAATGTTTAGGCTAGGGCAGATTTACAGTTATTATCCTTTAGTTAAACATATAAATGAGGCGATAAAGTGGTATCGTTCAGCTGCAGGTCAAGGGTATGTAGACGCGCAATATAAACTTGGTTGGATGTATTATTATGGTCAAGATGTAGAAAAGGATTATAGGGAAGCTTTTCGGTGGTTTCGAAAAGCTGGAAATCAAGGACATGTTGAGGCTCTATATAGGCTAGGGGAAATGTATGATAATGGTGATGGTGTTGATAAAGATCAACAAGAGGCTGTTGTTTGGTATCGGAAAGCTGGTGATTTGGGCTTTGCGGAAGCACAAATTAGGCTCGGAAGTTTTTATAAATTAGGTTTTGTTGTTCAAAAAGATATAAATGAGTGTATTAAGTGGTATCAAAAAGCTGCAGAACAAGGGCGTTCGTTAGCATCATATTATCTAGGTGAAATATATATGAATGGAGATGGTGTAGATAAGGATGAACAAGAGGCAATAAAATGGTATCGAAAAGCTGCGGAGTTAGGTAATTCGGATGCTCAATATCAACTCGGTAAAATGTATGAAGAAGGGCGTTGTGTTGTTAAAGATATTAAGAAGGCTAAGGAACTGTATTCTAAAGCGATAGCTGACATTAGAAGGAATGCTGAAGAGTATAATAGTAATGATGACCAGTATAAGCTTGGTGAGATGTATGCTAAGGGGCGTGGTGTGGACAAGGACGAAAGTGAGGCATTACGGTGGTTACGTAAGGCGGCACAAAATAGAAGTCATGATGCACAATACCAACTTGGATTAATGTATTTAGAAGGAAGTGGTGTTGAAAAGGATGTGCACGAGGCGGTGAAATGGTTGCGAGAATCCGCTAACGATATAGTAGAGGCTGCTTATAAATTAGGTGAAATATATGATCTAGGGATTGGTGTTGATAAGGATAATAAAGAAGCTTGTTGGTTCTATCGTAAAGCTGCGGAGCAAGGACATATTGAGGCGCAAAATAAACTAGCGTTGTTTTTTGAAAAAGGAGTTGGGGATTCTGATGACATTAAGTGGTATTGTAAATATGCTGAGAGAAGTGATGCTAAGACTCAGCATAATTTAGGGTTGATGTATGAGTTTGGTCGTGGCGTTAAAATGGATGAGGTAGAAGCTGTAAAATGGTATCGTAAGGCTGCCGAACGAGGATATGCTAAGGCGCAGAATAATCTTGGTATAATGTACGAGGATGGGCGTGGTGGATTAAGTAAAGACGAAAAAAGTGCAGTAGAATGGTATAGAAAGGCTGCGAATCAAGGATTCGCTGATGCGCAGTATAATCTTGGCAATATGTATGTTAAGGGTTCTGGTGTTAAAAAGGATCAAGATGAGGCCATAAAATGGTGTCAAAAAGCAGCCGAGCAAGGGGATGCAGACGCTCAGAATTTGTTACGGAGAATGCAGAAAGAATAAGAAGCGTATTGAGTTATGTGTGGAATATGTAAATAGCGGTAGTTCTTTTTATTAATTATCAGTTTGTAATAATAAATGTATAAGGGAGAAGAAGGATGCCCATGAGTTTCTTCGAAGGGAGTTAATATGAAAAAATTATTGTTTATATGTATTACAAGTTTGACTTTTCTATTAAATGCAAAAAATGGTGAGTATGCTTATGAAATGGGCTATTATAGCCCTGATACATATGACGCATATAGTCCAAATATTTATAGAGGATTTAAGTCTGATGTTGTGTATACAAAACAGCTTGAGATTCAAGAATATACACTCCAGCGATTGGATTGGCTTCACTTAAATATAGATAAGCTGGGTAATAAAATTAAAACTATTGATGCCATTGTCAAAAATACTGATGCTATTAACGATATTGATCAAACTGTAGATATCAGTGTTAGAAATATAGAGGCTTTAAAATTAATAGCAATGGGAGTTGTGCTTTTGCTGATAATAATAGCTGTTATCCTTTGTCGTATTTTGCAGGCTATTAACAAGAATATGAAGTTACTTCAAAATTGCATTCAATCAGAGTGATTATTTATAAGTGTGTTAAATAATAAGAGGATTGTGCTTTGCTGTTTTAACTAATAAGATTGTCATAAGAGCGGATAATTATTAAAATTTTAAAATCAGAATCTTGTGCGGAAAATTCTTGAAGGGGTGGTAGGGAGTGATTAGTTGGTGGGAATGTGTAGAGATGAGGGATTTCGAAAGATTATTTTTGAGTGTTGGGAGGGGTAGAAGGGTTGATTCCGCGGCAAATTCTGCATGGTTGTGTAATGCTAAAGGCGAAGGGCGGAAGGTTAGTCTCAACGACGTGATGAGCGACCTAAGCTAAGTATCGAACAATAACGCGCGTTGTCTAGTGTCGCGAATCCCGAACGACGAGAGCGCGCAATGCGCCGAAGAAGCTATGCTTCGAAGGGCAGGTCGCGAAGCGACGGCGCAAGCCGCCCGCAAGGGCCCGCGCGCGGAGTCGGAGTGATCGTTGAGACTTAACTTCCGACCGTAGCCTATTAATAGTGAAGGGGGACTTATTGGAGGAAAATGATAGAAATGAGGGGAAAGTGAGTGGTTTTGTTGATGTTTTATAAAATGAGAATCTTGTGCGGAATATTTAGGCGATTATATTTTATGAGTTCCATATTGCTCTTAGTCGGTGTTTTTTGGTATACTACACAGAGTTTTTAATGGTTCTGTAGCTCATCTGGACAGAGCAGCTGCCTTCTAAGCAGCGGGTAGTGGGTTCGAGTCCCGCCAGAACCGCCACTTAATGGAACAAATAATGGCTGAAAATAAGGTTAAGTTTTCCATAAGGGCTGCTTGCCTGAGCGATGCAGAGAAGATTTTTGCATTGATTCATCTTAATCGCGATCAGTTAGTTCCGCGCTCGATGGGTAATATCGTTGAGAATATAGATCGATTTGTAGTGGCTATATTAGGTAACGATATTATTGGCTGCGCTACATATCAGATTCATCCTGAGATTGGTGATGCAGAAGCAGCTACAGTAGAGATTCAATCAGTCGCCGTTAGATCTCCTTATAGGCGTAATGGCGTAGGTAAGGCTCTTATCGAATCGGTTATTACCAAGGCTGTGGTCGTTAAGCCTAAAGAATTTATAGTTTTAACATTTGCTCCTGAATTTTTTACATCATTGGGTTTTGTCGAAATTCCGAAGACTAAGGTTATGCATAAGCTTTATACAGGTTGCATAAACTGTACTAAGCATAAAAACCCATTTACATGTCCCGAAATCGCTATGGTTCGTCCTGTGTGATAGGTGGCTTATGTTGAAAGCGCGTATGAATGATGCGGTTGAGCTTTTCGCATCTTGTTTACCGAATTCTCTGTTTGAATCTAACGGTTCATTAGCGCTTCCGTCTCTTACAGGGGGTAGTAATGCGTTTTTAGCATTGTCTCTAGCTTCTCGCCCTACGCCTCGTGTGGTTGTTGCAGTTACCGAGGGCTTACCTTCGGCTGATCGGCTTTATGACGATTTAACCTTATTAACTAATTCGTCTGATATATCGCCCTCAGCCTTTGGAGTTCGCGTAGCTGAATTCCCTCCGCTCGATCAAGGCGAAAAGACATCGTTGGGTGTGCGTGCTAAGACGCTAGCTCAACTTAAGGCTTGGTCGATAAATCCTTATCCGTTTGTTATTGTAGTTCCATACGCTTCTTTAGCGAGACCAATCGCAGTAACATCGGCGCCGGCGATGCGACTATCGGAGGGTGTATCAAAATTTTCTGAAGTGACATCTAAATTAACTACTCTCGGCTATGAGCGAGTTGTTATGGTCGAAAAAGAAGGCGATTGGTCGCTTCGCGGCGGAATTGTCGACATTTGGAGCCCTGGGGATGAGTTCCCTATAAGATGTGAATTCTTTGGTGAAGATCTTGAAAGTCTTAGGACATTCAATGCCGCGACTCAACGATCTTTAGAAAGAATTCAATTTGCCGAGGTGATTTCGGCCAGCTATGAATCAGAAGAGAAGAATCAAGATTTTTATTTGTCGAATTTTTTACCGGATTTATCAGTAGTATTAGCTATCGAGCATAATGGATATGATGTTGGGCGTTATATAAACGATAATTGTTCAATAGTTTATACCGGTGAGCCAGCTCCCAATAATGTTGATTTTTTTGACTTTCAAACAGTATCATTACCAGGTTTTAGCGAGCTTGATGTTTCACAATCTCACCATCCAGAACTCTTTGATGCGGCTCGCGCTCGCCTTGAGCATTATATCCAAGCGGCTAAAAAGCGCGGCGAAAATATTGTATCATTAGATGGATTATCGGGTGGATTTGAGATTCCGCCATCTGATGGGTTTGAGGGGCTGTTAGTCGTAACTAAAGCTGATAGGGTATTTACTAAACGTAAGGTGCGCGCGAAGAAACGCGCTAGTTATTCGGGTTCGCGTCTTGAAGATTTTAATGATTTGGAGCCAGGGGAATATGTTGTTCATCTTGAGTATGGCGTAGGGCTTTTCGTAGGTTCATCTGAGATTATAGTTGACGGTAAGCGTACTGAAGTTTTTACGATAGAGTATGATGGCGGTGCTAAGCTTCACGTTAATGCATCTCAAGCTCATCTTCTTACTCGATATATTGGCGTTAAGGGTCAAGAAGTTCGTCTTCATCGGTTGGATGGTAAGCGTTGGAATAAGGATAAGCTGGATGCAGAGCGATCGGTAGCGGATTTGGCGGCGGAGCTTTTAAGGATTCAAGCTGAACGTGAGACAGCTCCTGGATTCGCATACGATATTAATTGCGAAGGGCGCGAGGCATTCGATGCGGCGTTCCCTTATAACGAGACGATAGATCAGCTCGCGGCAATTAAGGCGATAGAAGAAGATCTCTCTTCAACTAAGCCTATGGATCGGCTAGTCTGTGGCGATGCTGGTTATGGGAAGACTGAGGTCGCTATGCGAGCGGCCTATATAGCCGCATTGAATGGTAAGCAAACCGCTGTATTAGCGCCGACAACAGTTTTAGCCGAGCAGCATTTCGAAACATTTACGTCGCGCTTTGACGGTACTCCTGTAAGAATTGAATCTGTATCGCGCTTCCAAAGTAATAAGATTCATGAAGGGACTTTTCAAAGGCTTAAGTCTGGGGCGTGTGATATAGTGATAGGCACCCACGCTATTCTTTCGCCTAAAATAAAATTTAAAGACTTAGGACTTATAATAATAGATGAAGAACAGCGCTTTGGAGTAAGGCATAAGGAGTTTTTAAAGCGCTTGAGAGCTACTGCTGATGTTCTTACCTTATCAGCAACTCCTATACCACGCACGCTTTATATGTCGATGACGGGGGCGCGCGATCTTTCTCTCTTAAGTTCTCCGCCTTGTGAGCGCGTTGCTGTTGAAACATCAGTTGTTAGGGATAGCGACATTTATATTAGAAACGCGATTGAAGCTGAGTTATCTCGAGGCGGCCAGGTTTTCTTTTTACATAATCGCGTAATGACGATGGGTAAGGTAGAGAAGCGCCTTCGAGAAATATGTCCTAAAATTCGCATTGTAACAGTTCATGGTCAGATGGATTCGGTAACCTTAGCGCGTAAGATGCGTGCTTTTGAGCGCGGAGAGTATGATTTATTATTGTCAACGACGATAATAGAGTCTGGTATTGATATTCCAAGGGCCAATACGATTCTCGTATCTGAGGCGCACACATTCGGATTGGCTGACTTATATCAATTGCGCGGGCGAGTAGGTCGCTCATCGATTCAAGGACGCGCTATATTCCTTTTACCAGGTGAAGGGATGGTTGATTCTGATGCGAGAGAGAGGCTAGCGGCGCTTAAGCGACATGGCGGGCTTAGTGGAGGCTTCGCCTTAGCGGTACGAGATTTGGAATTGCGTGGCGCAGGAAATCTTTTAGGATCTCAGCAATCAGGTCATATCGCGGCTGTTGGTTTTGCACTTTACTGCCAGCTTTTAAAGCGCACAGTTTCGATTATGAAGGGTGAAAAGCCTAAGGATGTCGTGGATGTGAAATTCAATCTAGATTTTATCGTCTTTTCGCCAGCTTCAGATGATGAAGAATCCGCTGCAGCGTTACCGTACAATTACGTTGAAGAAGATTCACAACGTATGAGTTTTATGAAGCGTCTTGCTGAGGCGGCTGATGAGCGGGATGTAAAAAATATTAAAAATGAGTTGGTGGATCGTTATGGGAGACTTCCATTGGCGGCTAAAAGACTTCTTAAATTAGCTGAACTTCGAGTTTTGGCGGCTCAAAAGGGGATTAATGTTATTCGTGTTGCAGGCAAGCGTGTATTTATTTATAAAGCGACTTCTACTGATGTAGCATTAGTTGATGATATGAAAGCATCAACCACAGATGCTAAGATACGTGAATTATTTGAGAAAATTCGATTAGTTTAATGGTATATAGGGTAGGAGAATAAAAAAATCGTCACGTCCAAAAGTAAACTGACTTTCTAAAAGTAAACCGTCGGATTGCCGATAGGTTTTGCCTGATTGGATTTGTGCTGTTGGGTTTTTGCCGTCGAGTAGTTTTGATTGTCGCTGATTTTAAAAGGGAAGACATTTTTTTCCAACGATAGGCTGGATTTTGATACAATGCTTCCGCTGCCCGTGGCCAGGTTGGAAATTTTCGGTTACCCTTGCTGACGACGGGTTGTTGTTGCCCTCGAAAGGGGGCATTTTTAATTTTCTATGCTATAATTCTTTTTGTCCGTTACTCCGTTTTTCCTGAGAATGGCTTTGTCGGTAGCGCGCTGGAAATTCTGACCGAGTAAGAAAGGGTGCAATGTCACCTGCGCGGCGGGGATTCGTTCTATTCCAAGCGCATTAAGGAATTTACAACCTTCCTGTCCGTATTCTGCGATGAACTTGTCATACGGTGTCATGCCGTCCAAGGATTCGCGCGGATAG
>JAGBTH010000003.1 GCA_017631385.1 Kiritimatiellia bacterium
AGCTTCGTTTGGAACTGAGGATGTGTTTTTTTGGGATGCTCCGTCTTATGATTTAGTTAAATTAATTCATATAACATTGCGCAGAGATGGTGAAAATTATGTAACTAATGAAATTGAGCAGGCGTACTTTAGATTCCCGAAAGCTGCATTCGAGGCGACGCAGCGTAAGACGAATGGTCAATTGCCGATTACAGTTGTCGATCAGCTCCTAGGTAGTTTGGGTTATAATAGAGCGGCTGGTTTTAGTCAAGGGGATGTTAATGCGACGCTAGATGCGAAGGAAAATAACGGACTTCGCAAGTGGGAGAATATCGTAACCGGTACTGCCGCGGATCATCTTCTCGTAAGTTCTGTCGAAGAGTCTGAGAACGTCACGACCTTAAAAGTCTCTATGACCGAGCCTAATAAGAGTCATCGTGGAGATACTGGGTATAGCGTATTTTATGACTTGAAGAAGTCTACTGATGCAGGTTGGGTACGCGTCGGTGAGGTTATGAATAAGCCTGAGTTCAGCGTTGAACTTATCGGTGAAGACGGCAAGTCCAAGAATGCGAGCGGTTTTTACCGCGTAACTACGCTTATTGTTCCTAATGATACGCTTTCGGTTACGAATGAGATTCCCTCGACTAACATAATTGGCGTACTTGAGGTAGCGAGCTCGTTTACCAATACGATGGCTGCCGTACCTTGGGTCGCGCTTTCGCGCGAGGCGACTACGCTTTCTAGCGAGCCTTTAACGATTTCCAAGTATCTGCATACTAAGCAGTTAGAAAACAATGATTTAGTCAGAGTCGCTAATAATGGTCATGTTTATCAGGGGTGGTCGTGGAATAGCGATAGTAAGAAGTGGGAGGGTTTACCTACTGCGACTATAAGAGAAGTCGTCTCTCCTCAAGATCCTGAGACTCATCAGCTCTCGCGCGATAACGTAACATGGGTGACGCGCTCTAGTCCGACTGATAAGCCGTTCTTTATTATCGGTCAGTATTCACCTGACGATATTACTCTTACGATTGCCGCGGGTTCTGAAAGGGCTCCTGTTTGCACGCTCGTTCCCAATCCGAGTCTTAAAACCGTAAAGATTAACGAAGATTATGATTGGGGCGATAAACCGAATGAATATGATCAGATTCGTATCATTAATGAAAAGGAAGCTCCAATTCAGCTTTTCAGGCATAATGGTAAGTGGTTCGGATGGTTCGTTGATGAGAATAATCGTTCATATTTAACGGATGATATATCAATACCCGCGGGTCATGGCTTTTGGTATCATCGTTGCGGCGACTCAAGTTTTGAGTTAACGCTTCCTATATCCAAGCCAATTAAGGAGTGAAAATAGTTTAGGCTTTATGAAGAAAATTTTGTTTTTAACGTTCTTGTTTCTTGCTAACATTTGCCGCGCTGCAGATGGTGGAGAGTTACTTCATTGGATGATTATGTCAACAGATTCCATTACAGGAACAGCTGTAGATGGCAGTACTTATACGGCAGCGGAGTTAGGTGTTAATGGCGCTCGTATCCGTTACGAAGGAACAGATGGCTCGTCTGGTTATTTGCCTATAATCGGTGTTACTTCCGGCGGTAATAATACTCCCTTCGAAGGAGCCGCGGGCGTTGGAGTTCCCGGCGGATATTACGCCTCGTTAGGCTCTTATGCGGGTGATGCTTACAGTTATGTTTTGGAGCTCGGTAATTGGTCGAGCGGCTCGTGGACTGGTACGGCTATGGAATCTAAGCCGACTTCATATACGTATCTTAGTGAGAACCTTCATATCGCTCAGTGGGAAGGGATAACTCCTTCGTATTCTCGCTCTTGGACTCCGACAGAGTTTACCGTAGTTCCTGAGCCAACAGGCGGATTACTTATCCTTTTAGGCGGAGCTCTTCTCGCATTGCGCCGTCGTAAACAGGTTGTTGTATGATCTTTCGCTACGAATCTACATGGTTTGATCGTTTTTTAGCTTGCGTCTGGGCGTTCGCTGTTGGTGCGTTCGCTTTTTTTCTAAACGATGCTAAGTATATACCTGTAGATTCAGCTGATTCTCTTTTAGTTGCGCTCCAAGTAAGACCGCCCGAAAGTGCTCTCGGACTACTGTGGCATAATTTAGTTTCTTATCTTAACTCTCACTGTGGGATAGTTAAAACTATTAGTTGCCTTTATGTTTTAGGTCCTATTTCGTTAGCATTATTAGCGTTTCTTTCGACTAGGCTATTCTCGTTTCTTTTGCCTTTAAGTTTGAGAATTTCGGCTAATTCGCGCAGGTGGGGGCGTTTAATTATTTATACATTACCGATTTTAGGTAGTGCGGTTTTTGTTTTTTCTTCAGTGGTTTGGGCTTTAGGTGAAGTATTTTTGCCAGAGACCATGTGGTTAGTACTTTTTGTTTTGGCTGTCTTTTTCTCTGTGAGAGCGTTTAATAGATTAAGCGTAACATCTTTTATTTTACTAGGAGTTGTTTCTGGAGTGTTGTCTGCTGAAACGCCGATTGGATTTTTAATCCCTCTTTTCGCGGCGATATATTTACGATTTTCATATTTTCGAGAAGATGAGGTAGCGAGTTTTCATTTAGCTAATCCGTTATTGCAGTCGGTTTTGACAAAATGGATGATTTTCGCTTTTGTTGTATTTTGGGTAGTGGGTCTTTCGTTTAATATCCATTTTTTCTTTGCGCATAATACTGATGATTCTCAGGTCGGGCTGTTTCTACAGATTGTAAGAGTATTTAAGCGTTATGGCGTTTTAGTCGCTTCGGCGATGGCGCCGTTAGGTTGGGCTTTCGCTGGTATTATTGTTATTGCTCCTGTAGTTTTCTCTTTTGTGCGTATAAAGAGAGCTACGGATACTCAGAATTTTCTTTTTATAAGACATGGATTTTTCTTTTTAGTCTTTGGTGTTTTAGCTTTACTTCAGTCTAGTCCATATTCGTCATGGTGGTTCTGGCGTTGGATTTCGGATACTAAATTGATTTCGTCGAACTTTCTCTTGGGAGTATGCATATTAGGGACCGCTTACGCGGCGTTTGCCGCAATCTGTGTATTTGCTGTAGATGTTTATTTTCGTAATTCACGCGCTTTGGCTAGAGAGTTTTTATGGGATGAAGCCCTTGAAATACCTTTGATATTAAAAATACAGCGTAGGCTCGTCCTTTCGGGGCGTTTATTTAGACTTGTTCTTATGCCTGGAGTTGTAGCGCTAGTAGTTTTAGTAGTGATTATAGGTCGTATTAATCCCGTAGAGAGGCGAGCGAAGGGGATTGTAGATGAGTATGTTCGCAATGTCGTTCGTGAGTGTTCTGATACACCGATTTTAATTACTGACGGTACGCTCGACTTTTTAATTGAGCTTAACGCGGTGATTAACGGTAAGGATATTAAGACACTTTCAATAATGTCTGGTAATAGTGGATATGAGGTTAAGATTCGTAGACGTGTTGATACTGAAAATAAGTACCAAAACGAATTAACTGCAGGAACTGCGGAAGCTTTGCGCACATGGATGCGAGATGATTCATCTATAATTTCGAATTTAGCTTTGCAGGTCGGTTTTGAGCTTTGGAGAACTAATAATAAGAAGATTCCTAACTGTGGCGGATTTTTAGCGAAAACCGGCGATTTTAATAGATTTGAAACAACCGAAGGAGTAAAGGCCGCACATTCATTGGCGAATGAGATTTTATCTTTCCGTGAAGAATGTGATATTTCAGATGTTGAATCGTTAGAGCTTAGATCGGCTTTATCCCGAGTTCAATGGCGTTTATCGCGGATGTGTAGAATGCGTGCATATTTAGCTAATCTTAATAAAGATGCTCTTGTAGCTAAAACAGAAAATGAATTGGCTGATCGCCTGGAGGAGGCGAATCCAGAATGGATAAAAGTAAAAAATATTGAAGATGAAATTCTTCATAAAAATACAACTTTAACTTTAACGCCGCGCGAAGGGCTTAATATAAGTCTTAAACGAGCCGATTTTAGATTGGCGAGCAGTTATGCGAAAAAGGTAATTGTTCAAGACGAGAATGATATATCGGCTAATTTTGCATTAGGCATGGATTATTTTATGAATCATCGATATGATAAGGCTGAGGAATATTTAAAGCGCGCTTTAAAACATGCGCCTAACGAGCCCGCGATTCTTAATAATTTAGCGGTTGTTCTAATTAGATTAGATCGCTTTGACGAGGCCGAAACCAATGCCGTTAAGGCGTTGGAAATTTTGCCTAAATCTCAAGAGATTCAAGAGACTCTTCGTAGAATTCGTGAATTAAAAGCTGAACAAAAATGATATAATAAAGTTATGAAAAAGATAGTTAGCATTGTTCTTTCGGTATTGTTTACTAATCTCTATGCGAACAGCGTAGAGGACTCGGCAATTGTTTTTTCAACAGTCGGTCCCGATAAGTACGCTGATGGCTCGACAGTTTTGGATGGCGAGCTTTATGCGCTTATTTGGACGGCAGATGGTGTATTCGAGGGCTTTTCGGCTGATGGTAAGGCCTTAGACGCTAATGATAAGATTATCGTAGCCTCTCCCCTAGCTAAAGACGGTCACTGCCCTAAGGTTATGTTTCAGATTCCGAAGAAAAATGCGGTTAATAACGGTAAGTTCGAGGTCTTTCTTATGGATACGCGCGTAACTTCTCAATCAGGAGTTGTTGCACCTCGTGGCGCTAAGGATGGTCAAGTGGAGCTTTTAAACGGATATGGTAAGGTCGCAGCAGATATTGCGCTTTCATCGACATCGTCCAAGGCAGAAAACGCAGTGGTTGCGAATTTAAATTCTGCTGCGCCTAAAAATTCTAATCAGCCTCGCGTTAAGTCGATGCGTATAGAAGGCGATGAAGTAATTCTTACAGTAGAGAATGCGCCTGGCTTTATGCGTGTTCAGAGCGGGAGTGATACATCGACAGCTGATGCAACGAGTCCAGCTATTGAAACGCCTGCAGCTAGCGAAACTGTAACGATTAAAGCTCCTAAGGTAGGCGATAAAGGTTTTTACCGTGTTATTCATAACAGTATTGACGAATAAGTCAGTTGTTTGATAACATAAAAGAAAGATTTAAAAATAAAAGAGGTAACTTATGAAGATTATTGATGGTAAGCTTTTGGCGGCGAATTTGCGCGCGGAGATTGCTTCGGGTGTTGCGAAGCTTAAAGAAGAAAAGGGTATAACTCCGGGTCTTGCGGTTATTCTTGTTGGTAATAATCCTGCAAGTGTCAGTTACGTTACTGCTAAAGAGAAGGCTTGTGTTGAAGCTGGTATGTATTCACGTGAGATTCGTCTTCCTGAAACTACTACTCAAGAAGAGCTCGTTAATCTTGTTAAAGAGCTTAATGTTGATCCCGCTATTCATGGTATTCTCGTTCAGTTACCTGTTCCTAAACATATCAGCGATAAGGCTGTAATTGATGCGATTGCGCCTGAGAAGGATGTTGACGGCTTTACTCCAATTAATGTAGGTAAGATGCTTATCGGTGAAGAGTGCTTTTTACCTTGCACGCCACATGGCATTATTAAGCTTATCGAGTTCTCTGGTATGGATATTAAGGGTAAGCACGCTGTCGTTATCGGGCGCTCTAATATTGTCGGTAAGCCAGTCGCTGTTCTTCTCGCCCGTAAAGAGACGAATGCAACAGTTACGCTCTGCCATACGGGTACTCCCGATATTGCGAAGTTTACTCGTGAAGCTGATATTGTTGTTGTTGCCGCGGGTCGCCCCGATACATTGAAGGGTGATATGCTTAAGCCCGGCGCTGTTGTTATTGATGTTGGTGTTAATCGAATTGCCGATGAAACTAAGCCTAAAGGTTTTCGTTTAGTAGGCGATGCTGACTTTGACAGTTGCGCGGCGGTTGCAGGCGCCATTACGCCGGTACCTGGTGGAGTAGGGCCAATGACTATTACGATGCTTCTTTGGAATACGCTTGAATCAGCTAAGAGATAATATGAATTCTCTCATTCTAGCTTTTACGATACCGCTCCAACCAATCGTAAGCGAGAATGTTTTAGAGCCTAGCGTTCAAAACGAAGTAGATCACGCGCTTTCTCGCGCGCCAAAAACTGAGCGCTATGAGATAATCGTTACTACTAATTCCGTTATGTCGGTTAAATCAGCGACTAACGGAATTGGTAAAATATTTTATCATTCGACTGGTGATATCCTAGGGACGAACGGCCTTTCGGCGAGTGATATCGCCATAAAGCTGGTTTCGTCCCAAAAATCTGACGGCAGCTGGAAAGTAGGTACGAACGACGTTACTTCAGTTGCCGTAGATATTTTAAAATCGCTTTAAACGAGATACGGGTTAGCCACTTTTTCGCGGCCAATAGTAGTATGAGAGCCGTGTCCAGGAATTACGAGAGTATCATCAGGTAACTCCATTAATCTTTTAAGCGAATCCATCATTTTAGACATGCTACCGCCCGGAAAATCAGTACGCCCGATAGATCCGGCGAAAAGCGTATCGCCGCTTAAGAGTAATTTGTCGTTAGCGAAATAGTAGCAGACTCCACCTGGAGTATGACCGGGAGTATGAATTACTTCGCAGATTGTAAGATATTTTACATCGCGAATGTTAGCTGGAACTCCGATTGAATTGTATTCACCCGGCATTTGATTAAAGGGATGACCGAACATTACGGTATCTTCTGAGTGGATATAAACTGGGAGATCGGGGAAAAGCTTTTGTAACTCGGCTATACCTGTTATGTGGTCAAAGTGAGCGTGAGTTAATAAAATCGCCTCTGGTTCAAGACCTTTTTTCTCAAGAAGTGACGCGATGCGCGCGCCTTCTTGGCCAGGATCCACTATCCACGCCTTGCCATTCTCGGACATAATAGAGGAGTTTACCTCGTAACTGCCAACTTGTATAGTAAGTCTTTCCATAATTAAGAGTCTATCTGTGTTTTAATGAAGGGTGTTAATTAATGAGCTTCTAGCCAATTTTGGCCAACGCCAATTTCTACATCCAGCGGAACTCCAAAATCAATAGCCGATGTCATTTCACGCTTAATAATCGCCTTTAATTCTTCAACTTCTTCTTTAGGCGCATCAAATACGAGTTCGTCGTGGATTTGAAGAACCATTTTCGATCTTAAGCCCGCGGCGGAAATCGCGCGATCTACATTAACCATGGCGACTTTAATAAGATCGGCAGCGGATCCTTGAATTGGCGTATTTATTGCGTCGCGTTCAGCTGTTTGGCGTACGGTAGCATTACGAGAGTTAATGTCTCTTAGCGTGCGCCTGCGGCCGAGTATAGTCGTCGCGTAGCCTTTTTCCTTGGCTGTCGCGATGGACTTATCCATATATTCTTTAACTTTCGGGTAGAGTTTAAAGTAGGTTTCGATAAGTTTCGCAGCTTCGCCGCGCGAAATTTTAAGCCTTTGAGAAAGTCCAAAAGCAGAAATACCGTAAATGATACCAAAGTTTACCATTTTACAGAAAGATCTCTGCTCGTCTGTAACAAAAGCCGGCATTACATCATAAACTCTCGCAGCTGTATCGCGGTGAATATCTTCGCCGTTCTTAAACGCTTCAATCATAGCCTTATCGCCTGAAAATGCAGCCATGAGCCTAAGTTCTATTTGCGAATAGTCGGCCGATACTAAAACATGTTTATCGTCACGAGGAACGAACGCTTTTCTAATGAGCTTACCACGCGCAGTTCTAATAGGGATGTTCTGAAGATTCGGATCTGAAGAGCTTAAACGCCCGGTTTCGGTAAATGCCTGAGCGAAAGTTGTATGAACGCGATTATTCTCATCAATAAGCGTAGGAAGTTTATCGACGTAAGTCGATTTAAGCTTCGTACAAGCGCGATATTCAAGGATTTTGGAAATTATCGGATGGGCTGAAACTAATTTAGAAAGAGTTTTCTCGTCAGTGGAATAGTTACCCATTGACGTTTTTTTAACTCCGTCGGTGGGAAGTCCCAACTTCTCGAATAACAGTACCGAAAGTTGTTTAGGACTATCGGGGTTAAAGCCAGCGTCAGCGTATGAAAGTATATCAGTTAAAAGGGCTAAGATTTCGCGATCTAATACTCTAGCGTATTCCTTTAGCGCGGCGACATCGATTCTAACGCCTTCGCGCTCCATATCTATTAAGACCTTTATGAGAGGCTCTTCGGCGCGTTCTAGAGCTTCAATAGAGCCAGAATCTTTAGCTAGATTTCTAAGTATGCTATCGAGCCTTAATGTAACATCGGCATCTTCGGCAGCGTAATCTAGAATTTCTTCATTCTTAAGAGCCGCCATTGAAAGTTGTTCTTTGCCGCGTTCTTTAGCGCCTATAAGAGATTCAATAGGAATCGGTCTATATGATAGATATTGTTCTGCGAGTGCATCCATACCATGGCGCGCAGCCGCGTCTAAACAATAATGCTCTAAGAGCGTATCGCGCGGAGTTGATGCAAAGCCGATACCATATCTTAAAAGTACACTACGATCGAATTTTACATTATGTCCAACGAATGTTTTCGTAGGATCTGCGAAAAGGGGTCTAAAAATGTCGATTAGGTCGGCGGTGATATACCAAGCTTTACCAGGTGCGGTCGCAAACGAAAAGCCTACCATTTTACAGAAATGCGCTTCTGTCGGGCCATGGCCGTCAAACGCGGCAGTCTCGGTATCAAACGCGATAAGGTCAACTTTCATCAGCTCTTGAAGAAGATTTCGCGCATCATCTTCGGTCGTTATGAGCTTGTAATCATGAGGAGTTGAATTTATATCTGTTAAATTCGCGGCGTCTTTAGCTCTAGACTCTTCAAGCGCAGTACTCGCTCCATCGCCTAGAAAGTCCTTAGCGAGGCGGTTCAGTTCAAATTTTGCACATACCGCGGCGAGCTTTTCTTTATCGAAGCCATCTAATTTATAATCATCCCAATTAGGCTCTATCGGAACATCAGTGCGGATAGTCGTAAGAAATTTCGAGATTTTCGCATCTTCTTTACCATTGAAGACTTTTTCGGCGAGTTTACCTTTAAGCTTGTCGATATTCTCGATAATTCCTTCGACGCTCCCGAATCGTTGCAGAAGGTCGGTAGCTGTCTTTTCGCCCACTCCTCGAATACCAGGAATATTATCTGATGCGTCTCCCGCAAGAGCCAGATAATCAATCATCTGCAAAGGTGACGAAAAGCCCCATTTATCAGTTACGCCTTTTTCGTCATAGATTTCGGCGGCATCGCCTGAGCGCGCTGGCCGATAAAGTTTAATCCCTGGGCGAACTATTTGAGCCGCGTCTTTATCGGGAGTGGCCATATAAACATCAAAGCCAGATTCCGCGCCTTTAACAGCGAGAGTTCCCATAATATCATCAGCTTCGAACCCATCTACGCGCACGACAGGTATTTTAAGCGCCTCTGCCAATTCGAAAGCGTACGGAATAGACGCTGCGAGGTCTTCGGGCATTTTTTGGCGCTGGGCTTTATATGGAGCGTACGCCTCGTGGCGGAATGTAGGGCCGCCTGGATCCATTGCTAAAACTGCATGAGTAGGTTTTTCGCGCTTCAAAATCGTTGATAATCCGTTCACTAAACCTAAAAGGGCGGAAGTATTTATTCCGCTCGCCGTCATTCTGGGGCTTTTAAGAAAAACGAAATGCCCTTTATATAAAAAGGGCATAAGATCGATAATGAAGAGCTTGTTCATTTTAGAAAAGCCTTATTTTACTTCTTTGTCGCGTGAGTTGATATAGCCAGCTGGTTCGCCGTTCTTTTTAGGAAATGCAACTTTAATGCCTTTTTCTTCTATCGCCATTCGAATATTAGTCTGAGCGACTTTCATAGAATCGAAACGGACCTTGAGAGTTTTATTTTCAAGATTGAATTCAAGAGAATCCCTAACTACTCCGCCATAAACATAAATGGCGTTTTTAATCGTATCGATGTTTTCGCTGGTCATCCCAGGTATTTCGAACGTATGTTCGCGAAAATCTTCGCGGCGACATCCGTTAACTAGGACGAAAAGTGCACTGAGCGCGATTAGAAGAAAAGTCTTTTTCATATCTTTTAGCTTATTGAAACGTTGTAGGGTCCATGTCAGGCCCGAAAGGCGAGAGGTCTCTTAAGTTTTTAATTACAGGAGGGAGCTTCTCAAGAACATAATCAATATCACTTTCAGTATTGTATCTGGAAAGCGAGAATCTTACAGAGCCATGAACCGCCGTAAATGGTACTCCCATCGCGCGGATAACATGGCTAGGATCGAGCGAACCTGATGCGCAAGCCGATCCCGTAGAGATGCAAATTCCTAGATCCGATAAGCTATACGCTATCGCCTCGCCCTCGATATATTCAAAGCTTACATTAAGCGTATTAGAGAGTCTGTTTTCAATGTCTCCATTTATGCGAACATTCGGGCAAGTAGCGAGAATTCCTTTTTCGAGCCTATCGCGCATTTTGGCAATCTTCTCGTTTTCTTCGTCCATGCCGAGTCTGGCTAATTCGCACGCCTTAGCTAGCCCAAGAATATACGGTACATTCTCAGTGCCAGCGCGGCGACCAGATTCTTGATGCCCACCGAGCATAAAAGGCTTAATAAGAGTTCCTTTTTTTACATAAAGAAATCCTACGCCTTTAGGCGCGTGGAATTTATGACCCGACATTGAAAGCATGTCAATATTAGCGGCCTTAACGTCGACCTTAGCCTTACCCGCTATTTGAACTGCGTCAGTATGAAGCTTAGCGCCATATTCTTTACAAATCTCCGCTATGCGCGCAATGGGAAAAACGGTACCCGTCTCGTTATTAGCCCACATTATTGTAACGAGAGCCTTTTTAGTGCCTTTAAGCTCATCGCGCAGTTGATCGAGATTAAGACGCCCAAATCCATCAACATCTAGCTCAACGACTTCATGGCCTAGCGCTTTAAGACGACGGCAAGGTTGAAGAACGGCAGGATGCTCAACTTTAGATGTAATAATTTTAGTCTCGCGCCCATGAAAATCAGCATAACCTCGAATCGCCGCGTTATCAGATTCAGTAGCGCAAGATGTAAAGATAATTTCTTCGGGCGAAGCGTTAATAAATCTTGCTACCTCTTCGCGCGCACGATCAATGTATTTAGCGACCTGACCGCCAAAAGCGTGCATAGAGCTCGGATTACCATAAAGTTCGCCAAAGAAGGGCATCATCACATCTTTAACTTCGTTAGCGATGCGAGTTGTAGCGTTATTGTCTAAATAAACGATTTTTTCCATATCTCGTATATTATACCATAAACATAAGTGTTGCTGTTTTATAAAAAAATCAATTTTAATTCCATTTGCGTTATAACAGCATAGATGGTACAATTTAGGGTATGGATATTATTAATAGAGGTATAGCTGTTGTTGCACTTTTCTTATCAGTTAGTGCTTTCGCTGCTTTTGATGACGATTTACCATATCTTAAATCGAAGTGGCGTAGCGATGTTACTGATAAATCTACTGGCTTAGGCGTTGAGGAACTTAAAGTCAAGGCCGAAAAAATCGCTGCCGCTGGTAAAGGCGTAAAGCCTTGGTGTCTCGTTAAAGCCGAGATTTTTAAGATGGTATGCGAGGAGATGTCGGTTGGGTTTTCTCCTCATGATGCGTTTCCTGCGTTTTCGTGCTGGAGTAAAAAGAATCGTGTTCTTACGAAACTTATAAATGAGCGTATTGCTGAGGTCGATTCAACTTATTGTCCCGATGCGAAGGTGAAGTCTAAGGAAGTTAAAGGTTCTATTTTAAGGCACGATTATGATCACGCCGTTCCAGATTGGGATAGAATCCTTAAACTCGGATTCCCAGGGATCAAGGCCGAAATTGATGCCTCTAAAGCGACTAATGATTATAGTAAGGCGATGCGAATTGTCGCCGATGCTATGCTCAATAATGTTAAGCGCCTCGTAAAAATTGCCGAAGATTCTAAGGATGCCAATAACCCAGTCATTAAGGCCGAAATCGCCGCGCTAAAGAATCTCGCTAAGGCTCCGCCTAAGACCGCGTATGAGGTGATGCTTTTTCAGCTTCTCTTTTTCTATTATGGTGAACATTTAGATCATCTTCAAGTTCGCTCTCTCGGCAATTGGGATAGACTCCTTAAGCCATATTACGAAGCTGATTTAAAATCTGGACGCTCGACGCGCGAAGAGTTTAAGAATCTCGTTAAGCATTTTTGGTGGCAATGGGGTTCGCTCGATAATTGGTGGGGTCAGCCTGTTTATATAGGTGGAACTAAAGCTGATGGAACGACTGAATATAATGAAGTTTCGCGAATTGTTCTTGAAGTCGTCGATGAGGTTCATGTTCCAACGCCTAAGCTTCAAATGAAAATCGCATCTAATACGCCTGATGATATTCTTTCAAAGGCTCTTGATATGGCGCGTCGTCATAGATCTATTGTATTTTGCGGTGAAGAGCCAATGGCTAAGGCGATGGCTGCGATGGGTTTTTCGGCCGAAGAGGCGCGAACGCTCGATATTTGGGGCTGCTATGAGTTTCAGCCTCGCGCCGCGGCGAATACGACGCTACCTTGTATAATCAATATGCCGCGCATTATGGTCGACCTTCTTGAAAAAGCGCGCATTGGCGAACTAAAAGCAGCGACCTTTGAAGATTTTGAGAAGGAGTTTCATCAAGAGCTAGAGCGTAGGCTCGAAATATCGCTCGATGTCGTTCGCGCTTATGAGGCTAATATGGATGAGTTTATTCCGGCTTTAGTTCATTCGCTTTCGATTAAGTCGTGTGTTGATGAGGGTAAGAACGCGATCGGTAATGGTATGAAGTATAATCTTTCTGTTATTCTTCAAGCTGGTTCTGGTACTGCGGTTGATGCTCTCGCGGCGGTTAAGGAGATTGTGTACGAGCGTAAGGAGATGACACTCGCAGAGCTCGGTCAAGTTATGGCTGATGATTGGAAGGGTCATGATGAACTTCGCTTAAGAATGCGCGCATCACGTCGTAAATGGGGTAATAACGAGCCGCTTACTAATAAGCTTAAGCGCGATTTATACCGTGTTTTCGGCGCGGCAGTTAATGGTAAAGCTAATTCGCGCGGCGGTAAGTTCTTCGCCTCTGGTCACAGCATTGACTTCTTTTACATTATGGGCCGCCATACTAAAGCGACACCTGATGGACGAATGAAGGGCGAAGAGTTCTCTAAGAATATTTCGCCCGCTCCAGGCGCTGATCGCGAAGGTCCTACGGCTTTGGTCGCGAGTATTAACGCGATAGATACGCGCGATATACCTGGCGATATAATTCTCGACATGATGATTCATCCTTCGACCATTCAAGGCGAGAAGGGCCTTATGGCGATGAAGGTTTTAATTGATAGATATTTCGCGGCGGGCGGTTGCGCGATGCATTTTAATGTTTTTAGCGCCGAGGAATTGCGCGATGCCCAGGAACATCCTGAGCGTTACGAGAATCTTCAGGTTAGAATGTGCGGTTGGAATGTAAGATGGAACGATTTGTCTAAAAAGCTTCAAGACGCATATATTTTAAGAGCCGAGGGAGTTTTGCAGCCATGATTACGCGCCGCGAAATGATCGCTTCTAGCGCGGCATTTGCGGTCGCACCGCTTTTTGCTCGCGGCGCGCGTCCAATAAAGACGCCTCTAATGCTAGATACTAAGCGAATGGCGATCTGGGATGGGCCAGGGCTTAGAACAACATTTTTCGTTAAAGGTTGTCCCTTAAAGTGCATTTGGTGTCATAATCCAGAGTCTTTAAAGGTCGAGAGCGAATGGGCACGTTTTAAGCATTTATGCCGAAATTGCGCGAAGTGTACGATGGATGAGGCGACTTGTCCAACACGAGCTTTAAAGCTTTATGGTAAGGCGATGAGTATTGACGATATTGTCGCTAAGGCGTTGGAGGATAAACCTTTTTACGATAAGTCTGGAGGCGGCGTTACGCTTTCAGGCGGAGAGCCGCTTTTCTTTTGGGAATGGGCTGCGGAGCTTTTCGCCGCGTTTAAAAAGGTGGATCTTCATACTTGTTTAGATACATCACTTTATGCGCCTAAAGCTGCGATAGATGCGATGCTGCCGGTAACTGATATGTGGCTAGCCGATTATAAGGCTCAAGATGATGAAAAGCATAAAAAGTATACCGGCGTATCGAACGTAGTTATAAAGCGAAATTTAGAGCGACTTGTCTCCGAGAAGGTTAAGCTTGAAGTTCGCTGCCTATCAGTACCTGGTTGTACCGACGGTGAAGATTTAGTTAATCGTCATAAATACCTTAAATCTCTTGGGATAGCAGATTCTGCGGTAGTCGATCTTGAGTATTACGATTACGCCCGCTCTAAATATCTCGCGCTCGGAATGCCTGATACAATGCCGCGAGCTAACAGATGAATATATCGCAGATTAGCAAAGTCATTTCTAAAACGTGGAGAAACCCTCGTTATTTATGGTATTTTATTAGAAATGTTAATATTTTGCGCGATCACTTTCCTAAAGTCTATCAGCGTTATGTGACGCGGAAGAACCTAGATTTAGGTAAGACCCAAGATTTAAGGAAACTTCATGTTATTTTAAGGACTACTGATTTTGTGATGAATCTTAACGCTTCGCGGCAATTGGAGGAATTTGGGATTAAATCGCGAAATGATGTTATTAAAGTTGGTGGTTGTTCGCTTTTTTTAGCAGCTAAGAAGTTCGCGGAAGAGTTTGGCGAGGAGAATATTCGTATTACTCTCGTTGTTGATCGCCTTTCTGAAGTTGGATTGACTCAATATAAGGATGCCGCGAATAGAGTAGGAATGGAGTTTGACGTTCTTGAGGCCAAAGGTCATGGTAACGGGTCTACATTCCAAACGCAGATTGATGTTGCGTTGAAAGATACTGACGATACTTTAGTTTTAATTCTTGAAGACGATTATAAGCTCAATGAATTAGCGTTCGTAACATGCTTTAAGGTAATGAGGGATAATTCTAAAGTTATTGGAATGAATCCTCATTTTCATCCTGACAGGGTTAGGTTTCAGGATGTCAAAGGCTATGCTGTTATTGGTAAAAAACTTTACGGACGAGTTTCAAGTACTTGCTGTACCTTTTTTATGACGGCTTCAAAAATTAAGGAATACGAGAAGAATTTGCGCGTTTACGATGGTTGGGAGAAGGGTTCGGTAGGATGCGCCTGGGAAAAGGAGATATGCTTAGCTCCGTTCGGCTGGACTTTAGCCGAACATCTTCATTTAAGCGACTTATCGCCAGTTAATGATTTTCAATAAATTTCTTGTAGAGCCAGTTTTTAAGACTCGTTGGTAAAATACGTCTTAATGCTAAAATCGAGACTCTACGAAGCGCGGCGAAAATGCGAGGGAAAAGTGTTTTAAGATAATAGGGTAAATTAGTTTCAAATACGAGATTTTTGTACTTATCTTTATTGTTAATCAGAAATGGTGGAAAAGATGTGTCAAGTGGAACTGCAAAAAAGCGGTCTTTACTAGCGTGTGGAGGTAATCCCGATTGTATTCGTTTAGCGACAGTTTCTGCTAATGTATTTTCATTAGTATCATTTTCTGTATGAGCTATTGATTTAATTTTAGTAATTACAGCTTCAACGCCTCCGCAATAAGAGAAGTGCCATCCAGCATTCTTGATAATATTGGTTGGCTTTAGAAATCTGACGACAGAAGGAGTCATTCCGTCATTTGCGCGCCAATCAACTGAATATAATAGTTCGTTATCATTAGGCTTCGCTTTTTTAAGGAAAGAAAGAGGGAGTATTTGAGGGCCGCCTAACCAAGTAGGGTTAGAATAATTCTTATAATTTACAAAATAATAGTACATACTTAAGCTAAGATGCGAAGCGCCATTATAAGATAATGCCTTTTTTATTGCTTCAGGACTAGGGATTTCATCTAAGTCTGCGATAATTAAGTAGTCATTATCTTTTGCGGTTTTAGGAATGCCGCGTAAAATAGCATTGCGTTGACAATTTTCACGAATCCACGCCATTTCACGATTTGTTGCTTCTGGAAATGATGGAAATTCGTCAACTATAATGTGTATTATTTTATCTTTGAATTTTTCAAATCGCTTTTTGTTTTCAGCGTAGTATAGAGGCTTTGGATTTCCAGTGTGTGTTAAGGTGGATTCTACAATTACAAACTTATCGACAACTGAATTAAGTGTATTGAGCCTTATCTCAAGAAGGTCAAGTTCGTTGAAAAAACTGAAACAATCGTAGATCATGAGAGTACTAAGAGATTGGTTAAGAGGAGTGTCGAGTCTGCCAGTGTAAACGGATTGCATTCGGCAAAGAATAGGCCAAGTTCATGCTGAATCGTGTTGAAAGATCGGGTGGACCGCCAATGATATTCTTGAGTGAGTTTTTAATTTCGGAGTTGGAGATTCTTGTCTCAAATCCATTTATCTCAAAAATCTTTTCAAGGTCTTTACCGGTTTTATTAGATTCTGCTAGGAGACTATAGGCTTTTAAAAGAATAGGTGTAAAGTTCTTTATAGAGTAGCGATTGACAATACTTTCGCGGCAGAGCTGTTTTTGATTTTCCGTCGGCGGGTTTGATGATAAGTGTGTAATCGTTTCTTCGGCTGCAGAGCTGTCGCGTACAGGATATCCGCCGAAGTTGAGAGATGCAATTTCTATTTGAGCATTATCGTTTCTAGGCTTTGAGAGCGCGATGCAAGGCGTCCCGCAAGACATCGCTTCTGCTACGACATATCCAAACGATTCTCCTATTGGAGAGAAGTTCATTGTTGCGTTGCAAGCTGTATAAAATGCGCTTAGTTCATTCGGTCCTTTTAGCGCTGGAATTCGAATAATTCTTTCTTTTATTGAGCTTGGCCAATCGTTGGTAATATCAATATTATCGGAATAATCATTAACTGTGACAAAAAAGATGTTTTTTGACTTTTCCATCGCAGGGACTACTGCATTGCTAAGTGTGATCCAATCCGTTTTTCCGAGGCGCCCAATAACTATTGCGTCAGAAGGGATTTTATATTCATCTCTAAAGTTGGAAGGTGTAGGCTTAAAAGATTCTGTGTCAACGCAATAAGGAAGATAAATACCTGTGCGATGAATGGGATAGAGCCAGCGTCTCCATCTCCAAAGATCCCATCGTGAAATATGAGCATGAACATCTATCGGATTAGGGATTGTTAAGTCCGCAATACCAAAAACATTCGTTTCGATAATGCGAGCGCGGCAATGTTTTTTTAACTCCCAGAGAATGTTGTTTTCTCGCTGTGAAGCTCCGCCGCCTCGATGAATATGCACAATATTTGGGCTAAACTCTTTTATTGTTGCCAGTGAAGAGAGCCCTATAAAAAGAGGGATGTTTAGTCTTAAACACTCATCTGCTGCGGGTCCCCCAGATTCTAACGCCCAAACTACAACTTCGTGACCCGCTGATTTAGCAATTTTTGCGCAATTAACTAGAAATTTAGGAGTACCACGATATCCTAATTCATTAGTTATTAGTAGTATCTTCATTTTTTATGCCTACTTAATGCAATTGCGCAACAGATTGCCCTTATAGAAATGCTAGTTGTCATCCAATAAAGCATTGTTTTAAGAGAGTAGATGTTATGAGTGTTTAGGAACTTCGTCCAAGATTCGGGAATTATATTTGTGAAGTATCCATGTCCAGTAACGATTAGAAGCAATACAGGGTAGAGAATATCTAATGGTAAATACCATTTAAGATAGGTAAAACGATTAGCTGAAATTTCAGCCGTTGTATAAAGAGCGATTATAGATGAAATAAGGCTTAATCCGATAAGCCAAGGTATTACCCACCAATATGCTGAATATAATTCTCCATTTGGAAGTAAAGAAAGTATCCATTTTCCGCAAACTAAAAAGGGGGTTGCGATGAGTAGACAAAACACAGCATTCGCAGCAAAAGTCTTTAGTAATAATGGTTTAAAAGATTCTCCTTTTGCTGCTTTTTCTGCAGTAAAGGGAAAGATTGTGAAAGCGAGCGTGCAACATAAAAAGCCTGCTATTTCTGAGAATCGTGTTGCCATATAGTATCCAGCAGAATCTAGGTCTGGAAGGCGTTGTCTAATAATTGTTGCTTCTGTAACGCCATTAAATCCACCTATTAGTCCAGATATAAGAAATATAATAAAGAGTTTTCCGAATTGACGTGTAATGTCTTTTTCCCAGTATGGTTCGGATTTGACGGAGAGTTCTTTTTTAAGGGCGATGACTGACGCAGTCATGCTGAAAATTGGGATCGAAACTTGGCCGATAAAGTAACCCGATAGTGCACGAAAGGGCATCGTGACGAGCATTGCAAGCAAGCGGATCGGAGCGCCTAAAATGCTGATAATCGATTGTGCTTTGAATTTTTTGAGCGATTGAAGCGCGTTTGAGTAGATTGGCGAAACCGCTGATACGAATGATGTCGCGATTATGATTAAACCAAGCGAGCCCTCGACAATGCGGATTCGCTCTAAAAAAGCGGGCATTAGAAGCCGCGCTATGATAATCGCCAAAAAGAGAAATACCGCGCTTGAAATAAAAACGCCGCGCATTAGAGTTTTAAGTTTACCGAATTCCTTATTTACGGAAAGTCGCGTAAGTTCATTCCTGAACGTGTTCGAGAATGCGGCGATTGGAATGGCGAGAAAGCTGGCGAACTGCATTAAGGGCATTACCGCGCCTAGCTCAGAAGGCGGAACATATTTAGGTACGAGCCAAAGTCCGACGAACGCATTAAGCGCGTCGGCAGCGCGGCAAGCTAAAAAGAGCATTAAAGAATACCACCAAAAATCACCCATCTTCTGATGCAGCGTTTTTAGTTTAGCCTTTATTGCACTCTGTAATCTATTTAAAGTATTTAACATTTATTTAATTTTGATGTTTATTATACCATAAAACGACAAGTTAGGCGAAATACTGGGATTTTTGTTCGTAGAATTTGGTATAATATTGGCAATTTAGGAGATGTTATGAATGTTGTAAGTTTAGTGGGTCGCCCCAATACTGGTAAGAGCGCGCTTTTTAATCGCATTGCGAAAAAGCGCGTCGCTATTGTTTTTGATCAGCCTGGTGTTACTCGTGACCGTGTAACACGTGAAGTTGATATCGCTAATCGTAAGGTTATGCTCGTTGATACGGGCGGTATTGCGTTTGATAAGCGTGTTACGCGCGACCCCTTAGATGATGAGACGCGCTCTCAGGCTGCGCTCGCTGTCGAGGACTCGGCTGTATGTATTATCGTTGTTGATGCGCGTGAGGGTATTACGCCTTTGGACGCTGAAGTTATTAAGCGCGTTAGAGAGTCGGGCGTACCTTGTATGATTGCCGCGAATAAGTGCGATACGGCCGATGAAGATTGGCGCGCCCATGAGTACGATCGCTTTGGGTTAGAGGTATTCCCGGTTTCGGCTGAACATTCGCGCGGTGTTGATGCGCTCTTGAAGCGCGTTGTTGAAGTTCTCCCTAAGGTTGATGAAGCCGAAGAAGCTGCTAAAAGGCCTCTTCGTGTTGCGATTGTAGGTCGTCCTAATGCCGGTAAGAGCTCTTATGTTAATAGGCTTCTTAATGCGCCGCGCGTAATCGTATCTGAAATTCCAGGTACTACGCGTGACGCTGTTGAAGTTCCGTTTACGATCGGCTCCGGTCCTGAAGCTCGGCGTTATATGCTCGTTGATACGGCTGGCATGAAGCCTCATACTAAGATGTCTAAGACTTCGGTTGATAATTTCTCGCTTTTCCGCTCTGAACAGGCGATTGAAGAGGCTGATGTCGTTCTTCTTGTAATGGACCCGATTATGGGCCCGACATTGCAGGATAAGCGTATCGCCGGTAAGATTCTTGACGCTAACCGCAGCTGCGTAGTCTTAATGAATAAGTGGGACTTAGCCCAAGAGCAGGGTATTACCGAGACTAAAGCTACTGAAGCGTTGCGCTCGATGATGCCGTTCTTGAATTTTGCGCCTGTCGTTTATTGCTCTAATAAGTCGGGTTATAATATTCGTCGAACGGTTGATGCGATTGATCGCGCCGCGGCTTCGGCTTGCGAGCGAATTCCTACCGGAATGCTTAACAACGTACTTGTTAAGGCGACTAAGAAGACGCTCTCGCCCATGATGAAGGGTAAGCGCCTTAAGATTTATTACGCGCTTCAGGTTTCGACGAATCCTCAGACTATTCGTCTCTTTGTAAACGATCCTAAGCTTGTAACGCCCGCGTATTTAAGCTATCTTGAGAAGAATATTCGCGCTCGCTTTGGTCTTGAAGGCGCGCCTTTAAGAATATTCCTTAAGGCTCGTGAGCGTAAGAGTTCGTGATAACTTTAATTAGGTTAATAAGATGGAACGCTTTGAATTAGATCAATCCCTTCAAGAAGAAATCCGCTCTAGCGTCTTTGGCGAAGGGTTTATGAAGATTGTTCAGTCGGTAAGGCGAAACGGTAAGTCGTTTAAAATAGCGATGCGCCCTGTGGATATCGGCGGTAGGAGGCTTTTCCAGGCCGAGATGACTGACGATGGTCAGGTTCGCGTTAAGAATTTTGAAATTGACGACGCGCGAGACGGGCTTGAAGAGATTATTGCTCAGCGCGGCGCTCGCGATCTCCATCTTATGACGGCTAAGGGCGATCTTCATGTTCGCGTAACTAAAAAGGGCCGTGTCTTAGTTTCGCGCTCTGGTGCGATGGATCGTGAAGTTGTAGTTAAACCTCATGATCGTGTTAAAAAGCTCCCTCTAACGAGCTTTGAGTCCGCAGCTCTCTTAAGGACAATCGGCTTAAGCGACGGCTCCGGTAATATCCGCGCTTCAATGCGCGGTAAATATGATCAGGTTAATGAGTTTCTTAAGGTTGTTAATGATACTCTTGCCGAAGCTACACCGGCTGATAAGGCTAAAACCTTTACAGTAATAGATTGCGGTTGTGGTAAAGCGTATTTAACGATTAGCCTTTATCCTTATTTATCCGAAGTTCTCGGGTTTAATGATGTCAGAATCGTCGGTGTCGATCGTCGCGCCGATGTTATTAAGGCGGCTAAAGAGATGGCTAAGCGCCTTGATCTCGCTGATAAGGTGATGTTTGTTGAGAGCGATTTAGAAAAGTTCAATCCAGCCGATATTTTAGCTCCTGGAGCTGATGAGCGCCCCGAGATTGATCTTGTTGTATCGCTTCACGCTTGTGATACGGCGACTGACGAAGCTTTAGCGAAGGGTGTCGAGTGGAAGACGCGCTATATTCTTTCGGCTCCGTGCTGTCAGCATGAGCTCCAGAAAGTTCTCGATGATAAGGGCGCGTTCGCAGGTCTTATGCGTCAATCGATTTTAAGAGAGAGGCTCTGCGATATCTTAACGGATTCCTTTAGAGCTCAGATTTTGCGTATCTTAGGCTTTAGAACTCAGGTTATCGAGTTCGTTTCGAGTGAGGCTACGGCGCGCAATATTCTTCTTAAGTGCGTCTGGGGCGTTAAGCCCGGGCAGAGCGGTCCAGTTAGCGAATATCTAGATTTGCGTGACTATTGGCGCGTAACTCCATGGCTCGAAAAGCGTCTTGGCGATAGATTATCTAAGTTTCTCGAAAGGTACGCCTAAGCCGTGAATATAGCCGCACTCCTTAAAAGAGCTCGTATTGTCTCGCGCATACGTTCTTTTTTTGATGAGCGCGGCTTTATTGAGGTCGAAACTCCTGTAAGAATCGCTGCTCCCGCCCCAGAGACGAATATTGATTGTCCACCAGTTGCGACAGGTGGCTTTTTAAGGGCGTCACCTGAGCTTCAGATGAAAAAGCTTCTCGCTTTAGGGATGGAGAAGATTTATCAGATCGGGCCTTGCTTTCGTGATGGTGAGAAGGGCTCGCGGCATAATCCCGAATTTACCATGATTGAATGGTATCGCCGCGATAGTTCATATCTTAATATAAAAGACGATATTACTGAACTTATGCGCACGCTTTTAGCGGAATTCGCGCCTGAGCTCGAGGCTAGGTTTCAAGAAATTACTGTCTGCGAGGCGTATCTTAAGTATGCGCATTGGGATCCGTGGATTGAGAATGATCATGATCGCTTTGACTTTGATATGGCCACTAAGATCGAGCCCGCGATAAAGGCGATGGGTGGCGGCGTATTTCTTATGGATTATCCGCCTTGGGCTGCGTCGCTCTCGCGTTTACGCGGTGATGTAGCCGAAAGATGGGAATTATATTGGAATGGTGTTGAGTTAGCTAATTGTTTTAGCGAGCTAAATGATTCTAAAGAGCAGCTTAAACGCTTTGAAATAGCCCGCGAAGAGCGCCGCGAATTAGGCGAAGCTGATTATCCTATTGATATGGAGTTTATTAATTCGGTAGAAGCTATGGGTTTAGCTTCAGGCGTAGCTCTAGGGATTGATAGGTTAGTTATGGCGCTATTAAATATTTCAGATATTTCCTTAGTAAGAGTACTGTAACGAAAAGTAGTATAAGACCTTCTTGTGTCACTCGCTCAAAAAATCTCATCTTGCTTACCCTCTCCCAAAAATTAGAAATATCAATTTTGACTAAACAAAAAAGATTAGTTATAATATTTCAAAATAATTTGGAGTATTATTATGCAAAAAAAAGTATTTACAGTTTCTATAATAGTAGTGGGGTTATTTTTATCGTGCGTATTAAAAGCTGCGCCCGCTATCGTTAGTCCTAACGATTATGCGATAGTTCCAGTATTGACGGATACGATGAAAGGATATCTTTCGGATCCGGAGTTTCTAAAAACATCGACATCTTATTTTTCAGATAAGAATACTGAAAAACGCAGGGAATACAAGTACGAATATACATCCAATAACTCTGTGCCGGTTACTCTAACGTGGTCTGGAACGAGCGGTGAATGTATAGTTAAACTCTGGCGCACGAATAAGGATACTGAAGCTAAGCCTTTATTTACAAAGACTGTTGCAGGTAACTCGCTAAAATGTTACGATCTTGAGGTCGGGCGTAATTATTCTTGGAGTGTCTCTGATGATATAGGAACAATAATCGGTCACTTTTTTACGGAAGGTACAGCTCCTCGTATCATTCGTTCGATTAAAGACCCCAGTTTAAAGGGAGCTGATTGTTCTAATGGCCGTGATATAGGCGGCTGGCTTACCGCCGATGGCAAGAAGCGCGTTAAACAAGGTTTGATTTATCGCTCTGCATATATTGAATATTGTAGTCCTAGTGGTGAAGAAGTATATATGCCGATGGGATATCTAAAGGATACGCTCGGTATTAAATTAGATCTTGATCTTCGTACGATTGATAATATTAGAATGTATAAGGATTGGCCATGTACGTGGGATACTATTGACGGGATTATGGATGGGGATGAGATCCTTACCCAATCTAGCATCGGTCCTGGCGTTGTGCGTTGTTGTATTGAAAATGAAACAGCTGGCTTAGGCCCGAATGGTAATGGTATTGAATTTCCTAATCAAACCTCATTTACTTCTACATTAAAAAACGCTAAAGGTGAAACTCAGTCCTTAAAACAAAATAAGATAGCTGTATGGACGGCATTTAATAAGATTTATGAGTCAGCAATAGTAAAATCTGAGAGCGTACTTTTTCACTGTTATCAAGGTAAGGATCGTACAGGTTCGCTCGCTTTTCTTATTCATGGTCTTTTAGGAGTTTCACAAACTGATGCTAAAAAGGATTACGGAACTGCTTTATTTTGTAATGATGACTCAACAATGACCTATACTAGTATAAATAATCTTTATGATAAATTAGTAAGTTATGATACAGCTGAGACTAAAACATTTCAAGGTGGTTGTGAGCAATATTTGATTAGCTGCGGTACTGAAGCAGGGGACTCCGATGCTGCGGTAAAGGTCGCTAGGTTTAAGCTAGACATGCTCGAAGATGTCGAGATGGCGCTAGAAGTAGAAGTCGAAGAAGAGCCAGAGGAAAATTTAGCAACGAGAACAGTGGCGATTGATGGAGGATATAAGATTTTCGGCCTTGGCGAAAACCGCAATGAAACCGCGGTTATCTTTACAAGAACTGGATTAAGTACGTGGACTGTGCCTATAGATATTAAAAACGCCCAGTTCCTCGTTGTCGGTGGTGGTGGCGGCGGCGGCGCAGATTGTAACGATGACGCTACTTCCGGTGGTTCCGGCGGCGGCGGCGGTGGTGTTGTCACAGGCGAAGTCGATTTAACTAAGGGTACTACGGTAACTGTAACTGTAGGTGCCGGCGGCGCAGGCGGTAAGGTTCAGACGAATCAAAGAGATGGCGCGTCGTCTGGTAATTATTACGGCGGTTCCTGTAAGGGCGGCAACTCAACTCTCGTTGTAGACGATACTGTTTATGTTACCGCTTACGGCGGCGGTCGCGATCAGGGTGTTACTAAGTCGGGGACTTCATCGGTAACTGTAGCGAATATGACTGAAGGCGGTCAAGGCGGATCTAACGCAGGCTCTCGCGGCGGAATTACGGCAGTTCAGTCTACGAATCCTCAAATGGGTGTTGTAGCTTCCGTTGAAACTCTTCATAACTGCACAACCTATGGTAATAAGGGCGGTAAAGGTTGTTCTGATTCTTTTTACGGATTCCCTTCTGCCGGCGGTGGCGGCGGCGCTACTGAAGCCGGTGGTGACGCTGGTAATGACGCTCAAGGCTGGCCAGGCGGTAAGGGTGGTGAAGGTTTAGCTTCTGATATTACCGGTGTTCGCCTTGTTTACGGTTCTGGTGGCGGAGGAGCTTCGACTCAAGGTGAGTTAGGCGGCGAAGGTAGCGAAGGCGCCGGTAACGGCGGCGATCGCAGCGATCCACAGGGAACTTCGGCTCTCGTCAATCAGGGCGGCGGCGGCGGTGGTACCAGTCGAGAAGCTACGAATGGCGGCGCCGGTGGCTCGGGTATCGTAGTTGTTCGCTATGTTTCAACTCATATCAATAACTATATTTTCGCCGATGAGCTTGAATCTGCCGTTAATGCGTCAATTGATGGTAAGCAGTTCGTATATAATGGTCAGGTTCAAACTCCATTATCAGATGAGCTCTTAAATTCCGAAAAATATATTATCAGCGGTGATCCGACTGCGCGTGAAGCTGGAACTTATACCTTTGCAGTTACACCTAATGATGGCTATGCGTGGGATGATGAAACTCGTACGTCAAAAGAATTTACATGGAGTATTCTTAAAATTGATCCGTCTTACGGATATGTTAAAGAAATTGGCGATGAAGTAGTAGTTGTATTTACAAACCATACGGTAGTCTCATCGTGGACGGTTCCTTATGATATTTATAATGCCCAGTTCCTCGTAGTGGGCGGTGGCGGCGGAGGCGGTGCTGATGCGCGCAGCAGCGATGCGAGTACCGGCGGTGCAGGTGGTGGTGGCGGAGGTGTTGTTACAGGCCTTGTCAATTTTGTAGAGGGCGATTGTTTAACAGTTAATGTCGGCGCTGGTGGTCAGGGCGGCTCTCCCGGCAAGAGTCCTACTGGTTTCAATAATCATTTTGGTGCTTCGTATCCAGGAGAAGAGTCCCAATTCTCTATTGACGGACTTGAAATGTATGTTAAGGCTTATGGTGGCGGACGCGATCAAGGTGTTAGTGGCAATAGCAGTAAGTATAGTACATATACTTATTACGAAGGCGGTAAAGGCGGATCTAACGCCGGATCTCGCGGCAATTGCAAGACTGAACAGTCTGAGGCTGTTGCAGGTGTGAAAAATGATGTTGCCAACCGCCTTATTGCGATTGATTTAACATTAGCTCATAAGGGCGGTAATGGAGAAAGTGGATCCATAAATTATTATGGATATCCGGCGGCCGGCGGCGGAGGCGGTGCATTGACCGCGGGTAGTGACGGAGAGAGTTATTGGCAAGGCAATTACGATGAACCGAACTTTTGGCGCGGCGGTAATGGCGGCGAAGGCTTAGCTTCTTCGATTACAGGTGAAGAACTCGTATATGGTTCTGGCGGCGGCGGCGCATCTACAATGGGTGATTATGTCGCGTTGGGCGGTACCGGCGCTGGTAATGGCGGAAATAATAATGAGAGTACTAATTACGGTCAAGGTACTTCGGCTCTCGCCAATCAAGGCGGCGGCGGAGGCGGCAGTAGCCGCAAAACTGCGAATGGCGGCTCTGGCGGATCGGGTATTGTCGTTTTCCGATTCAATACTGTAAACCATACGGTAGGATTGCCCGTTGTTGAGAACGCTACGTGGTGGTATAACGGTGAGGAGGTCTCGTCATCTGTTCTGGTAGGTGCCGGCTCTAATGCTAAGTTCATTCTTAAAGCTGATAAGGGCTATGTAATTGTTGAAGGCGAAGAAAAATCAACTGAAAAGACATTTACGTGTGAATCAATAAGAAGTGATATTACTGTAAGTGTTGACGGCGTAAGTGTTGAAGCGCTTCCTGTCATAGCTGAAATTAATGGGGTTAAATATACTTCGTTTACGGATGCAATTGAGGAGGCTACTGATGGCGCTGAGATTATTCTTCTCGCTAATGTAGAATTGCTTAATGATTTAAATGTAAATAAAAATGTCACATTTATTCTTGGCGATTATACATTTACCGTTCCAACTGATAAGAAAGTTACAGTAGTTGAGGGTTGTATGCTTACATTTACCTGCGCCGCGGGAGGACTCGTAGTGGATGGTACAATCGCTGTTAACGGAACGCTCGATGTTTCGCAGCTTTCGTACGGCACAAGTGGTCTTATCGCGGGTAACGCCAGTAGTCTCACGATTAGTTCTACGGGTAAAGTTAAACTTATGAGCGTTTTGGATTCGGTTTCGCCTAACTGGATGATGGCTGATAATGGTGCGTTCTTTAACGGCACGGTATCCGGTGCGCAACTTGTTCAGGGGGATGTTACTTATACTTATGCGAATGGTCTTTGGGCTACGGGTGATGATGTTGCCGTGACGATGATAGAAAGTAACGGCTACACATTTAACGAGAGCTTTAACTCTCTTAGTGCAGCTCTTGCGGCGGCTCAGTCCGGCGGTACTATCACTCTTCTTAATGACGTAACCGGTGCCGGTTTAGTTATTGAAAAGCCTATTACTATTGATTTTAATGGTAAGGTGTATGCCTTTGAAAGTGGCGTTGGTGATGACGCGAAGTGTGGTTTTGAGATTCTTGAGGCTAATACGGTTACCCTTAAGAACGGAACATTAGAGATTTCGGAATCGGCTACCGATTCGCTCGAAGCTGTCATTAAGAATTCAGGTGACTTAATTCTTCAGAATGTGACTGTCGACGGTACGATTATGTTCACATCTGGTTCTGTGAAGGGCGATGTCGAAGATAATCTCGTAATCCCCGAAGAGCTTAAGCTCGCGTTAGATGAAAATGGCGCCTATGTTCTCGTAGCTAAAGATGTTTTAGCGGCGGTTGGCGATAAACTCTTCGAGACTCTTTTAGAAGCTTCGGCCGCTTCTAAGTCGGGCGATACGATTCTTCTTAAGAAAGATGTAACTATTGAAGAGTCTATTCAGATTCCAGCCGGTGTTACCTTCAACTTGAATGGGTACACTGTTAATGTAAAATCTTCGCTTATCATTAATGGTACTCTCTCGGGCGCTGGAACAATTAATCTTAGCTCCTTAGAAGCTACAGTAACTGGCGCTCAAGGTCTCAATGTTGCTTCGGCTATTGAGAATTACAAGGTTGTCTATGCTAATGGAGTTTATTCGCTCGAAGAAATTCCAGCTGAGTTCGCAGCGCAGGTCGGTACTACTAAGTATACTAACCTTACCGCTGCATTCGCCGCGCTTGAAAAGGCGGGTAACCTTAATAATGTCACCGTTCAACTTATCGCTAACTCGAAGGAGGATGTTGAGGTTCCTGCTGGATTTAAGGGGACGATTGATCTTGGAGGGTATATTTTAAGAGGTGCTATCGCAGCTAATGGATCTTCTAATAATATAATAGAATTAACTATTAAAAATGGTTATATTAGGCTCGAAGGTCGTACAAAAATGGGTGTAATTGGTGGTAGGTATTGTAAATTTATTTTTAACGACTTGGATCTTTATACTGATTGTCATGGCGTCATATTAGAAAACAATGCCACCTGTACAGTTAATAGTGGTACGTATGTAATTGGTGATAAGAGCGGTGCTTATCTATTCTATCTTTACAATGATAGTATTTTAGGTACTTTTATTACTAGTAAGGCTACGCTTACAATTAACGGTGGTAAGTTTAGTAGGGTAGATGTTGGCGGTAATGAATCGTATGCTATTCAGGTTTCTAATAAAATTTCCGATCCGATAGTTAATGTTTATGGTGGCGAATTTACAGGATTTGACGCTGTGTTAAATTTAGGCATGAGTGGCTCTTCATATTGCAATGTTTACGGCGGCAAATATACAGGAGGGATAGAGGTTGGTACTGGTAATCCTACGATAAGTGGCGGCTGGTTTAATAAGAATCCCGCCAGCTATGTCGCCAGTGGCTACTGCGCTGTTTCTACAACCGCGAATAATAAGGGGCCGTGGACAGTCGTTCCGTATCCTGAAAAGGATAATGGCGCTGCCTACACGGCTTCGTATACGCCAGCTGCGGCTACGGCTCTTTATGAGAATTCAACAAGAAGTGTCGCGGTTAAGGTTAATGGAGAGGTTCAGAAGGGTGATAATGCGATTAAGGCGATCAATGACGCGGTCGCATGCTTCGAGGACGCCATCTCCTTTAATGAAAATGCCGCCGACCTGAACGTCGCGGTCGAAGTGACCGAGGTTAATACCGAGGATCCCGCAGCTTCGACTGTAGTTGTTAAACGCGGCGATACTGGCACCCCTATTACTCTTAAGACAACGCCTACTGCGAAGTACTTCCACCCAGAAACTGATTCTTGGGATTATACTAAGCCAGAAACAGGCGCAGTAATCTTTAAGATTGTTTTTGAGGCGAAGTAAGTATATATACATAAGTAATAAAAATTAACCCTGCTCAAGAAAGGGTTCTTAATACTCTTTTAGCCCCTCACGAGCTCAAAGACAAAAGGTGCGCACCTTTTACCCTGGAGGTGCGCACTTCTTATATAAAATTTCCTCAGTTACTGACAGAATTCGTATTTTAAAACAGCGGCAAAATATGATATAATTGTTGAATAATTGAATGTCAAAATAAATATATATGTCGTTATCGAAGTCACATAAAATATTGTTTATACTATTTAGTATATCCATTTTCTTGTTTGGATGTAGCGCTGTTAAAGAAGCGCGTGTTCAGCAAGATAAGTCTAAAAAAGTAATGTATGAAGATTTAGCCGATAAATGCGAGTTTAAACCTATAAAACTCGCTTCTACTAAGCTCTCAGATTTAGTTGCTTTTGCTATGACTAATAGGCCAGCTATGGTTTCGGCTGCGTTGGCTGTTAAAGACGCGAGACTTCAATTAAAATCAATCGCTGCGGATGCACCCTTAGCATCTAAAACGCCTTGGAGCGCGTTAGATGCGAATCTTTCGCTAGGCTATTCGGAGTCGTCTTCAGCTGAACATTTTAAGGATTTTGATAGTTCTACAGAACGCGGTTCGGCGTCTAGCTCCTTGTCATTAGATCTTTTACTTTATGACTTTGGGCGTAATGATGCGCGTCAGCGCTCTGCAGCTGAGAAGGTGATTGCCGCTGAGCTTGAGCTTATTCAAGAAGGTTATAAAGTCTTTTATGAAGTTGCTTCGGCATATTTTACACTTATGTGCAATGAGGCTCTTTGTGAAGTAGCTTCTACTAATATTACTCAATATGCTACGCATTTAGCCCAGGCTGAAGATAGATATGAGCAGGGTTACGCTCAGAAGCTAGATATTCTTAGAGCTAAACTTGACTTAGCGCGAGCTCAAGAAGGCGCTGTAGCGGCTTCTAACGATGTTGATATAGCGGGCGCTAATCTTGTAGCGTATTTAGGTATAAACGCGGCGCAGGGTAAGCATAATTCCGTTTTAGGTGGCCGTTTAGGCGGCTTAAATCGCGTAATGCGTGGATTCAATGATTCAACTGGGACGGTGGAGTCAGTTTTCGCAGAAGCTAGAATAAATGCTCCAGCCTTAAAGGTTGCGCGTGCGCGTTTACGCGCGGCGTCAGCTGACGTAGATTATGCGATCGCGGATTTAAAGCCTAATATTTCGGCTAGTCTTTCGTTAAATTGGACGGATCCATTATGGATGTGGCGTTGGGGCTTAAGTAGCGCCCAGTCTCTTTTCACTGGCTGGAGAAAGACTACTGCTTTAGAGCGTGCGACGCTCGCTCTTAAGGTAAGCGAAAATCAGGTTGCCTCAGCTGAGTTACAGCTCTCGCGTAATTTAGAGGTGGCGCTCGCTGAGCGCGATAATGCTAATGAGGCCGAAAAGACAGCTAACGAAAGCCTTATTCAAGCTAGAGAAAATCTCGAGACGGTACTTTCGCAGTATGAAGTAGAGGAGGTTTCGCGTATTGAATTTACTGATGCGGTTTCAAGTTATACCGAAGCGCTTGGTAATAGAGTTAAGAGTTTTTATAGGGGTCAGATTGCTGAGGCGGCTTTATTTGAACTTATAGGAATGATTCCTCAATATAACGAAGAGAATGTAATGGAGAAAAGAAAATGAAAAAGTTTTTAATATGGTTCTTAATACTTGGCGCTATAGCTGGCGGGGCGGCTTGGTACTTTTTAGGTGGTCCAACTGATAAAAAAAATGAGTTTTCCTATAGGATAGTAGAGGTTGTTAAATCTGATATTGTACGTAATGTTCAAGCTACTGGTATTGTAACACCGCGCAATAGCTCGAATGGTATTCCCGTAGGCGCTCAGGTAAATGGTAAAATTATCAAGCTTTTTGTAGATTACAATTCTACGGTAACTAATGGTCAGATTGTAGCTCTTATTGATCCGCGTGTTTATGACGCATCTTATAAGATTGCATTAGCGCAGTTACATGTTAATGAGGCGAATGTTCTTAATCGTAAAGCTACGCTTAAGTCGGCTGAGGCTGCGTTAGTTTTAGCCCAAAAGACATACGAGCGTAAAAAGGCTCTTGTGGAGAGAAAAACGGCCGCTCAAGTAGAGCTTGATACGGCTATAGAATCTCTCGCTAATGCCGAGGCTAATCTTGATAGCGCTAAGGCGAGTTTAGCGAGTGCATTGGCGTCGGTCGAACAGTCGCGCGCTTCGGCTGAGAAGGCGAAAGCTGACTTAGAGTTTTGCACGATTGTCTCGCCAGTTGATGGTATTGTAATTGATAGAAAAGTCGAGGAGGGCGAAACGGTAGTTTCGTCGATGAACGCAGTACCGGTTTTGACGATTGCTGAAGATCTTAAGACTGTTTGGGTAGAAGCTACGATTCCCGAAGCTGACATCGGTAATATTAAGGTTGGTCAAAGCGTTTCGTTTACGGCTGACGCGTATCGCAGACGTTTTTCAGGGCGTGTTAAACAGATTCGTAAGGCCGCGACCACGACCAATAATGTTGTTACATTCCCTGTCATTATCGAGGCTGAGAACCCTGATGAAATGCTTTTTCCAGGGATGACGGCTACTCTTTCAATTGAAACAGCGCGTGCTAACGATGTTGTTTCGGTGCCTTCGTCAGCGTTTCGCTTTAGACCTAAGAGCGAAGATCTTGATAGAATCGAGGGCGAGATTCCTCGCGGCAAAAAGCTTTGGTTTAAGCCTTCTCAAGAAGGCGCTCCTCTTGAATATTTGTTGGTAACTGAAGGCGTAAGTGATAATTCATTTACCCAGATTGTGGTTGATGATGCTGAGAAGCTTCTTGGTCGCGAGGCTGTGATCGATTACGAAATAAAGACAGCTAAAAAGGCGAAGGCTGATGAGACTAATCCCTTTATGCCTAAGCGCATGCAGCGCAATAAGAATAGGGGCACAGCGCCGGAGCCTAAAAAATGATGAAGCATCTTATTGAGATTCGCGATATGTACAAGATTTACGCGATCGGTGATGAGCCGTTTCACGCGTTAGATGGCGTATCGCTTTCAATTGATGAGGGTGAGTTCGTTGCGAGTATGGGCTCGTCAGGTTCTGGTAAGTCTACGATGCTTAATATTCTTGGTTGTTTAGATGTTCCGACTAAAGGATCATATCTTTTAGATGGAACTCAGGTAGCTGAGCGCTCGGCTACTGAATTAGCTCATATAAGGAACCAAAAGTTAGGCTTTGTATTCCAGAATTTTAATCTTTTACCGCGAACGACGGCTTTAGAGAATGTTGAGCTACCTGATCTTTATATGGGTCGCCTTTCTTCTAGAGAGCGCCATAAAAGAGCTAAGATGCTTTTAGAGCGTGTTGGGCTAAAGGGGCGCGAATTACATACCCCTAGCCAGCTTTCGGGTGGTCAGCAACAGCGCGTAGCTATTGCGCGCGCCTTGATGAATAATCCGCCGGTCGTTTTTGCTGACGAACCTACGGGCAACCTCGATACTAAAAGTTCAGTTGAAATTATGCAGCTATTTACGCAATTATCTAATGAGGGCATTACGATAGTAATGGTTACTCACGAAGATGATATCGCTGCGTACGCTAAGCGTCATATAGTTATGCGAGATGGTAAGGTTATGCGAGATGATATAGCTGATGGCGGTAAGCGTAAGAGTCAAGCTGAAGTTTCGCAACTTGTTAAGGAGGCGCTCGCATGAACTTCGGGATGATTTTTAAGGTCGCCATAAGAGCAATTCTGCGTAATAAAACGCGCTCGGTCTTAACCTGTATCGGTATTATTGTAGGTATTGCCGCAGTTATTGCTGTAATGGCGATTGGTCAGGGCGCCCAGACGATGATGGTAAAGCAGATTTCGTCTATGGGTAATAACTTAGTTATGATCTTCCCAGAGCGCCATAGAGCTGGCTCTGTTTCATCAGGTCGCGGCCAGGGCCAAACGATGACTGCCGCGGACGCAGAAGCTGTTAAAAGGGAATTGCCGCATTTAGTCCAGGGCGTTAGCCCTCATGTCAGAGCTAGCGTTCAGATGATGTATGCGTCTAAGAACTGGTCTAGTAATATTCAAGGTGTATCTCCTGATGTCTTATTAATCAGTAATTGGACGATGAAGGAAGGTCGCTTTTTTACTGAAGAAGAAACTCAGCTTTTTTCGCGTGTTTGCGTAATTGGTACTACAGTTAAGGCCAATATTTTCGGTAGTGACGATGATCCTATTGGTAAGACCATCAGACTTAACAATATGACCTTTACTGTTATTGGTGTTTTAAATTCTAAAGGCGCTAATAATTGGGGCCAAGATCAAGACGATGTTATTATGGCTCCATACAGTAGTGTTCAGCGATATTTGCAGCGCTCAAAGTTTAGAAACATTAATATGATGAATGTTTCTCTTCATTCGATGGATGATTTGGACGAAGCGAAGCGCGAAATTACAGCGCTTTTAAGACAGCGCCACAATCTCGCAGGTTATCAGGATGATGACTTTGAGATGCGAGATACGACCGAAATTATGAATACCATCGGCTCGGTTTCGGGGCTTATGACTGTACTTTTAACGGCGGTCGCAGCGATTTCTCTTTTAGTAGGCGGTATTGGCATTATGAATATTATGCTTGTATCGGTAACAGAGAGAATTAAAGAGATTGGCTTGAGAATGGCGATAGGCGCTACGCCTGCTAATATATTAATGCAATTCCTCTTAGAGGCTATTGTACTTTCAACTATCGGAGGCGCTTTTGGTGTCGCTTTAGGCGTTGGAGGCGCTCACTTTATCGGTTGGTGGAAGTCGTGGCCGATTCTTATTCAAGTACCATCGGCTTTTGGGGCATTCTTCTTCTCCTCCTTTGTAGGTATGTTCTTCGGGTTTTATCCAGCGTATCGCGCTTCAAAACTTAACCCGATTGACTGCCTAAGGTACGAGTAAGTCTTTGTGAAATGGTAGTATCGCGTTTTTATTTTACGCTTTAAAGTGGTGCATTTGGACATATGGCTGGATATAGAAATGTAGCGGTATCTTCTCGTGGATTTCTGTTTGGTTTATAGACATGAAACAAGCGGTTTAAAAAAGTGATTTTAATTTTTTTTAAGGCAGTTTTGAAAATATTTTTTTATGTCTAAAATTTAGGTTAAAAAATGACGGTGTTTTTTGATAAAAATTTGAAATGCGTCATTTTACCCCCTCACGAGCTCGAAGATGAGAAGTGCGCACCTTTTACTCGAGAGGTGCG
>JAGBTH010000145.1 GCA_017631385.1 Kiritimatiellia bacterium
CCGAGAGGTGCGCACCTCTCGGTTTCGAGCTCGTAACGAGGGTTTTTGGGGCATATTTTTGAGGGGTCAAAATTTGAGCTTTTTTGACCCCAAAAATATTGAGGGTTTTCCGCTCATTATGAGACCTCGTTTACGTTTTAAGATTTTACGTTTTTAAAACTTTTAGCGGATTATAGAATAGTTGAGAGAAGGTGATGGGGTAGTAGTCGAAGTGGAAGTTGAACAATGGAATTTTTAAACATCCTCTGTTCGACTTGGACTCTCGACTTCAACTATCCAATTAGTCGAAGTAGAAGTTGAACAGTGGATGTTTAATATTTTGCGCTTCGCTTAGTTGATGATGTTAACAATCTTACACCATTCATAGCTTAACGAAGTAGCTCATAAGAGGAAGGGGATAAGAAAGTTAGAGTTTTTCTCTGCCAATCCTATGCTAATGCTATTACATCCACTTCGTTTTGCTATGATTGGTTAAGCTCGTTTATTTTAGTTCTATCGCACTTCATCTAAGCAAAGCGCAAACTCTAACCATCCACTCTCGAACTCGAAACTCGCACTAAAAAAAAATTACATTTCCACTGTTGCAATCCACGAAAATATGATACAATACCGATCCTTTAATTAAGGGAGAATGATATAAAAAATGAGCGCTAAACACTATAAGATATCATCAATAACTGATAACAAATCAGTTATTAGCTCATTTTTTGATAAATTATCGCCCCTGTACGGGGGGGGGGGCACTCTAAGCCCAAAACCTCTAATTTCTCGCTTTTATCACGCCTTAGAACTCTCAATTTCGGGTTTAATTCGTTCCCACATGAGGAATTTTTTCTCATGGCGTGATGGATTTTTGCGATATCATTTTCGATATCTATAAAGGTTAAAAACCGCATTTAGGGTCACAGCTAATAGCGATTTTACGTATATAAAGCTATATATTGGCTTATTGTCATAAAATTTTAATAAATAAAGGAGAAAAATAAAAAATGAAAGTAAATAAAGTAAAACGTGCGATTATCGCTGCATTCGCGGCAGTCTTCGCGTTTGTTGCGCCGGCGGTAGCGGCTGATATCGTATTGCCTAATGGCATTGATACATCTTCATATCAGGAGAATAATACCGTTTATGATGGTACGACCTATTATCCTACTCTCCAGAAAGCTGTCGAGGGTGTTTGTGGTAATGATGGCGCAATTCTTTACTGTAAGCCAGGTGCAGACGTTGGTTCCCTCCAGCATGCTCCTGTGACTGCCACACTAACCATTTATGGTAATGGTGCTTCCGTTTCTGGCGGTTCCGAACGCGATTTTGATATCGGCAATACCGACCCGAATGGCGGTCGTGACATCACTGCAGACATGACCCTTACGGTGAAGGATTTGGAAGGTTGCGGTGCTTGGGGTAACAAGGCGACCGCGCACACCGTGAATCTTGTCTTCGAGGACTGTCAGAATATGGGCAAGGTCTTCATTACGGGTACGACTGGTACGCTCAATATCACGATTAAAGACTCCTCTTTTGAAGGTGTTATCAAGGAGGCGGTCTACTCCAATGCTGACGGCGCGATCACGCTCAACAATGTTGATTTCTCCAATTTGACCAAGGCCGTCAACCTTAATCACAAGGCTGCCGGTACGCAGACAGTTACGATTACGGACTGCACCTTCACGAACTGCGGTTCGGATGTCTCAAATGATGAGATTCCCGTTCGCGTGCTTTCCTCTGTTGATGGCGGTAAGTCCGTTTTGACGGTTTCTGGCACGACCTTCACGGGTACACCTGAAGGTGGCGCGGATATCCTTTTGCCTGAGAATGTTGGTGTAACAGAGGTTGCCATTTCTACGACTATAACTTCTGTATCGCACAAGGGTGAGATGATTTCAGTCAAGGAGGATGAATCTTATTCCAATCAAGCACCTGCCGTCGCTAAGATCGGTGACGTAGAGTTCACAAACTTCGCTGATGCTCTTGCAGCGGCTAAGGCGATGACTGGTTCTGTGACGGTCAAGATTCTTGAAAAGGTTACGCTTAACTCCACGCTTTCTGGCAGCTATACCTCCATTAAGTTTGTCGGTGAAGGCGAAAATGCCGAAATCTACCTCGATGTCCAGGGATACATTGAGGCACCCGGTAAGAATGTTGCCTTTGAAAACCTCAATCTCAGCAAGTCTGTCGGTGGCTTTATTGGTAACGCAGGTTTCATGAACGTCGCATTTGGCGTCTATAATGTAGCAGCGGTTACCTACACGAACTGCACGTTCTTGAACGGTGCTTATGCTTCTTCCGGTGCTGTGACTTTCGCAGGCTGCACCTTCAAGCGCTCCCACGACAAGTACGGCCTCTGGGCTTATGGTAATGCGAATATCACGGTTGACGGTTGCACCTTTGCCGATTATCGCGGTATTAAGATGTATGCTGAAAATGGCGCTGATGCAAGTGTTGTAAAGCCTGCACTTACCGTCAAGAATACCAACTTCTCCGCAGTTGACGACAAGCCTGCCATCGTTCTCACCTATGGTCAGAGCGTAACGCTTGAAAACAACACCTATTCCTCTAATAAAGGTGTCTTCGAACTCGACCTCGATGGTAAGCCCAATGGCGTAACGGTCACTTTCGACGTTGCTCCTACCTGCGTTAATGATAATGGCGCTTGCGGTGTCCTCGTTGACGGCAAGATTTACACGACAGTCGCTCAGGCCGCAGAAGTCGCTACTGCTTCTAGCACGGTTACGCTCCTCCACAACTCCGCTGAAACTGTTGAACTTCCTGAAGGTGTAACTTTGAACAGAAATGGTTTCACGGCTGATGGTGTCACGGTGAAACAGTCAGCTAAGAACATTGAAGTTACAGATGCCAATGGTAATGTCACGTATTATGCGGGCTTTACTGGATTCAGCGACTTGGATCTTGCCGATTGCACCATCAAGTTGCTCAACAACGTATCCGATGCGAACTTGATTTTGAATAAGGGTAGCACATCCAAGATTGTTGATACGAATGTTACGCTTGATTTGAATGGCTATACCTTTAGCAGAACTGGCTCTTCAAGTGGTGCTATCAATTTGACTAATGGGGCAGGATTGACGATTCGTGACTCTAGCGATGCGAAGACGGGTAAGATTCTTGTTGATACTTATGCGATTTGGATGATGAATGGTGATTTTGTGCTTGAAAGCGGCACAATTGAAACGACCTCCACGAAGAATGCTGCAATTTATGCGAATGCTGCGAAAGTAGACATTAAGGCTGGTAAGATTATTTCTGCAGGCAATGCTATTACTGTAGGTGAAAACTTCATGGAATCGCGTGGTGCGAGTACTATTGCAATCTCCGGTGGCGAAATTGTTGCTGCTGGTGTTGGTATTAAGAATGGTAGCTACGCGCAGGATTCCACCGCAGTGACCGTAACAGGCGGCAAGATTGATTCTGAAGGTGACAGCATTAACATGGAGAAGGGCTCTGCTCAGGTCTCTGGCGGCACATTCTCTTCGGATGTCTTCGACTACTGCGTTGATGGTTATGAATCCAAGCAGAATGCTGATGGCACTTATGGTGTAGTCGCAAATCCTGCATACGGCAAGGTCGCTCAGATTGGCGATAATTACTACGCAACGCTTGCTGATGCTTTGTCCGCAGCCAAGGATGCTGGTATGACAGATGTTGTTATTACCTTGGTCGGTGAGACGAATGCCAATTCGCCAGAAGTGTTTTATCTGTATGGTGAGACTGTCTTTAATAGCGTCACATTCAAGCAGGCTGATCCTACTAAGCAGTACTTTATAAAAGAATTGTATACGGGCAGGCGTGTTAATAACGGTGAGTTCATATTTGACGGAGTTAACATTACTATTACAGGATCAGGATGTCAGTATATTTTTGAAGGTAACGTTAAGTTGATTAACAACTCGACGATTACTTCAAGGGCGGATGCTAACTGCTTTGTTTACTATGCAAATGTAACGATTGAACCTGGTTCAAAGTTAAACGGCGTTATCGACGATATCCGCGGCGGTACACTTACGGTTGATGGCGGTAAAACGGATGGAACCGTCAATTCTACGCCTGATTTGCAAGATGCCTTTCTTCATGTCAATTGGGCTGACAGTAAGCTCGTTGTAAAGAATGGCGCATATGTTAAGATTAATTCGGTAAACGAGATTGGTAAGTTAACGGTTAACGGTACTGTTGAAGTCTTGAATGCTAAGTTGGAAGTTCTTCAGGAAATCGCCATTTCTCAGAATGCATCAATGAAGGCTGATGCAGGAAGCGAAATTAATGCTGGAAAGATTACCGGTGCCGGTAAGATTGTTGTTGACGCTGCAGGCATGAGCGCTGGTGACGAAATTTCGCTCACTGCAAATCTCGCTAACTTCACGGGTACGCTCGAAACTGTTGGCAATGACGATCTTGAAGCGAGCATCGTTGACGGCAAGATCGTTCTTTCTGCCAAGCCCGTCGCTAAGATCGGCGATACGACTTACGCAACGCTCGAAGATGCTTTCAAGGCTGCGACGGAAGGTTGCACGATTGAAATCCTCTCTGATGTCACGATTGACTACAAGTGGGATTGCCGCGATTATGTGGCTGCCGGTTCTCACTCGCAGTTCAAGGAATCGGTGACGATTAACGGTAATGGCCACACCCTCAAGTTCACGGGTACTGTCAGTGACGGCAACTGGATGACGATTTTCCGCTTTGAGGAAAATGCGACGATTAATAACCTTACCGTTGATATCAGTGAGGCGACTGGTGCTCAGCGCGTGATTTCCGCTAAGAAGAGCCTCACGGTTGACGGTCTTACGATTGTCGGCAGCGCAAGGTACGGCATCATCTTCGGTGAAGGTGCCAGTGCAACTGATTTGGCGGCAACTGAAATTGTCGTCAAGAACTCCACGCTCACGGGTACGAGAAGGGCTATCTCCGACAATGAGAGCGGCAAGGACGTCAAGTCTGTCGTGATTACTGGTAACACCTTGAGTGCGAATGCCTATGCTTCTGCATTCGAAAGCATAACATTCAATAATAACACTGCGGCTGGTGAAGTTGACCTTCGCTCTTACACGGCTGAAACTGTTCTCAGCGTCGAAGCTAAGGACAATACGCTCACTGAAGGTGTTAAGAATTACATCTACGCCAAGACTATTGATGCTCAAGACGAATTTACAGTAGCGCGTCCTGTAATTATGGTTGCCAAAGTAAATGAGCTAAGTTACGCAACGCTTGCCGATGCTCTTGCTGCTGCGCATGCGGGTGATACGGTTGAGCTTCTCTCTAATGTCGTTGTTGGAAGTTATGAAACCAATAAGTTTGAAAACGTCAATTTTACGGCGGTAAATGGCGCTGAAATGACGATTGAGGCAAATGGCGAAGTTCAGTTCATCGGATCTGATCTTACTAATGTAAAAATTATCGGTGCCGGTACGACACGTTTCTACAACACTGTTAATTTTTATGGCGTAAATAATGTCTTGTCGGCTATCAATGGTACTCCGTTCGATTTGATCGTCAATAAGCAATCAACGCTTTTTATTTCCCGTTTTGTGCTTGGATACAACAGAAATATTACGGTGTATGGCGATATCGAAGATGCGTCGGATTTGACCGCCAGCGATATCACCGGTATGACGCCGTCGCTTAAGTTTAACAGTACAAGCGGCGTAAGTGTCGGCGGAACGGATGTAGGCAATCTTATCGTTAAGGATGCTTATATTGAGTTGGGTAATTCTTCATGGAAGAATGCCTATGGAACTTATGATTGGAATTTCACCAATTCTTATGTTTCTGCAACAAGTCTCTTCAACGCCGCAGCTGGTGGAACGTCGGCGGCTAAATGGAATGTTACGTTTGATGATTGCGTTCTTTCCGCGAAGAACTATATTAAAAATGGTGTTGGTGTAACCATCAATTTCTATAATGGCTCTGTTGCTACGACTGGCAGTATGCGTATTGACGGTGAACTCAATATCGACAAGACAAGCTCAGTTTTAACAACGTTGCAGCAAAATAATGTGGTTGGAAAAGTTGATGAGCATGGTGGTATTAACGGCACAGTTAATGTTGAAGGTGTATTGACTATCGGATCAAACGCCAGAACTCAGTTGGAAGTTCTTGGAGGTAAAATCAATATCAAGGGTGGCACACTCAACCTTGGCAACAATACATTGACACTTGACAGTGCTTCTGAAATGACAAGTTCAGGTGATGTTACAGGTGCTATTGTTGTAGCTGACGGGGCGTTGGTCTCACTTACCGGTGGTACTTATACGCAGGATGTCAAGGATTGGTGCGCCGAAGGCTATCTCTGCGCCGAGCAGAATTCCGATCCTGTCACATACAAGGTCGGCAAGCTTCCGAGCGCCGAGGTCGTCAATCTCGGTCCGGTAGAGGTTGGTCCTGACGGGGATTACACCTTTGGCGACAATTACTATGTCTACGATTTGGTCGGGACGCAGAAGATGACGACATCCTCCGATCCGTTTGATCTTCAGATTGCCCTTAACTTCATCGCCAAGGATACGGTCGCGCAGGCTGAGAAAAATGCTTTCGGTAATTATACGACCGATTTCTACATCACGATTGATGGCATTAAAGACGGTAGCTTTGTCGCTGACGAAAACTGCTATCTCGCAGGATACTATCCGTCATTCAATGCCTGGGTGAAGATTCCGCTTGCTGGCTTCAAGATTGAGGATAGGAAGGTCTATCCTGTCATCACTTCCGCCGGATTCGACTTCAAGTACACTGATATCTGCGGCAGCGTGGGCGATTTCATCTGCGGTATCCACCTTTCGGATGCGGTACTTCAGGCAAATCCTGATCTCAAGGTCAAGCTTGAGCTCGGTCTCAGCAAGACGTATGATGACGCTTTGGCGGCGGATAAGTTTGTCGGAGTCGATCAGCCGTATGAATATGACGTTGAGGATATGACGAGTGCGGTAGCGGTCACGGGGCCCGATTACTACACAACGGTTGAAGGTGCAATTGCTGTTGCGCTTGAAACGGGTGATTTCGTAAAGCTCGTTAAAGATTCCAAGCTCGAAGAGAATCTTACGCTCGCAAAAAATCTCAATTTCAATCTTGGTGGTAATACGCTTTCAGCAAACGGAAAGTCACTTGCAATTGGAAACACATACGTGGCAATTACCAACGGAACCCTTGCCGGCTTCACGTCTGCAAACATAACGCTTACAGGTAATGCAGTTTTGACGGTGACAGACAAGAATGTCGCCGACAGCTTCCGTACAAGCGCCGGACACTATGTTTCGCAGAATGCAAATGGCACATATTCCATCATGCTCAAGAGCGCGTTCCGCGTCTTTATCACGATGGTTGACGGCGAGTCGCGCATCGGCTTCTTTAAGGACTTCGCCACGGGTTCGGTAGAGCTCAAGTTGGTTGCAGTTACTAACTTAGAAAAGCCCGATTGGCAGGCGGTTGCTTATGTTAAAGCCGATGACTCAGCTGGAGCCTCTACGCTTCCGCTCTATTGGGTAAAGCTTAATCAGGCTGCGGACGATGCTAATGTCTATCGTTTCTTTAAGATTACTGAGTGATTAATTCTTAGGTAAAGGGTTATTAAGTAATGGAAGAGGAGCCTGGTGGAGTCCGAAAGGGCGATAATAACTCACTACAGCGGTGGCAAATAGCTGCCGCCGCTGTAGCGGGTATTCTCGGTGTAACGCTTTGTATTGTTTTGCCGAGAGAAGTCATTACACTTATTCTTATATGTGGAATGATTTTATTTGCGACTATCTTTTTAGTTGGGGCGGTTTTAGTTGAGTTATCTCGTGCTCGTAGGGCGCGAGGCGGTAAGGCGAGGAAGGGTCGCAATGCAAAGTCATAATAATCATAGAGTTAATGTTAGAATACTTCAGTATCATTATGATGAGAGGAGTATTCGCATTTGGTTTTCGAATCATGAGGTTCACGAATATACTATCGATTTAGTTGGATCTCTTGTTTTAGGCGAAATGTGTCGTTTAGCGGATTCAGGTCGTGGTTTAGAAGCATATTTACAAAGTAAAGCTCTTCAGGCTGTTGTACCACGAAAATGGATGGAATGGCTAAAGTGTTAGAGCTTCCCTAAAAGGGGGACAGTCCCCGTTCCTAAATCTAATGAACGCTGCGGTTATAAAAGTTCGCCGCGTTTGTTTTGTAGTGATTTGCAAGAGGGGGACAGTCCCCCCTTGCTCCGTCCACCATTTTATGATATTATATCCTCGCTCTCCGGGATTGAACCTCGTGGCGACGAGGGTACGAAAGGGAGTCTTAGATGAGTCGTTGGGTTAAGCCTGATGGAGCTATGCGAAGATCGGATGAAAAACCTGAAGGGAGGGTGAATCAATCCGGGAGTAGGCTATGAAGTCGGGATCCGCGGCCGCCGATTAGGAATGTGATGGAGGAGGCTTTCTCCGCGGGCTTGAGCGCTTTTTAGTGCAGCCTAAGCATCGTCGGCAATTTGGCGAGGCATCGCCTATTCCAAAAATGCGTTTTAGGTGCATTATGCACCATCAACGGAATAGGAACCACCACCCCAAAGGGGACTGTCCCCCAAGGTGCGAAAAGAAAGGATGCCCACAATGGCCAGAAAAAATAGAATTAGCGTTCCCAATGGGATATATCACGTCACTACTCGCATTGCTCATGGCGCAATGTTACTAAAGAGTGATGCTATTAAAGAACGGGTTGTTAGTGCTATGTACAAAACTGCCGCGTTTAGCGGTGTAGAATTATACGCGTGGTGTGTAATGGATAATCATATTCACATGCTCGTACATGTCCCTAATGTGCCTAAAGAGTATCGCGTTAATCCTGAGATAGATCCACCATCTTATGCCTTTGGTATGCGCCCAGCGGAATGTCGAATTCCCATTTGGTCTAAGGATGAGGATGTACCAATAACTTTACTGCCGCGCCCACCAATAGGATTTAAACTTCCAGATGAAGAACTATTGCGCCGTATCCGTATTCTCTATAATGTTAAGACAGCTGAGAGAATGTTAAATCGTTGGACCGCGGCAATTTCGTCCGGCGCGGGGTATTTAGTTGATGAGGAGAAGGATCGCTATTTTAGGCGAATGTATAATATTTCGCAATTTATGAAGACTTTTAAAGAGAGAATTACAAGAATGTTCAACGACGATTATGGTCATAAAGGCGCTCTTTGGCAAGGTAGATTTTATAGTGGGTTAGTAGAGAATACATCTAATGTCTTATCAATTGTAGCAGCATACATAGATTATAACCCAGTTAAAGCGAAGCTAACAACAACGCCAACTTCTTGGAGATGGAGTAGTTTTTCAACAGCTTTAGGCGAAGGAGATATTGCCAATCAATGTCGCAAAATGTATGAGAAGATGTTAGGGCTAAAATGGCCTGAAGCAAAGGCTAAAATGGAAGCGATATTCAATGATAAGCTTCCCGATAATCTATCCGAAGATCAACTCCGCTCAATGTGCGATTATTATGATGAAGAATCAGAGAAAGTAGAGTATTATCGCGAACATGATCGTAAACAAGACGATGACGAAACAAGACCATGGAAGCGCTCAATACGAGCATCACAGGCAATACGAGTAAATCTAAAGATATTTAAAGGCGCTTTTATTGGATCCGTCGAATTTGCCTTAAAGACAATAATGAGCTTACCAACTGATTATCCAATGCATAAGACGCGCTCAGCGAAGCGTTGTAAAGCACTAGATTGGTGCGAGCCAATCGTAGCGTAAGCGCTATAAAGTAGAAAGCTGGAACCGACGAAGGTAAGGAGCGGACGACCCAGCGTAGCTTGCTAAAAATGAACGAGCTGAAATAAACGCATCGACAGCCTGAAGGAAAAGGGCGGATAGCGAAAGAGACATAACGAAAAGAAGCGAAATGCGAAAAGAAACGCCGCACGAGAAGTGTGAGCGTATGGCGAAGCATTGTCGCGAAGGAGAGCGAAAGTGCTTACTGGGATAAATAGAGCAGTAGAGTGATATGTTGCTAGCTGTTGACAGGTGGACTGTCCCTCTCTTAATTAAATAGAGCAGTAGAGTGATATGTTGCTAGCTGTTGACAGGTGGACTGTCCCTCTCTAATTCATTCGCTGATAATCTCGTTTATATCGCCGCCATGTGTTTTAAGCCATGCTAAGAGGCAGTTCCAGCTAGCCATTGAGCGCGCGTAATTATGGCCGCATTCTGGTTCGTTAAACGGATTGCGCTTAAGACCCTCATGACGATCACGTATCGCTCTTATTACTGTTAAAGCTTCGTTATCGAGGCCTTGGAATATCATTTCGGCTGCAGCTACATATTCAAAGCCCGTCATAACTTCGCCAAAATACGGGAAGGGTATCTTCTCACGACCGCGTGGCCAGCTACCCATAAGTAGCCCCGCTTCATCGCCAACGCAGTAAGAGCGCATATTATTAAAGTGACGAGAGAAGTCCGGTAAAAAGTTGTACTTCATAATAGATTCGCACGTCTTCTTTAAGTTTTCTTTTTTAGCTAAGTCGCCTAAATCCCAAAGGTGAGCCATTTGCTGACCAACGAGCTGGTCGACGAGACAACACTTGCCGAGCTGGTATCTAAGCTCGCCGCGATCTTTGGGGATTATTTGCTCGTAATATTCGCCGTTGAAGAGTTCTTCGTCAATACGCTTAGAGCCTTTTTCAAAAATGGCGCGGCACTCTTTAGCGAATTGATTATCTTTCATCGCCTTAGCCATTTCTTCGGCTGCTCTCAAAGCGGCTAAATACCAAAATCCCATCTGAGAATTAGGTCCATAGTAGTTTACATCCATCGTATTGTGCTGTTCACCATCCATTAAGCCTGACTTTTTGGCGTCCCAGCCGACCTTTTGCCATTCTTTATCCCATTTATGAGCGCCTTCTTGGCACCAAGCGAATTCAAGGCCTTTTTTAACCCTAGGCCACATGGACTTAAGCCAAGCGTTATCACCGCTAATCTTCCATTCACGATATGCTTTAATTATCGTACCCATCTGTCCATCGGCCGCGACCGCGCCCTTAAGCTCAGAGCCTAGCGGTAATGGAGTTCTAAAGTCCATCGCCCCAGTCTTGGGATTCATCGAATAATTAAACTCGACATCACGCATAGAGCGCGCGAGATCAGGGAATAGACACGCTACGGCATTCTCATAATTCCATACGTGCGTACAGCTACCGTGGCACGATCCCTCATGATGGAAAGAGCCTTCCCAACCCATAAAATGACCGCTCGGAACGCGAAATACAGTCTGGCTTTTTAATACCGCGAGATTAGAAAGGGCAGCCTCTTTAATTACATCCGGCGCATTAAGCGCAGCGATTTTTCGCGTAAAAGCTAATGAGCGCTTTTCGAGTTCTTTTAGGCGCGGCACAATTCTAAGCGCGGCATCCCACGCGTCGCGATAGTGCTTAGAGTACCAGTTACCGACGATCGTCTTTTCGTCTTCCCAAGCCTGACGATTGGGGAAGTTCCATGTAAAGGCGAACTTAAAGGGCTCTTTAGATTTCGCGTTTATAATCTTTTTTACGCATAAAGCGCCATGGGGAGTCGTCTTTTCTTCGTTTTCAATACTTTTAAGTTCGCCATCATCAGTTAGATCGTCCCAAAACTCAAGAATCGTTCTGCGCCAGCTGTTTTCAGCGCACTTGGTCTTATACGAAATTTTAGCATTAGTTTCGCTCGTAGAGAGCGCGAAAGTTCCCCACGCTGTGGAGTTGGTTTCTACGCCGTCTGATAAGCACATTACGCCTTTTAAGCCCGAGCCTTCGCAATATACGGTTCTATTGTCCTTTTCGCCGCTTGTGCGCGTAAGACGGCGCCAAGTAAAGCCGGTCATCTTACCGTCATTACCTACCGTATTTCTTACAAAAGCGGCGATTGAAACTTCTATCTCCTCATTAGAGAGATTTTCAACCTCGTATTCAAGCGACGCGACAGGTAGAGAGCTCGCTGCGCTATCACCAGGTATAAAAGGCGAGAAGCCTTTGATCTTTACTTTAATCGGTAAATCCTTATCGCTTAAATGAACAGTCCCGAATGGGAAGGCTCCATCAAATGTCGCGTTTCTAAAGCGCGGCAAGCCCGCTTGAGGAACGCTGTTACCCTCGTCAGCATAAAGCTCCGTCGGATGTAGGGGGCCCGCGAGCATAGTTACTGATTCGTGAGTTTTACTCTTAACGCGAATTGCGAAGAATGTACGAGAGTCGGCCTGGCGTTCTAGTTCGCTCATCGTTTTATTGGGTCTATTCATGATTTCCCAATCGACTAATTCGCCGCGCCCGGATAGCGAAATCGCGCCGCAACCTATGCCGCCCATGGGGAGGGCTACGCGCAATGTGTGCTCAGCGTCAAAATGCTTAATGACGGGCCACTCGTCTGCAGCGGAAGTTAAGGGTAAAAACGAATATCCTGCGATTAAAGCAAGAAGAACCTTATTGATAAATGAGCTATTTTTCATAGTATGATTTTATCAAATTAACGTTGCGGTAGTAAACACTTTGAAGTTGATTTTTTTATAATGCTTGTGTTACAATCTTCTTATGAGAAAATATTTTCCATTATTCGTTTTTCTTACACTTTGTTGTAGTGTAAATGTATTAGCTAAGGTTGTTATGCCGCGACCTCCGTTGAGGCCGCTGCCGATGCCGGTCGTAACGGTCGGCGATCTTAGAGCGAACGAGACGAATGTCGTAGTTGAGACGAAAGAAACGGTTGCCGCGGAGAACGCATTTTTCAAGCGTGTTAAGGTTAATCTTACGTTCACTAATCCGAACGCGCGCGTAATGTCGGGCGAGCTGGAGTTCCCGATTCCCGACGGTGCGTTCGTGTGCGGCTACGCGCTTGAGATTAACGGCGATATGATCCCCGGTGTCATCTGCGAGAAGGAGAAGGCGCGTGTAGCATTCGAGAACGAAACTCGTAAGCGCGTCGATCCCGGTATCGTCGAGCACGTTAAGGGTAATATCTGGCGTACGAGAATATTCCCGCTTAATCCTAAAACGCCGCGCAAAGCGGAGGTCGAATATATCGTCGCTAAAGAGGATATGAAGCCCGGAGCCGTCTATGAGCGCGATGGTGAAGATGTATTTGTTGCGACTTATTCGGGCGAAGAAAAGAAAAAGGCATCGATTTCCGAAAAGATAGCATCGTTCAATAAGGGCGTAATTATCTGGGATACGAGTATGAGCGCGAAGCCTTTTGCCGCCGCTTGGCGCAAGAAACTGGACTTGCTCCCTAAAGATGGTAAGTGGCGTTTAATTGTTTTTAATTATGACGCTAAGTTATATCCAACGGCTTTTACTAAAGAGAATCTTCTTAAAGAGATTGATGCGCTCGTTTACGATGGCGGCACTTTAATAGATGCGGCGATTGAGAAGTTTAAGTATATTATTAGGTTTAAGCCTGCTAAGGATTCGTCGGGCGTTCTTCTTTTTACCGACGAGATTGATACGATGGGGCTTACGGCACCGAAGTATGAAGATAAGGCCAATATAACGGTCGCATCGCGTGATGATGCGCCAGTGCGTCCGATCGAGGTAAGGAAACTTGGCGTCGACGAGAAGATTCCTGATGGCGCAACCGTTAATAGCGGAAGATTACTCGCAACCGTCTGGGCTAAACGCCGTATGAGCGACCTCGCCAATCAGGCCGATAGCCGCAAAGATGAGTTTCTTAAACTCGCTCGAAAGTATTCCGTCGCGGGCCCCAATCATTCGCTTATCGTTTTAGAGAGATTGGAGCAATATTTAGAGCATGATATCGAGCCGAACGAAAGTATGAATTTCTACGGTGAATGGAAAAAGCGCCGCGCCGCGCAAGATGATCCAATCGCCCTTAAAAAGGCGAAGGCTGATCATGAAGCGAATCTCCTTAAATATTGGGAAGAGCGCGTAAAGTGGTGGAATAATCCTAAGCCTCCTAAGCGCACTCCGAAGAGCGGAGTTTTTGATAATGCGAGAGCGGTTGCTGTTCAGAGTGCCGAACTTGATGCGGAAGAACCAGATCCTCCGGCCGAAACGCGGTCTGTGCGTTCGTCCGTTCGTCAAGGAAGGGCGTACGGTGGTATTGTTCGTATGAGGAGTATGGTAGCGTCAAGAACTCCAGGTTCTGTATCTGCGGAAGTCGAGTGCGCTTGGAGAGCGTCTTTTCCTGAGCGTGAAGGAAAGGCCGGAACGGCACATGATGATGCAATATCTCCCGCTCCGACCGTCTCGCTTAAGGCGTGGGATCCTAAAACGCCGTATCTTGAATCGTTGAAGGCGGCCCCAGATAGAGATGCTGCGTATAAGGCGTATTTAAAGGAGCGCGAGAAGTACGGTCAGTCACCTGCGTTTTATCTTGATTGCGCGGGATGGTTCTACAAAGAGAGAAAGAGGGCTTTAGGTGATAAAATTATCTCGAATCTTGCCGAGTTTAAGCTTGAAGACGCTGCGCTTTGGCGCTCGATGGGGTGGCGCGCTCGTGAGGCGATTAGTTACGAGCTCGCAATTCTCGCGTTCCGTAAAGCGCTTAAACTGCGCGGCGAAGAGGCGCAGTCGAGGCGCGATCTCGCGCTTGTCTTGGCGGAATACGGTAAAATGCTTAAGTTGATAAGTTCGAGTTCTTACGCGCCGCATCCTTATATTGAAGAGGCGCTGAAACTTTTCGCCGATGCGGCATTCAATGTCCGTGCCCGCAAGAGCGGTATACGCGGCAATGACTTCCAGGTTTCGATTATTGCGCTTGAGGAGCTCA